>JBGCEM010000041.1:0-61365 GCA_045106335.1 Paracoccaceae bacterium | reverse complement strand
CAGCTGTCACGCGGGCACGCTCCGCATCCCGTTCAGCGCGGCGCTGCTCTGCTCGCAAATCTTCTGCGGCTTGGATTGCCTGTTGCTCTTTGAAGTAGGAATACAAGTTGTACCCAGCGAACAGGAAGACGACCCCAACGACGGAGGCGATGACAAGATTGCGGTTCATTAGGTCTCCAACCGTTTTTTGTTTTCCACCGCTTTCAGGGTGGCGCGACGTTCAATGTAATGCGTAACACCAAGTAGCCCAAAGCTACCTACAATCACAGCCGCCGAGGTCATCGCGCCGCTAGAGTCAACTTGGGATATCAATTCCTGCGCCCGAGCACCGCCGTTGATGAAACCAAGGAAAAACTTCACCGCAGGGTTCTCAGAAAGGATCTGCTGGCCAAAATAGCCCAACAAATATACCGACGATAACGCAATACCGCCACGCGCTAGAAACGCCAGCTTGGAGGTCCGGACAAGATACTGTTTCACCCGTTGATAGTCGGCATACAACATCCCAAAAACAATGCCCGGTGCGCCATAAATCACAGACGTACTGTACATCCCCATGAGGCTTTGCATCCCAGGGATTTCGCGAAAGGTTGAGCCGATGATGTAAGGTGCGATCATAACGACCAGCACAAAGAGCTTGGAGCGCATCACCCAGGTCAAGAGTCCCGCAATAACCGCCCAGACCACTGACGCGTTGAGCAACAAAAATATGACCCCTTGCTCATACATGCGCCCTACCCTTTTTCTTTTTCATCAGCACCGTGCTCGGTCGCCTGTCCACAGGTCCACCCAAAATTCCATATTTACTGAGTTACTCATTGATCAACAAACCACTTTTCAAATTCTTCGATATTGGCCCTTTCTCCTAGAAATTTCCGAGGGCTTTCGATCCTCATTGGGAATTAGTTTCGTATTGTGCTTCAAGCTACAGCGCAAGCCTCATTCGGAAAACTTGGCAGGGCGTTTCCGCCATCCCAAACCTACTATTCTCTACTTTTGCAATTAGCTTGCTTGTAGCAAGTATCTTCCAGATCGCATATTTAGTTTGAAAGAAATGGTCTATGGTTCACGGCGTCGCAGATTTGGTAAATTCCGGCCTGTTTGACGCGGTATTGAACGCGACCGGACAATCCCAAGCAGAACTCACGCGAGATGTTCTGGATCATTTGAGTATCAGATGAGTTGAGACCGCTTCGACGTGAGAGTTGCCATTCATCCATGTCGCAACATCAGCTATTTCATCGTATCCAAGAAACAGACAATATCCTATTTCTTGACACCGATTTTTTGACGCTTGAGGTACTCACCAGCCGCGCGTTCTGCAAGCTGTTGCACGGTGCTGTCTGCCGCCGTCGCATCCTGCGCTTTCTTCACCATATTTGATGCTGTATCTTTACCTGTCGCGACGTCGTACATCTTACCACCTGACACAGTCAGCACCTTCTTTTTGATCCCGGTCAAGATCGCATCAGCCATGTCGAGACGCTGCGCGTCGGTTAGATCTTTAGGCGTCAGCTTCTTTTTCTTCAGCACCTTTTTTACCACCGGGCTGGCAATGGCATCTTTGATGAATTTATCGTTGTTTTTGACCAAATTAGTTTCCGCTTTGGTGAATTTATTGAACAACGGCCCGCCAATAGCAGCGAACACAACGTCTGAAATCGCCTTGGTCAACTCATCCTGTGTGGGGGGCTTGCCAGTATCGATGGATTTGTTGAGGGCGTTTTTCAGCTGGTTTATCATCTCGCTGCCGCCATCTTTGACCGCTTCCATCAGCAAACGCTTGGCATTGTCCATAGTCAGCCAGGCAAACTTCTTGGTGCCCTCTTTGGCAACGGCCTCTACCACCTCAGTCGTCACATTTGTCGGCAATTTGGCACCAAGCCTGCCAAGGATCGCCCCAACGGTGCCGTCAATCACAATCTTAAGCGCCGATTTACCCAGTGTTTGACCGGGTTTGGCCCCGTAGGCGTGTTTACCCAACTCTTGGGAACCGGTCTGCAACATGGCAAGGCCACCGCCGACAGCTGTGAAGGTGCCCGCAGCGGACAGGGTAACACCTGCTGTCGCCGCAGAAGCCAAAATAGCCGGGGCCGCGAATATTCCGACGATCGCAAATCCCACAGCCGAGGCCCCGTTGAACACATCCGCCGTCAGCTTGGCCGCCCCTTGAAAGGAATTGAGATAATCAATCATTTCCTTGTGTGCCTGGCCCATCACCAGTTCGAGCCGGGGCATATCACTTTCGATGCCCGCAAAGTTTTTTGACCCGATGTGCCCTTTGATCTTAGCCACATAAGCTTCGGATTTCTTCTGAAACACCGGTTTTGGAGGCTCCACATCGCGGAAGCTGAATATCAACCGCGCGCTCATGTTCTTGACGAAATCATCCTTCATGTTCACTTGCTTCATGATGTCGTCGAGAGACTTGCGGTTGCGCACCACTGTTTTCTCATAGACTTTCAAAAGATCCTTGACAAACTTCAGCGTCTCGTTCCGAACCCGGTCATAGTCCTCCTCAAGGACAACGATTTCCTTGCCCTTATACTTGATCGTATAGACCATCGTTTTCTCAAGCTCGGCCTCAAGATCCTCAAGAGTTTTCATGTCTTTTTTGTATTTCGGCAGCAGCTTTTTGAAAGTCGTACCGCCCGGATCAACGATGCCGTCGGGTGTCTTGCTGTTGCACTCGTTGCTTTGATACCTTTTGATTTCTTTGATAAAACGCGATGTCACTTTGCCGTCTTTGGCGACAAGGTAGCCGTTAAACCGCATCATCTGTTGAACCAAAAGAACATCGTTCTTGTTGTTTGCGACTTTTTTTCCTTTACCCTCGCGGGCGGCACCTACGGGTGCTGCGAGCTTTGCGTCAGTCAAAATTTCTTCCTTCGTACGTTCTTTGACCCACAGCAAAAAGCCATCATAGCATGACGGCGGCGGCGGCAGATCTTATACTAAAAGGCGCGCGCGGTATGGCGGAAATTGCCTGCGCAGGCCAAATTAATTTTCTTAGTTGATTGAGGCTACTCAAAAAAACCAAACTATGTCTATGGAAATTTCATCCCAGCAAGGACATTTTTGAGAACTCGCGGTGACGTGCAATTTCTGTGGATTCAGTTCATCAGATCGGTAATGCGCCTTCCATGAGCTTTGTACGGAACACTTCTGCAGTCGTCTGATACCCCAAACATTTGCGGGGCGTTGCGTTCAGACGGTCACAGATCGACCTCAAATATCGACTTGTGAACGCCGTGGGATCAGACCTGCGGGGGAGGTAACGGCGCAACATGTTGTTGGTGTTAACTCTGATGACAACCAAGGCGCAGAGCCGATCACCCAAGGTGGCGCAGACCTGTTCTTCCAACTCGTCAACGCACGCTACGAAAAAGGTGCGATGATCCTGACATCCAACCGAGGGTTCGCAGAATGGGGCGACGTCTTCGGCGATCCTGTTGTGGCCACCGCGCGCCTTGATCGACTGCTTCATCACGCAGTCGTCGTACAAATCGAAGGTGCAAGTTGCCGGCTACGCGGTCACACGGATCTCATCCCAGAACACGCCCGCACCAACGCACCCATAACACCGCCACCCGCGCCAAAGCATTGTGGTCGTCCACCAAAGAATGGAGCTGCAAGTCACTGAAAACGGATGACAACCGAAACCGCCAAAGTGAGGAATTTTACTCCGGCACTTTTGGGGATTTTTACTCCGGCGCTGACAGGCAACGACAGGTCGTGGGTTATGCAAATCCGTTATCGCGCTTCAACCGGGAACACTGCTAAAGCGGTGTCACCACTCTCAAGTTCGCAACTACCCATGGACCACGTTTTTTAACGGGGTTCCGTCGTCAAACGGACCACCAATAAGCCAACGGCCGCCGCCCTTCATAATATGACGGTAGCACAGGCCGTTTCCATCGCGCACAGGCGGGCTCCAACCCGGAACGGTTTTTTTAGAAGGAAGCGCCTTTTTTCCCGCAAGGGCAGAGCATCAAGACTACTATAAATGTGCTGATCCGGTCTTGATGTGATTTGGACTTAAAATAGAAGCAGGGGCCTACAAGCGATACCGCAGAACTAGCGGAGGCAATCCACGCGTAAAATAGCATTGGGATTCTGCCGCGCTATTTGTTGGATCATAACTTTTTGAAGTCTTCAATGTCTTTCAAATCTGGAATGACGTCGGCGGTTCCATGGCGCGTGACCATAATCGCAGCGGCCAGATTGGCAGTTGTTAGAGCCTGATTTATCGGCAATCCACGATCCAAGCATGCGATTAAGTAACCCGCGAAGGTATCTCCTGCGCCAGTGCTATCGATCGGATCGACCGAAACTGGCTCAATCAACTTAGTCAATCCCGAACTATATAACATGGCTCCACGCGCACCTAGGGTCACCACGATGCTTTGAATTTGCAAGTCTGCAATGTCTTGATTGAGCGCCTGAGACAACTGGTCTGCTTCAAGCTGATTTAGAATTAAAAGGTCCAAATACGGCAGCACTTCGGTCACAGCCGCAGCCTCAAACGGGGCTGCGACATAAGCGACTGATAAGCCCATTTGCTTTGCAAGCTTGGCGGCCATAGCTTGAGCGTTTGTTTCATTCTGACACACGAACCAGTCACCCGTAGACCCTTCAGAAAGCGCACTTTGAACTGCGGTTTCTGATATTTGCCCATTTGCCCCTGTACAGAGAATGATATTGTTCTCACCCGCAGTGTCTACTGCGATAACGGCATGGCCTGTCGCAGAAGTAGTTTCAGAAATGTGACGCGTATCGACACCGTATTCCAACAATAAGTCCCGCGCCCAAAGACCATCAGACCCGACGGCACCGATATGATGCACGCGCCCAGCGGCACGGGCGGCTGCAACAGATATATTCGCGCCCTTTCCACCCAGACCCTTACGGTGTTCTATCGAGGCCAGTGTCTCGCCAGGGCTTGGCAAGTGGGGCACAGAATAGAACAAATCGGCATTGATAGAGCCAAGATTCCAAATCGCCATTAGCCGACCTTACAAGCCGCAAGGATGGCCATATTCAGAATATCATTTGCCGTATGCGTCGATGAACAAATCTGGATCGACTTGTCGACACCGCTAAGAATTGGACCGATTACGGTAGCCCCTGCCATTTCTTGCATCAACTTTACCGAAATTGAGGCCGAATGACGCGCTGGAACCACCAAAATATTTGCCGGTCCTGACAATCTACAAAACGGATACGCAGTCTGCACGGCTTCGTTCAGCGCAACGTCGACCGTCATCTCGCCTTCATATTCAAAATCCACACCCCGTTGATCCAAAACGGTCGGCGCAAGATGCATTTTTTCCGCCCGTTCCGAGACTGGGTATCCGAAAGTAGAAAAGCTGACGAAAGCCACACGTGGCTCTAATCCTAAATTTCGCGCAACTTTTGAGGCCCGTTCAGCAATATTTGCCAAATCCTCTTCATCTGGCCATTCATGAACCAAAGTATCTGCCAAAAGAACAATTCGACCTTTCAAGAGCAACGCTGTAATTCCGGCTGCACCATGTGCCGCATCCGCATCAAACACGCGATTGATACGGTCCAAAACATGTGCTGATTTTCGCGTGGCCCCTGTCACCAAACCGTCTCCGTGGCCATGCGCCAGCATCAAAGCCGAGAACACATGTCGGTCACGTGCCGCAAGCCTATGGATGTCTTGTGTGTCAAACCCTTTGCGCTGCAAGCGCGCGTATAAATACTGCTTATAAGTCTCTAAGTGGGGCGTATTGGCAGCATTTATAACTTCTAATTCACGCACAGCATCACCCAGGCCGGCGTCTTGCAAGTGCTTTTTGACGTCATCTGAACGACCAACAACCAACGCCTTTCCTAAACCGGACCGCTGATACATAACTGCTGCGCGCAAAACACGCGGGTCATCGCCCTCAGCAAAAATAATCCGTGCTTGGTTGGCGCGCGCGCGCGCATTGATGCCACGAAGAATATTGGCCGTTGGATCCATTCTGGATTTCAAGCTGACTTCATAGGCATCCATGTCAATAATCGGACGTCGCGCTGCGCCTGTGTCCATTCCTGCTTTTGCAACGGCGGTCGGAATGCGGTGTATTAACCTTGGATCAAAAGGCGTTGGAATGATGTAGTCCCGACCGAATGTCAGATTTTTCCCATAAGCCAAAGCCACTTCGTCTGGAACGTCTTCACGTGCCAGTCGCGCCAAAGCATGTGCGCAAGCGATTTTCATTTCGTCATTGATGGCCCGCGCGTGAATGTCCAAAGCACCCCGAAATAGGTACGGAAATCCAAGCACGTTGTTCACTTGGTTTGGATAGTCACTGCGCCCTGTCGCTACGATTGCGTCCATGCGAACTTCATGAGCTTCTTCGGGTGTGATCTCTGGATCTGGATTTGCCATGGCAAAAATTACTGGGTTGTCTGCCATACTCGCGACCATCTGCGGCGTCACAGCACCCTTTACAGACACTCCTAAAAATACATCAGCGCCTTTCATAGACTCTTCTAGGGTACGCAATTCGGTGGAAACCGCGTGTGCAGACTTCCATTGGTTCATACCATCCGTGCGGCCTTGGTAGATGACGCCTTTTGTGTCGCATACAATACAGTTGCTATGCTTAGCGCCCATCGCCTTAAGCAATTCAATGCAAGCAATACCTGCAGCCCCGGCACCGTTCAGGACAATTTTTACATCTTCAATTTTCTTGTCAGATAGATGCAAAGCGTTAATCAAACCAGCCGCACAGATGACCGCTGTACCATGTTGATCATCATGGAAAACGGGAATGTCCATTTCCTCTTTTAGACGTTGTTCGATGATAAAACATTCTGGCGCCTTGATATCTTCCAGGTTTATCCCACCAAAGGTCGGCCCCATCAACTTAACCGCTTCGCAGAAAGCGTCCGGGTCTTCGGTGTCCAGTTCAATATCAATAGAATTCACGTCGGCAAACCGTTTGAACAAAACGGCCTTACCTTCCATCACAGGTTTACTGCCCAAAGCCCCCAAGTTGCCCAATCCCAGAACAGCTGTGCCATTAGAAATAACAGCAACCAAGTTGCCTTTATTGGTATAATCGTAAGCCGTTTCAGGATGCTGGGCGATAGCGAGACACGGCACCGCAACACCTGGTGAGTATGCTAAGCTCAAATCCCGTTGCGTTGTCATCGGTACAGTCGCTTGGACCTCCCATTTTCCGGGGGTTGGATCCAAGTGAAAAGCCAAAGCTTCTTCGTCGGTGATGCGTGTTTTTGACATGCGGTGTTCCTTATCGTTACTCAAGTCTTAACAAGCGATGGGGAATGGCTCAACAGCCCGCATTGATGCCTTTTCCCTGTTTGACAGGGTTTGTATGGTCACACTGCAATCGTCCGGGGAAATGTATGACAACGACACCAATGATGGCACAATATCTTGAGATCAAACAGGCGCATCCAGACGCTTTACTATTCTATCGGATGGGTGATTTTTACGAAATGTTTTTCGAAGATGCGGTCGAAGCGGCCGAGGCATTGGACATTGCGTTGACGAAACGTGGGAAACACAATGGTACCGAAATTCCAATGTGTGGCGTTCCGCACCATGCAGCCGAGGGGTATTTCTTAACCCTCATTCGCAAAGGATTTCGTGTTGCGGTTTGCGAGCAGATGGAAAGTCCGGCTGAAGCCAAGAAAAGAGGATCCAAATCGGTCGTTAAACGGGAAGTTGTCCGAATTGTTACCCCAGGCACACTTACGGAAGACAGCTTGCTAACTGCGAAAAGTCATAACTATTTGGCCTCATTTGCATCCGTCCGAGATATGAGCGCCCTAGCTTGGGTAGACGTGTCGACAGGGGTCGTGCGCGTTACAAGAACAACACCGTTAAAACTTGGGGCTGAACTTGCGCGAATTTCACCGTCTGAACTGATCATCTGTGAGGCATCCATAAACGAAAACCAGCATTTAGAGACGGATTTTGGCGTCTCTTTAACTGAGCTGTCGCGTGCAAGCTTTGACAGCCAAGCTGCCGAAGAACGCTTACTGACAACATTTGCTGTTCAAAGCCTGGACGCTTTCGGTCAATTTGATCGCGCTGAAATCGCGGCTTTAGGAGCTTTAATAAGTTACATCGAATTGACGCAGAAAGGTAAACTGCCTCTATTATTGCCGCCACGACAAGACAGCGTTTCAGGTGTTGTTCAAATAGACAGCGCAACCCGTCGTAACTTAGAATTGACCCAAAGCCTATCAGGCGGGCGTTCTGGATCTTTACTAAGCGTCATAGACTCAACTGCGACTGCGACGGGCGCGCGCTTATTAGAGACCCGTTTATCCAGTCCATCCCGCGATATTTCTAAAATAAAAGATCGATTGGACTGCATATCGACTTTTGTCGAAGATCGGCCATTGTCTGCGCGCTTACGCGACGCATTGCGCCAAGTTCCAGATCTTGAACGCGCCATCACACGCGTATCTTTAGGCCGTGGTGGACCACGAGACGTAGGAGCCGTGCGCACCGCTTTGTCTCAGGCAAAAAACATCGCAGAACACTTAAGTCATGCACAGGTATTGCCCGAACTTTTGCTAAGTTCGCAGAACGAATTGGTCGGATATCAGTCCCTAATAGATAAGTTAGAGACAGTATTGGACGCCAATTTGCCATTATTGGCACGCGATGGCGGCTTTATAGCCACCGGTGCAAACACGGATTTAGACGAGGCCAGAGCCTTACGGGATGATGGCCGATCCATCATTGCACAGATGCAGGGCGAATATCAGGCTCTAACAGGTGTTTCTTCTCTGAAGATCAAGCACAACAATGTGCTTGGATATTTCATTGAAACGACAGCGACGCACGCAAAAGTAATGATGTCCGAACCTTTATCGGCAACATTTATCCACAGGCAGACGACAGCAAATCAGGTAAGATTTACAACGATCGAGCTTTCAGAGCTTGAAACGAAGATCCGAAACGCAAGTGAACGGGCTCTATCCATAGAAAAGTCCCTTTTCGAAGAACTCTGTCGTGACGTGGTTGATCTTGCCCCGCAGTTGCATCAGGTCAGTCGCGCGATTGCGAATATCGACGTGTTTTCTGCTTTGGCTGAACTTGCTGTACAGCACGATTGGGTTCGTCCAAAAATCGACAACAGTCGAAAATTTGATATCGTGAATGGACGGCATCCCGTCGTTGAGGCATCTCTTAAGAAATCGGGGAGCACAACTTTTATTGCAAATTCTTGCGATCTAAGCGCTGCAGATGAATATGCCCGTGTTTGGCTTCTAACTGGGCCAAACATGTCAGGTAAGTCTACCTTTCTGCGTCAAAACGCTCTGATCGCAATTTTGGGGCAGATGGGAAGCTATGTTCCAGCCGAGTCAGCACATATTGGATCCGTAAGTCAGATCTTTTCACGGGTCGGAGCATCAGACGATTTGGCGCGGGGCCGATCTACCTTTATGGTTGAAATGGTAGAAACCGCAGCGATCTTGAATCAATCGGATGATAGGGCGTTGGTGATCTTGGACGAAATCGGGCGGGGTACGTCCACTTATGACGGGCTTTCCATCGCGTGGGCCACGCTTGAACATCTGCACGGCGTCAATAAATGCCGTGCCCTATTCGCCACGCACTATCATGAACTCACAGCCTTGGCTGACAAGTTAGACGGCGTGCAAAACGCGACCGTTGCTGTGAAGGAATGGGAAGGCGACGTGATCTTCTTGCATGAAGTTCGAAACGGATCAGCAGACCGCTCCTATGGCGTACAAGTCGCGAAACTGGCTGGATTGCCAGCCCCAGTCATCGCAAGGGCCAGGACCGTTTTGGATGCACTTGAAGAAGGCAGTCGCACCGGCGCAGCAAATCCAGCGGCAATGATTGATGACTTACCGCTGTTTTCCGCCGCACCAGCACCAGTTTCAAAACCAACGCCGTCCCCAGCTTTAGATTTGTTGGATCAAACCCTGCCAGATGAACTTAGCCCACGCGAGGCGTTGGATTTGATCTACCGCTTGAAGGCCGCCCGCAACGCCTAGGATTTTGGTGTTGAGGACACACCCACCTGTGCGGGTCGTAGCAAGCGATCATGCAACATGAAGCCTTCAGCGGCAACATCAATGATATCACCAGCCTTAGTACCGGGAACCGGCGCTTCGAACATAGCTTGGTGCTGTTGAGGATCGAAGGCGTCACCGGGTTGGGGTGAAATCAAAGTGATCCCATGTTTGGAAAACACGTTCAAAAGCTCACGCATGGTCAATTCGATGCCCTCGATCAGCGCCTTGCTGTCGTCCGTGTCACCAGATGCTGCGGCTTCTAGGGCACGTTTCATGTTGTCATAAACAGGCAACATGTCGCGGGCGAGCTTCGATCCACCATAGTTTTCGGCCTCGCGTCGATCTTTATCAGAGCGCTTTCGCGCATTTTCAGCATCCGCCAACGCGCGCATGAAACGATCTTTCAACTCATCACGTTCAGCTTTAAGTGCGTCTAACTCAAGCTCTTCGTCGCTATACTCTTCCTCCAAAGCCGCTGCCTCTTCTTCGGCTGCTGCTAAAATATCATCTAGAAAATCTTCGTTCTTTGGGTCCGCCATGCGAAATCTCTAACCTCGATCTGACAGCAACTTGCCGACAAGTTGCGCTGTGTAGTCTACTATCGGCACTATGCGCCCATAATTCAGCCGAGTGGGTCCGATAACACCAACGGCACCCACAACCTTACGGTCAGCGTTCATATATGGGGAAACCACCAAAGAGGAACCCGAAAGTGAGAAAAGTTTGTTCTCAGAACCAATAAAAATGCGCACGCCATCTCCAGTTTCCGTTAACTCTAGAAATTCTGCAATGTCGCGCTTGCGTTCAAGGTCGTCAAACAGCACCCGCACGCGCTCAAGTTCCTCGCCTTGTTCTTCAGTCAATAAGTTGGATCGACCCCGGACAATCAACCGTTCCGGTTGTGCGCTCCCATCTGCCCAGATCGCCAAACCATCTTCGACAAGCGTCCGGGCAACAGAATCTAATTCCTGCCGTTTGCGATTTATTTCATGTTTAACAACAGCTTGTACGTCCCCTAAAGTCCGTCCTTCGATCAAGGCGTTCAAAAAGTTCGCGGCCTCCCGCATTGAGCTGGGGGTTTGGCCGGGAGGCGGCGTGAACAGTCGGTTTTCGACATGGCCATCTGCAAAGACAAGAACCACCAACGCGCGATCCTGCGCGAGCGGGACAAATTCGATATGCTTCATCGGCGCTTCTTGTTTCGGCGCCAAAACCAAAGATGCGCCTTTTGTCACACCCGACAATGCAGATCCCACACGGTCCAACAGTCCGCCGACGTCTCCTCCGCTATTGCCTAAGGTCGATTCGATCTTTTCTCGATCTGATTCATCCGGCACACCAACTTCAAGGATACCGTCGACAAACATCCGCAACCCCATCTGAGTCGGAATGCGTCCTGCGCTAACATGAGGACTGTCTAGCAGTCCCAAATATTCCAAATCCTGCATCACATTGCGGATTGTCGCAGCTGAAACTTTTTCACTGAAGTCCCGGGTCAACGTACGGGACCCAACTGGATCACCCGTATCCAGGTACCCTTCAACAATCCGGCGGAACACTTCACGCGAGCGTTCATTCATTTCGTCCAAAATGTTAGGCACGTTAGACATACACGACCTCGATGTAGAAGGATGTCATTAAATCGTCCGACCCCAAAAGGTCAATCGGGGTTGCGTGTCATGACATCAAAGCGCTATCGGTGTTAGAACCTTAAGCGAGGATACCATGCGACCATCAGGACGGGCTGTCACCGAAATGCGGGCGGT
Source organism: Paracoccaceae bacterium (assembly GCA_045106335.1). Taxonomy (GTDB): domain Bacteria; phylum Pseudomonadota; class Alphaproteobacteria; order Rhodobacterales; family Rhodobacteraceae; genus Aliishimia. The sequence continues at coordinate 49,555 of JBGCEM010000041.1, read as the reverse complement.
TTCAATTGAAACCGGATTTACCAAACATGCCGAGGGGTCGTGCCTTATCAAAATAGGCGACACCCATGTTCTTTGCACGGCTACGCTGGAAGATCGTGTGCCGCCCTTCATCAAAGGGTCTGGCCTAGGATGGGTCACGGCTGAGTACGGAATGTTGCCCCGAGCCACAGGAAGCCGCATGCGTCGCGAAGCGGCGGCGGGAAAGCAAGGGGGTCGAACAGTTGAGATCCAACGCCTCATTGGTCGGTCATTGCGCGCAGGCGTTGATCGCGTTGCTTTAGGCGAACGTCAGATCACAATCGATTGTGATGTTCTGCAAGCTGATGGTGGGACGCGCTGTGCGTCAATCACAGGCGGCTGGGTCGCTCTTCGATTGGCAGTAAACAAGCTAATGAAGGCTGGCGACGTTCTATCGGATCCACTTTTGGCAAATGTGGCCGCGATCAGCTGTGGGATCTACGCAGGACAACCCGTATTGGATTTGGACTATCCCGAAGATTCCGAGGCCGGTGTGGATGGTAACTTCGTTATGACCAGCGACATGAAGTTGATCGAAGTCCAAATGTCTGCTGAAGGCTCTGTGTTCAGTAGAGATCAAATGAACCACCTGATGGACCTGGCGGATAAAGGTGTCTCCGAACTGGTTGCTGCCCAAAATACTGCTGTCGCCTGATGCGACGCTTCACCGAAAAGTCCCTTTTGATTGCGACGCATAATGCGGGCAAGCTACAAGAAATGCGTGATATTTTCGGTGGAATGGGCATAACTGTCACTGGCGCGGCGGACCACGATCTGCCCGAGCCGGAAGAAACCGAAAATACATTTGTAGGCAATGCGCGGATTAAAGCGCATGCCGCGGCACAAGCAACCGGCCTGCCGGCATTGTCTGATGATAGCGGTATAGAGGTAGACGCCCTAAATGGTGCACCAGGCGTTTATACTGCTGATTGGGCTGAAACGCCAACTGGCCGCGACTTCATGCAAGCCATGACCAAAACACATAGATTGCTTGAAAACGTTGATGCAATGCACCCGCGGACGGCCCGGTTTTGCGCCACATTAGTTCTGGCTTGGCCCGATGGTCATGACGAGGTTTTCGCGGGACACATTGCAGGTGATCTAGTTTGGCCACCTCGTGGGCGTGAAGGACATGGGTATGATCCAATCTTCAGGCCTGAAGGATATGATATTACTTTTGCCGAAATGGATTGGACTGAAAAGAACAAAATCAGTCATCGTGCGCGCGCAATCCAGCTGATGGTGTCTCAGATCTTTGCCTAATTCTGAGGGCGGCTTTGGCATTTACTTGCATTGGCCTTTTTGCGAAGCCAAATGTCCATACTGTGATTTTAACAGCCATGTTGTTCGCTTTATTGATCAAGCGAGATGGAAGGCTGCCTATCTATCCGAGATCGATCGATACGCTCAGGAAGTTCCAGATCGCGTTGTGGGCTCGATATTTTTTGGTGGGGGAACGCCAAGCCTGATGGATCCAAGAACCGTATCGGCCATCATACATCGGATCAAAGAGCATTGGCGTATCACCAACGACATCGAAATCACGTTAGAAGCCAACCCAAGTTCAGTCGAGGCCGACAAATTTTTGGAATTCCGTGCAGCTGGCGTTAACCGTGTTTCCCTAGGTGTGCAGGCTTTGAATGATAACGACTTAAAAACACTGGGCAGATTGCATACTTCAGATGAAGCGCTAACGGCGATGGCTATTGCCCAAAAATGCTTTGATAGGGTCAGCTTCGATCTGATTTGCGCTCGTCAAAATCAAACAGTACCGGATTGGCAAACAGAGCTACGCCAAGCTTTAGCACTGGGTTTCGATCATTTGTCACTTTATCAATTAACAATCGAAGATGGTACAGCTTTTGCAGATCGGTACAAAAGGGGAACATTGCGCGGCTTGCCGGATGACAATTCCTCGGCAGATATGTATGATGTAACGCGTAAATTATGTGCTGAAGCAGGGTTGCCGTCTTATGAAGTTTCCAACTTTTCCAGACCCGGATCAGAGTCGAAACACAACCTGGTGTATTGGCGTTATGGGGAATACTTAGGTATAGGACCAGGCGCACATGGTCGCATTTTGAATGACCATGGGCATAGGTTTGCGACGGAAACCCGCTTAGCACCAGGAGCTTGGTTAAGCGACGTCGAAAACAACAGTGGTGAAACTTTGCGAAACCGCCTATCTGCAGCAGAGCAAGCGGTTGAATATGCAATGATGTCTTTGAGGCTTCGCGAAGGCATGTCAGTTACACGGTACCAAGAAATCTTAGGGCAAGATCTGGCAGGCCGCGGCGTACGCAAAATGTTAGAGCTAGGGGCCATTGTAGTCAAAGATGACAGACTTATCGTCTGTGATCAGTACGTGGGCGTGCTCAACTCTGTTCTAGCAGAACTGCTGGACGATTAACCACCGCTTAATATTCTACAAATTTCGTCAAGTTGGTCCAAAGATGTGTATGATATCTTAACGGACCCGCTTTCTTTTCCTGCGTCGTGATTCAACTGAACTTTCAAACCAACAGCTGCTGTCAAATCACTTTCAAGCGCTTTGGTGTCGGCGTCCTTCTCAGTTCCAGGAGCCTTTACTTTGTGGCTCGCGGGCTGATCAGAGGGCGCATTTTGCTTTTTCACAATCCCTTCAACTGCACGTACTGAAAGTCCTTTTGCCACGATTTCTTCTGCCAAAGCCTCTGGGTTTTCAGCTGTAATCAAAGCGCGGGCGTGACCAGATGATAACTTTCCTTCAGCCAAAAGATCTTGGATCGGATGGGGAAGTTGTAGCAGTCTCAAAACATTCGCAATGTGGCTTCTACTCTTTCCAAGTGCTTCCGCCATTTTCTCTTGGGTATGTCCAAATTTTTCCATTAACTGGCGATACCCAAGAGCTTCTTCAACAGGGTTAAGATCTGACCGCTGAACATTTTCAATGATCGCAATCTCGATCACTTCTAGATCCGTAAACTCACGTACAACGACAGGCACTTCATGAAGGTTTGCCATTTGCGCTGCGCGCCAACGGCGTTCGCCAGCAACAATTTGAAATTGATTATTACTCATTTCCCGCACGATCAACGGTTGAATAATACCTTTCTCCCGGATCGAATTGGCTAGGTCGTTCAAATCGCTTTCTACAAAACTTTTGCGAGGCTGATCAGGATTGGCAAAGATCTGCTCGATTGGTAATTTCTGTGCGCCCCCTCCGTTTGTTGAGGGCGCTGTTTCCATGGAAACATCAGACATCAAAGCTGACAAGCCGCGGCCCAAACCTCTTTTACGATCTTGCGTCGACATGTGTGCTTCCTTTATTCTTATTTCGAGACAAAATTTCTTTTGCTAAATCTCGATAAGCTACAGCGCCTTTTGATGATGGGTCGTATGCTAAAACGGGCATCGCAAAAGATGGGGCTTCGCTTACTCGAACGTTTCGCGGTATCACAGTTTGAAAAACAACATCACCAAGAGTGCTGCGTGCGTCCTGCTCAACCTGTAAGGACAAATTATTCCGAGCGTCGTACATTGTCAAAACGACACCTTCAATCCTAAGATCGAGATTGCCCGCTTGACGAACCTCTCGGATCGTTAACATTAGCTGTGACAAGCCTTCCAGCGCAAAGAACTCACTTTGCAATGGAACCAGCACAGAGTCAGCGGCAATCATTGCGTTTACCGTCAGTAAATTCAACGAGGGCGGGCAATCAATCAATATATAGTCGAAATTGTAGTCATTCATTTTCGATTGTCGAAGCGCATCATTCAAAAGAAAGCTACGTTTTTCATTTGAAACCAGCTCAATGTCAGCGGAACTTAAATCCACAGTAGCAGGAATAATTGATAGGTTCTTTGTATTCGTTGTCAAAACTATATCATCTAAGTCCAGGTTCTCTTCCAAAAGCAGTTCGTAGGTCGTTAGTTCCCGTTCTTCATTTTCTATTCCCAATCCAGTCGAAGCGTTTCCCTGGGGATCCAAATCGATAACTAGAACCTTTTGACCGGCTTCAGCCAAAGCGGCTGACAAGTTGATGGAAGTTGTAGTTTTTCCCACCCCACCTTTTTGGTTTGCTACTGCTACTATCTTTGTGTGGTGATCAGACATTAATTTCCGCTGGCTGTATATTTGTTACTTTCAGAATCACAGATCTTTCCGCGACCCTACTGGGTATTACTTCAAGATCGAAATGCCACTTTAAACGGGCGGCCACAACTTCTTTTTGCCAATTCTCTCCCTTATGAAACAAGGCTGTGCCACCAGGAGCAATCAAGTGATGGCCATATTTCAGAAGTACATCTAAAGAAGCCAATGCCCGAGCGCTAAGCGTATTACATTTCAAATCAAAGTTGTCCTCAATTCGTGACGGGATGACTTCTGCTGTGATACCTAAGCTTCTGACTGCTGTTCGCAAAAACGCGCATTTTCGGATATCACTCTCAATCAATCGCAATTTAGAGCGCTCTTCTTTTAAAACTCCAATCACTAGGCCAGGAAAACCTGCTCCTGAGCCAATATCAATCCAATCTTCTGTGACGGACTGAATGTGGAATACTTGAAAGCTGTCTTGGATATGACGCATCCAAATATCATTAACAGTGGATCGCGAAACCAAATTGATTTTCCTGTTCCACTTTCCAACCAGACTTGCAAGCATCTCCATTTTCTCGAATGTTTCACGTGAAACACTCGGCAGGCCCGGAACAATCTCATGCACTGCGCTTTTTACCCTGCTTCAGATTCACCAAAATTAACGCTAGGGCTGCAGGCGTAACGCCGTCTATCTTCGACGCGTGTGCAATAGACTGAGGCCGCAAAGCTGTAAATTTTGCTTTGAGCTCGCTCGAAAGACCGTCTAAACCGGCGTAGTCAAAATTCCCTGGGATAATTTCCTTTTCATCTCGCTGCAAAATTTCTATATCTCGACGCTGCCGATCTAAATAATTGCTATACAAAGCCTCAATGCTCAATTGTGTTTTGATTTCGTCAGAAAAGCCTTGAAAGCGAGGCTCTGCGCTTGACACATCGGCAATAGACACATCTGGAAACGCCAGTAGCTGCAGGAGCGATCTTCGTTCTCCATCTTGACTTACTTTGAAACCGGTCGCGGCCAATTCCGTAGGGCTGTAAAGCCGGTCTTCCAGAACTCTACGACTCGCTTCCAAGTCCTTCATTTTCGCTTGAAACGCAATTTCTCGGTTTTTTGAAACACACCCAAGCTCAATTCCCTGTCCCGTTAAGCGCTGGTCAGCGTTGTCAGCCCGCAAAGAAAGTCGAAACTCTGCCCTTGAAGTGAACATTCTATACGGCTCGACAACACCACGAGTTATTAGATCGTCGATCATCACACCAATATAGCTATTAGAGCGGGAAAATGTAAATTCTTCCCGATCCAGGGTCGACAGTGCTGCGTTTAAACCAGCGACCAATCCTTGAGCCGCTGCTTCTTCGTACCCGGTCGTCCCGTTAATTTGGCCCGCCATAAACAAGTTGCCGATAGCCCTAACTGCAAGAGAGTGATCTAAGCCCCGCGGATCCAAGAAATCGTATTCTATCGCGTAGCCAGGCTGCAAAATTTTAGCGGATTCAAGGCCTAATATAGATTCGACATATTGCTGTTGCACAGAAATTGGTAGCGACGTCGAAATCCCATTCGGATAGACAACGTCATTGCTTAACGATTCCGGTTCCAAAAAAATCTGATGGGATGCTTTTTCTGCAAACCTCACGACTTTATCTTCTATAGATGGGCAATAACGCGGACCAACTCCACTAATACGACCACTATACATTGCAGAGCGGCCCAGGTTTGCAGAAATGATTTCGTGTGTTTTTTCATTTGTATGCGTTATTCTGCAATCGATTTGTTTTGCACTTGGGGATTTAGACAGGAATGAAAACATAACAGGGCTTTTATCTCCGGGCTGCGTCTGCAATTTCTCCCAATCTATGGTTTTTCCATCTAATCTTGGAGGAGTGCCCGTCTTTAGCCGCCCTGTGGCCAAGGTGAAGTCATCTAGTCGTTGTGCCAAAGCGATTGACGGACTATCGCCCATCCTCCCGGCTGGCGTTTTTTCTTCTCCAATATGAATCACGCCTCGCAGGAATGTCCCTGAAGTCAAAATTGTCTTTCTTGATCCAATTTCTGATCCGTCAGCCAATACAACTCCTAATACTTGGTAGTCATCTACGATCAGGTCAACGACTTCGCCAATCAAAATGGAAAGGTTCGCTTGGTTGCGAGTGGCATTCAACGCTTCTTTTTGGTACAGCAATCGATCCGCTTGAGCTCTTGGGCCTTGCACTGCTGGCCCCTTTCGGCGATTTAGCAGGCGAAATTGAATACCAGCCTTGTCTGCTATACACCCCATTACTCCGTCTAGGGCATCAATTTCGCGAACCAAATGGCCTTTACCAAGTCCGCCCACTGCCGGATTACACGACATTACACCAATGTCTGTCATGCGCATTGTGATAAGTGCTGTTTTTACACCCATTCGCGCTGCTGCATGGGCAGCCTCCATTCCTGCGTGCCCTCCGCCAATAACCACGACATCGAAATCAAATTGTTTCACGTGAAACACTCCTGTTATTTGCCCAGGCAGAAACTTGAAAAAATTACATCTAGTAAGTCTTCTACGTCAACACGGCCTAGAATTCTATCTAAGCGGCGCAACGAAAAATGAATATCTTCCGCCGCCAGGTCGAAAAAATGATCACCTTTTTGAATATGCGAAAGTGCGCTGTCCACACTACTCAATGCATCTTCAAATGCAAACTTGTGCCGGGTCTGACTGCTTAAACTTGCACTTGATAACTTACTGGAAAGCTTACCGCTGATCTGCTCTAAAAGAAGCTCAATACCATTACCAGTTTTTCCTGAAATACCTGCAACCGACTGCTTAGGTACATCGCACTTTGCCAATAAAACAACATCATCCGGCGCAGTGTCGATACCAAGATCGTCTACATTTTCTGTTAGAACAACACGCAAGTCCGCTTCCGCCGCACGACTTTTTGTGCGTTCGATACCTACGCTTTCCACAGGATCTTTGGAAATTCTTATACCCGCCGTATCCAAGAGAGTAACGGGTATGCCTGCTAAATCCATCCGCACTTCGATGATGTCTCGGGTTGTTCCAGCATACTCAGATGTGATTGCCGCTTCTCTGCCAGCAAGTGCATTCAGAAGTGTTGATTTACCAACGTTAGGCTTACCAACGATTGCTACCTCGAAGCCTGTCTTCAAACGTTCCGCAAACTGATGCCCGTCAACTTGTTGCCGCAATGATGTTCTAGCAGAATTTAAAAGAAAGATAACTTCATCTGTCACGTCTTCTGGAAGTTCTTCGTCAGCAAAGTCAATCATCGCTTCCAGTAAGGCGACAGCCCGTACTAAAGACGCACGTAATTCCACAACAAAATCTCGAAAATCACCAAATGTAGAGCGCTGTGCCTGGATCCTTTGAAGCTCTGTTTCCGCCTCGATAAGATCGGCTAAGCCTTCAACCTGAGTTAAGTCCATTTTTCCGTTTTGAAGTGCGCGCCTTGTGAACTCTCCTGGTTCGGCTAGCCGACAGTCTTCGTAAGACGCCAATTCTTGCAAAACAGCGATAACAATAGCAATACTGCCGTGAACTTGAAGCTCTACTACATCCTCGCCTGTGAAGCTATTTGGCCCTTTGAAGCCGATAACAAGTCCATGATCTAAAACGCTCGAGTCACGTCGCCTGATCTTCTTAAGCTTAGCTTGACCCTGTCCAATTGCTGACCCACACAAGCATTCGCAAACCAAAAATGCTTTTGGACCTGATACCCGAACGACAGAAATACCGGCTTTCCCTGGAACAGTCGCTTCTGCAAAGATGGTATCCATAGCAAGATATCAAAATAAAAGTTACGAATTCATCGAATCAAAGAAGTCTGAATTCGACTTTGTTTGTTTCAACTTTCCAAGCAAGAATTCGATCGCGTCTGTTGTACCCATTGGATTCAAAATACGCCGCAAAACAAACGTTTTAGTTAGGTCGGCCTTCTCAACCAGCAACTCTTCTTTCCGAGTGCCGGATTTCAGAATATCGATAGCCGGGAAGACGCGCTTATCGGCAATCTTCCGATCCAATACGAGTTCGGAATTCCCTGTGCCTTTAAATTCTTCAAAGATAACTTCATCCATACGGCTTCCTGTATCAATCAAAGCTGTCGCTATAATGGTTAGGGAACCGCCCTCTTCGATGTTGCGCGCGGCACCGAAAAAGCGCTTAGGTCTCTGTAATGCGTTTGCGTCAACCCCACCGGTCAGAACTTTCCCAGAAGACGGTACGACGGTGTTGAACGCGCGTCCCAACCGCGTGATCGAGTCCAATAGAATGACCACGTCCCGTTTATGTTCAACAAGTCGTTTCGCTTTTTCGATCACCATTTCCGAAACAGCAACGTGTCGTGTGGCCGGTTCATCGAATGTTGACGATATAACTTCCCCTTTGACAGATCGCTGCATGTCAGTGACCTCTTCAGGCCGTTCGTCAATAAGCAGCACGATCAGGTAGCACTCAGGGTGGTTCTTCTCGATAGAACTCGCGATGTTCTGTAAAATAACCGTCTTACCAGTCCGTGGGGGGGCGACGATCAACGAACGCTGCCCTTTCCCGATTGGTGCTACCAGATCAATCACCCGAGAAGACTTATCTTTGATCGTCGGATCAGGAACTTCCATATTCAAACGCTCGTCGGGATACAGAGGCGTCAAATTATCAAACGCAACTTTGTGCTTAGCCTTCTCTGGTTCTTCAAAATTGATTTTTGTTACACTGGTCAGAGCAAAATAGCGTTCGTTGTCATCGGGCGCCTTGATGACACCTTCAATCGTATCGCCAGTCCGCAAGGAGAATTTGCGTGTCATATCTGGCGAAACATAAATATCATCTGGACCAGGTAAATAATTTGCTTCCGGTGAACGAAGAAACCCAAAGCCGTCTTGCAAAACTTCCAGCACACCATCACCAGAAATTTCCCAACCCTCATCCGCACGCTCGCGCAGGATTTGAAACATCATTTCGCCCTTACGCATGGTCGAGGCGTTTTCGATCTCTAATTCTTCTGCCATGGACAAAAGATCTTTAGGACTTTGTGCCTTCAAATCAGCAAGGTTCAACGTTTCATCTGTCATGTCGTATGTGCCTGGCAAAACTAAGCCAGTCTCCGGTATATTATATTGGAAAATGCAACCCAGAACAGGGCGCTTACATGCGCTATGCTGATCCTGCTTCTGAGTCAATCATTGGTTCAAAATTTAATGACTACAGAAAAAACGATTACGATCATCAAAACCGTTGGAACCTCGTTCATCAGCCGGTAAGTCCGTCCGTCTCGGTTGTTCTCAGATGCTTCAAACTCTTTTCGCCGTTGACCCAGCCAGTGATGAAACCAAGTCATTGTAAGGACACCAGACGCCTTTACCCATGGCCAAATGGACCCCCAATCCACCATGCCAGGCGTGACCACAAGGACTAGGCCAAAAACCCAGGTTGCTATCATGGCTGGATTCATAATGAGTTTTAGAAGCTTACGTTCCATCATAACAAAAATTTCGTGCGTTTCGCCCGATAGACCAGCACGCTCTGCATGATGCACGAAAAGTCTAGGAAGATAGAACAGACCGGCCATCCATGAAATCACAGACATAATGTGTAAAGACTTCGCCCAAGGGTAAAGCATGAAAAGGAGGTCTTCCATCATAGTATCCAGTTTGCCATCTTCGCACCTCCTTAATATAAATTAATATTAAAAAGAAATGATGATGATTTAGGGATCGATTTTTCTGTGGATCCTTTTGTTACACACAAATATACACACAAAAGGACAGAAACATTAAGGCTTATCGAGCCTTGTTGATTTTCGATAAATTATCATTTAAAATAAATACTTAAGTGAAATTTTATTAAATTGGGATGTGGACAACTTTTGTATTACCTTCAAACAACAAAATCCTGCACAGGAACAGGGTTTTCCTTGTTCATAGAGGTTAACATTGGGATGAATTTGGATAAATAGCGCGTTTTGGGCTTCAAACAGATTTCAGTCGAAGTAACACTTCTTTAACACACTTTGAGTTCCGGGTTTATCCACAAGGTTTACCATATGGCTTTCCACATGATTCTTGCGTCCAGTTCATCGGCCCGGACTGAGTTGCTTGCGCGTGCACATATCGCGCATACTGTAGTATCACCTCGGATAGATGAAGAAACCATTAAGTCTTCATTGATTGCGGACTCGGCAAGTCCACGTGAAATCGCAGATTGCTTGGCTGAGATGAAGGCGCAAAAAATCAACGCAACGTATCCAGACCAAATGGTTCTTGGCTGCGACCAAGTGCTGGATTTGAACGGAGAACTACTGTCCAAGCCAACTGATCCGAAGGATTGTAAAACTCAGCTGCGCAATATGTCAGGTCAGCGTCATAAATTGTTGTCAGCTGCTGTCTTGTATAAAGATCAAAAACCCCTGTGGCGTCATGTTGGGGTCGTGAATTTACGGATGCGGCGTTTGTCAGACGACTACATCAATGACTACGTCACCCGAAATTGGGACAGCGTACGTCACAGTGTTGGGGGGTATAAGTTGGAAGAAGAAGGCGTCCGTCTATTTTCAGCGGTTCAAGGCGATTTTTTTCACATTCTGGGATTACCCTTGCTAGAATTTCTTGGTTATCTTGCGGATCGGGGGGATATAGACAGTTGACTGACATAAAGATTCCATTGGCTGGCGTTATCGGATCGCCGATTGCTCATTCGAGATCACCAAAATTGCAAACTCATTGGTTGCGCACACTTGGGTTGCGTGGACATTATGTCCCTATGGATGTCGCCACTGCAGATTTGGCACATGTTATTCAAACCTTGCCTAAGATGGGGTTTGTCGGCGTTAATATTACGATTCCTCACAAAGAAACGGTGATGGATATCGCGGATCTTGTAACTGACCGGGCCACAATGATCGGAGCAGCCAATACCCTGATTTTCCGAAAAGACGGTAAAGTGCACGCTGACAATACAGACGGGTATGGGTTTTACGAAAATCTGAAGAACGGAGCTCCGAATTGGACACCACACTCTGGTCCGGCAGCTGTTCTAGGCGCAGGTGGTGCAGCGCGTGCAGTTGTAGCATCCCTGTTGGATGCGGGCGTCCCAGAGGTCTTAATTGCTAACCGAACTCGGATCAGGGCGGAAAAACTAGCCAGTGAATTAGGTTCACGCGTCACTGTTGTGGACTGGGTGCAAGCCCCCAATATGTTAGATGAAGCGACTTTACTGGTGAACACAACGTCTTTAGGAATGACCGGAAAAGCCGAACTGAGAATACCTATGGATGGTTTACGTCCTGAGATGGTTGTGACGGATTTGGTTTATACACCGTTGAAGACCGGTTTACTTGCTCAAGCTGAAGCTGCGGGTTGCACGACTGTAGATGGATTGGGAATGTTGCTGTATCAAGCGGTGCCAGGGTTCGAGCGTTGGTTTGGGATGCGTCCAGAAGTGGACAGCGCAGCCCGCGCAGCGGCGTTACGCTGATGTTCAAGCTTGGACTAACAGGTTCCATTGGGATGGGAAAATCCACTACGGCACAAATGTTTGCAGATCATGGCTGCGCTGTATGGGATGCTGATGCGACGGTGCATAAATTGTATTCCCAGGGCGGTGCAGCGGTTGAGGTGTTTAAAGGCGCGTTTCCCTCAACAGTGATTGACGGCGCCGTAAGTCGAGCCGCGCTAAAGAAAATGATTGAGGATGACCCTAAAACATTAATCTCAATAGAGAGAATCGTACATCCGCTGGTGCGTCAAGATCGTGAAGCGTTTCTGACCAATTCAGATTCGTCCGTCGTTGTGTTGGATATTCCCCTGCTCTTTGAAACAAAATCAGAACATAACTTTGACGCTGTTGCGTGTGTGTTTGTATCTGAAATTGAACAACGCCGTCGTGTTATAGATCGTGGAACCATGTCCGCCGTTCAGTTCGAAGTGATCTTAGCTAAGCAAATGCCAATCGAAGAAAAGCTAAAACTAGCCGACTATCGGATCGAAACTGATAGCTTGGATCATGCACGATCACAGGTCACAGCTATCCTGGAAGACATCGAAAGCAAACAACGTCATGCGTGAAATTGTTTTGGATACAGAGACAACAGGTTTTGATCCGTTCTCTGGTGACCGCATCGTCGAAATTGGGGCTGTGGAACTTGTCGGGCACATGCCGACTGGGAAGACCTATCACCAATATATCAATCCCGAACGGAGCATGCCCCAAGAAGCGTTCGAAGTTCATGGGCTGGGCGACGAGTTTCTCAAAGACCAACCGAAATTTGCGCAAATTGGACAAGCCTTTTTGGACTTTGTTGGCGACGCAAAATTAATTATTCACAATGCTGCGTTCGATATGAAGTTCTTGAACGCGGAACTAGGATGGATGAACCTTCGTCAACTTCCATTTGACCAAGCGATCGACACCTTGTTGATTGCTCGAAAAAAGTTTCCTGGGTCGCCGGCCTCTCTGGATGCTCTATGCCGACGGTTCAATATCGACAACAGCTCTCGGGTTCTACACGGAGCGTTGCTTGATAGTGAAATTCTCGCTGAAGTTTATTTAGAATTAATTGGCGGGCGTCAGCCGGATTTTGGACTGGCGCAATCGACGCAAAACACAGCCGGTAACAGGGCCGAAGATTGGGTTATCCCACAGCGCCCACGTGTTTTATCACCGCGTCTCACACAAGAAGAACGCGCCGCCCATTCAGCTTTTATAGAAAAGCTTGGGGACGGCGCGCTTTGGAAATGATCAGTTTGCCTTAACGTCGGCGTCTGGTGTCTCGGCTTGGCGACGGGCCAATTCAGCGCGGTACATGCTCATAAAGTCGATGTTTTCCAAGTTCAAAGGCGGGAAGCCACCATCGCGTGTGATATCGCTGACCACACGACGCAAGAATGGGAAAATCATCCGAGGACACTCTATCAACAAAAATGGGTGTAGTTGGTCTTCTGGTACGTTTTCGATATGGAAGACGCCGACATAGTCGATTTCCAGAACGAACAATACAGTATCGCCCTCTTTTGCCTTAGATGTGACGTTTAATTTGATGGCAGACTCGTACTGATTATCCGCCGACCGCTTTTTTGCGTCTAAATTTACTTGAACCTGAACGTCAGGTTGCACATCTGTCGCAGCCCCTTTTTGCGCCATGATGTTTTCAAAGGACATATCGCGAACGAACTGTCCTAAAACGCGCATTTGAACCTGTGGGGCCGCCGCTGCTGTGTCTTCTTCTGCCATTTAAAATCTCCGAAACTTAATTTGTCCGAACGCCTAACAGGTTAGGCTGCTACGCTCAATGTCCCCTTGCTATTTTGTCCACCCAGAAGGGCCTGAAGTGCGACGAGGTTCTGGGTCAATCTCTTCGAATTCCCCGTCAATCACATCACTTTGACCACTTTTTGGCCGTTGTGTGTCAGGGCCGGTATCGAAGCTATGCGTTTTCAGCCGATCTTTCAGCGCTTCGAACATTCGGGCGCGTACATTGGGAATCAAAAGCGCAAAACCGACCGCGTCGGTGAAAAAACCGGGGGTCAACAGCAACGCACCGGAAAAAACAATCATCGCACCGTGTACCAAAGCTTCAGTGGGATCCCGCATTTCCGACATTTGGTTTTTCAACTGCCCAAGCACTTGTGTGCCTTGTTGTCTGACCAAATATGTGCCCAAAATTGCTGTGATCACCACAATAAGTAGTGTTGACCAAAGTCCAATTGCGCCGCCCACTTGTATAAATAAAGCGATTTCAACCAACGGAATTGCAATAAATGCGATCAAAAGCCACATCGGCTTAGCCTCCTTTAATGTTTGGACCAGTGGACTTGCACCGACCCTGCACCTACATAAGAGGTTACCCTGGCTTTTGCCACGTTTGCGACATGAGGTTCCGATGAATTCGTCCCTGATCCAGCTACTTGTTCTTGCTGGTATTGCTGTCTTTCTGATTTTGCGCCTGAAAAATGTTTTGGGTACCCGAGAAGGCTATGAGCGTCCCCCGTCGGCGGAAGCACCGCAATCCACCCAGCGCCGTCATGATTTTGAAGTCATTGAAGGTGGTCCAGACCGCGATGTGGTTGACCACGTTGACGAAGACACCCCCGCTGCTAAAGCGCTATATGCGATGAAAGAAATCGAACCTAGTTTTATGGTCGGTGATCTTCTGCAAGGTGCCCGTGGCGCGTATGAAATGATCGTTATGGGATTTGAGCGCGGTGAACTGGAGGATATCAAGCCGTTTATGGCCGAAGATATCTATGAAACGTTCTCTGAGGTTGTCGAAGCCCGAAATGAACGAGGCCTAAATATCGAGGCTGAGTTTATCGGCATCCGCGAGGTAAGCTTGTCAGATGCGACCTATGACGAGGATACGGGTGAAGCAGAAGTGGCAATCCGTTTTGTAGGCGAATTGACATCTGCAGTGCGCGACAGCACCGGTGAAATCATTGAAGGCTCGACAACAGAAATCAAGCGGCAAAAAGATACCTGGTCGTTCGCAAGAACCATGGGTAGTGATGATCCAAATTGGCTTTTGGTTTCAACAGACGCATAGCGGTCGCGGTTTGTTGGGCGATCCTAGCGGCGGGGCTGTTACCAGTCCCGTCATTTGCGTCTGACGTGAAGTATTCAATCCTTTCATATGATGAATTAGACGGCTGGTTGGATGATGATCACGCAACGGCGCTTCAAACCTTTGGTAACACCTGTCAGGATTTAGAGGGCTCGGATTGGCGCGCATTATGTGCTGTGTCCCGGGATCAGACTGATGCGCGCGCTTTCTTTGAGCTGTTTTTTGTTCCGGTTCTAATTGAAGACGGAAAAAATGGTCTTTTTACAGGATATTTTGAACCAGAACTGACGGGATCTCGAAGCCGATCCGCCCGATTTAGATATCCGGTCTACAGCTTTCCACGCGAAGCAGCAAACAAACCATGGCTAACCCGACGTGCCTTGCTTGAGGGCAAAGTCTTAGAAGGCCGCGGCCTAGAAATTGCATGGGTAGATGATCCAGTGGAACTCTTTTTCTTGCAAATCCAAGGATCTGGTCGAATAAAGTTGGCTGAAGGTGGAGTTGTGCGGGTGGGGTACGCCGGATCAAACGGACACCCATACCGATCCATTGGTCAAGAGCTTGTGCGGCGTGGCACGTATAATAGCCACCAAGTCAGCGCGGATGTGATCAAAAACTGGGTGCGACGCAACCCGGCTGCGGGGCAGGACTTGCTGTATCACAATCCGTCTTACGTGTTTTTTCGCGAAGTAAACCGGGTTCCTGCTAACAAGGGGCCATTAGGGGCGATGAACCGATCCATCACAACAATGCGCAGTATTGCGGTAGATCCCGCTTTCACACAATTGGGCTCGCCAGTGTGGATCGAAAAAGACGGTGCAAACCCTTTGAGGCGGCTGATGATTGCTCAGGATACAGGTTCCGCGATCAAAGGCGCACAGCGCGCAGATATATTTTTTGGTACGGGTGATGCTGCGGGCCGACAAGCCGGGCAGCTGAAAGACCCCGGTCGGATGATGACCTTAATGCCAATTCAACGCGCTTATGCTTTGCTACCTGAAAGTGCGATATGAAGGGTCGAAAGCTGCGACCAGAAGAGCTTGACCTATGGAAACAGGTGGCACAACGCGTCGCGCCGATTGAGCGCGCAATGCCGGCAGATCTGGGCATGCCACCAAAACCAGCACCGAAACCTGACAACTCACAGTTCGTGATAAAGGACACTCCGACTTTGATGGGTGGCAAACGTCCCATGCGGGACAATCTTGCACCGACTTTGCAGCAAAGTCTTCAGGATCAGCCAGTTGCGATGGATCGGAAAGCCTATAAGAAAATGCAACGCGGCAAATTAAGACCCGACGCGCGAATTGATTTGCATGGGATGACCCTGGAACGAGCCCACAATGCGCTCAATAAGTTCGTGATGGCGTCGAATGGCTCAGGCAAAAGGCTGCTTTTGGTTATCACCGGTAAGGGCAAACAACGGGACGATGGCGGACCAATCCCCGTGCGCCATGGTGTTCTACGACATCAAGTCCCCGAATGGTTGCGTTTACCGCCCTTGTCTTCCGTCGTCTTACAAGTCACTCAAGCCCATATGAGCCACGGAGGCGGCGGGGCGTACTACGTTTATTTGCGTAGGTCCCGATAGATCCAAATCCCGATCCACATCAAGATCGTTGTCATTCCGAAGAACATGCCAACCCAAAAATACTGGCTTTCCAGTTCGACATGTCGGTCGATCAAGACACCTGTTAAAATTGGCCCAATCGCAGACCCTAGCACCATGATTGCTGTGGCCATCGACTTAATTGCACCTAAATGCTGGGTTCCATAAAATTCTGCCCAAAAAGCATTCGGCAATGTGGCGTTGGCACCGCTGGTTATGGCAAGCAGTACTAAGCCGAAAGTGAACATCCCAAAACTGTCCGCTGCGCTAAAAACTATAAACGCGAACACCATAGGTACCTGATAAAATGGTAACAAACGCGCCGTGCCAAAGCGATCTAATGCGCGGCCGGATATCAGCATCGCGAGCACAGCAGACGCGGTATAAATCGGGAAAGCAGCGACTAAGGTCAAATGGCTCCAACCTTTAATGTCGGCAAAATGGACTTGATGAAAAAAGAAGGCGGTATTAAAGGCTGATGGTCCTAACAAAGCAGGAATCATAAGCCAGAACAATGGGTTGCGTAGTACGTTCTGGCGGGTCCAATGTTTGCCAAGCATGCCTGTGTTTTGCATCAATTCGGAAGTTTGCATTGGATGACGCTCAGTTTTTAGCAATGCCGTTAGAAGTGGGATCCCAAGAAGCGCAATAAGGCAAGCGCCGCCCCAGATCAGTCTCCAGTCGATAAACACCAAAAGACTGACGCAGAGGATCGGAAAAAGAGCTTCCGCGAATGTGAAGCCTAACCCACAGACCGCCAATGCCCGGCCCCGTGTCGCATCAAACCAACGCGACATTGCAACAACAGCCGTATGGCTGGCCATTCCTTGTCCAAAGAACCGAAGTAAAAAAACGCTAAAGATCAGGATCGTGGGGTAGGGGTTAAGAGCCATGATCAAGCAAGCGCAAGATAGGCCGCCCAAAACCGCGAACCCCAGCTGGCGTGTCCGAAATTTATCGGCCAAGCCGCCTGCCCAGACCATGACGGTTGCCGAGGCAAGCGTTCCCATCCCATAGATCGCGCCCCAATCGCCATCGCTTAGTCCGAATTCAGAACGAATTTCAGCGGAAAATAGAGAAATGAAATATGTTTGCCCGAACGAGGATAGAAAGGTTAACAGTGCCCCTGCGCCAAGCCAGTTTGCATTTTCGCGCAGGAATGGAAGTGTTTTCACCTTGTTTGCGCTGGTTTTGCAACGCAAAGCGAACCTACATAGACCAAGTTAGAAACACATAACCAAGCCTGCCCGTCTTGAAGCGCCATGTTACAAGACATATCTGCTGACATCTGTAGACTTTGTCAGCTCGCCCAAATGTTCTTGAACGAAGGCGTCATCCACAGTGACGTGATCTCCTGCTCGGTCTGGCGCTGCAAAGGATAGGTCCTCGAACACCCGCTCCATCACAGTATAGAGCCTACGCGCGCCAATGTTTTCGACGGATTGGTTCACATCTGCTGCAATTTTCGCCAAAGCCGCGATACCGTCGCTGGTAAATTCCACAGTGACGTCTTCAGTCCCCATCAACGCGGTGTACTGTAAGGTCAGCGCGTTGTCAGTTTCTGTTAGAATTCGAACGAAATCATCTTCTGTCAAGGCACGCAGTTCGACGCGAATGGGCAAACGACCTTGTAATTCTGGCAGTAGATCTGAAGGCTTAGCTATGTGAAATGCGCCGGATGCGATGAATAGTATGTGGTCTGTTTTAACTGTCCCATGCTTTGTACTAACTGTTGTGCCCTCGATCAAAGGTAACAAATCGCGCTGAACGCCTTCACGGCTGACCTCACCACCGCGCGCATCCTGTCGCGTCGCGACTTTGTCGATTTCGTCCAGAAACACGATGCCATTTTGCTCAACCGCTTCCAGTGCGACGCGTGTGACTTGTTCATCATCGAGTAGTTTGTCCGCCTCATCGCTGATTAGGACCTCATAACTGTCGGCGACAGTTAGCTTGCGTTTGACTGTGCGGCCTTGAAATGCTTTTCCAAATAGATCGCCAAGGTTCATCATTCCCATATTAGAGCCCGGTTGGCCCGGGATTTCCATCGACGACATTGGATTCGATGTGTCCGTCAATTCAAGCTCGATTACTGTATCGTCAAGCTCACCAGTTTTCAGTTTTTTACGAAACATTGCGCGGGTGCCTTCCCGAGCATCAGTTCCGGCAATGGCGTCGATCACACGTTCTTCCGCTGCAGCATAGGCCTTTGCTTTGACGTCCTCGCGCATCAGATCGCGTGTCATAGCTATGCCAGAATCGACAAGGTCGCGGATAATCTGTTCAACGTCCCGGCCCACATAGCCAACTTCTGTGAACTTGGTGGCTTCAACTTTCAGAAACGGCGCGCGTGCCAGTTTCGCCAAGCGCCGACTAATTTCGGTCTTTCCGACGCCAGTAGGGCCGATCATTAGGATGTTTTTCGGGTAGACCTCGTCGCGCAAATCATCCGCCAATTGCTTACGCCGCCAACGGTTTCGCAATGCTACGGCAACGGCACGCTTGGCATCGTTTTGGCCAATAATGAATCGATCTAGCTCGGATACGATTTCTCTGGGTGTTAGATCGGTCATGCTGAGATCTCCTCAACGGTCAATTTTCCGTTTGTATAAACACAGATATCCGCTGCAATGGCCATCGCATCCCGAGCGATAGCTTCTGCATCTTTATCCGAATCCATCATGCCACGCGCAGCAGCGAGAGCATAATTTCCGCCAGATCCGATCGCTGTTACGTCATGTTCAGGCTCTAACACATCACCCGCACCTGTAATAACAAAGAGTTCAGCGCCATCACTCACAATCAGCATAGCTTCCAACTTTTGAAGATATTTGTCCGTCCGCCAGTCCTTTGCTAACTCGACGCAGGCGCGTGCCAATTGACCGGGGGTTGCCTCTAGCTTGACCTCAAGCCGTTCTAACAACGTGAACGCGTCTGCGGTTGATCCAGCAAATCCGCAGACCACATCATGTCCCCCTGGGGAAAGACGCCGCACTTTGCGTGCGGTGCCTTTAATGACGGTCTGCCCCAAAGACACTTGACCGTCGCCGGCAATCACGACCTTGCCACCCTTTTTTACACCAATGATTGTGGTGCCATGCCATCCTGGAAATGTATCGCTTTGCATCGATATCCTCATCTTTGGGATTTTATCGGATTGAAACCGTGACTTTGCAAACAAAAACGGGCCCCAGAAGGGCCCGCGGTGTTCGAAGCTCTTTCAAATCAAATAGAGTCTTCGATCCAGCTTTGCAGCGCAGCTTTTGGTTTTGCGCCCGCCATGTTTGAAACGACTTGACCATCCTTGAAGATAAACAAGGCCGGAATGCCGCGTACGCCCATTTGGGCAGGCGAGTTTGGGTTGTCGTCAACGTTCACTTTGGCAATTTTGACCTTGCCGTTCAGCTCGTCAGAAAGCTCTTCCAACGCTGGGCCGATTTGTTTGCAGGGGCCGCACCACTCTGCCCAGAAATCCACCACGACGGGGATCTCGGAGTTTCGCACCTCTGCGTCGAAGGTGTCGTCCGTTACTGATACCGTAGCCATGCATGTCTCCTGATATGGTGGCGTTACGGGCGGAACCTAAGAACCGGCAGGACCGGCGTCAAGGTACGGGGATCTTTCCAGCGCTGAGATCACTGTTTTTTGTGAAAGCGGCATGTAGGTCGCGGTGGCCGTCCATAGAATTCCCGTCTCAATGAACCGATCTGGATATATTTGCTGCAAGATAATGTGGTAGGCACCCATCTGGCGCAAAATACCTTCTGGGCAGGCATCAGGGCTGTCGGGGATAGCGTTATTGGTTTTAAAGTCCACCACCGTTACCTTGGCCTTTGTCACGATGAGTCGGTCAACAATTCCAAGTATCGGAATGCCGTCGATGACACCGTGAACCGTCGCTTCGCTGAGGTTTTCGTGACTAAATAACCATTTAAGATGATCTGCGTTGATTGCGCGATGTGCTTCCTTTCGGGCGGCATCAATAATGTCTGGAGATAAATCAATTGGATCTTTTAGCGTTTGATTGGGGTGTTCCAAAAGAGCATGCACGAACGCCCCGCGACTCTTGGCTGTTTCTTCATCCAATCCATCCGGTGATGGGATCGCTTTGGCGCCGCCTAAGTCAGATGGAGACAAGGCTGTTTCCCGCGCTGGAATAACAGTAAGAGGAGCATGAAAAAAAGTCTCTAACTTGGTTATATTAGTGTCTGTGGATTCTTTTGCCGGAACGCATATTCCTGACCAACTCCCCTGCTGATAGCGCAAACCATCACCGGTCTTGAAGCGATGTTGAACCGCGCCAACGGCGTTTAATCCGCGTTGGACGGTGCTGTACCAATCCGACCCTTCTTTACAAAGATCGCCACTTGCCGCGATGATCAACCAACTTTCAGCGCGTGTCATAGCGACATAAAGCAATCTGGCGCGCTCACGCTTTTCGGACGCTTTTCGGACTTCTATCAGGTCTGCTATTGCTTTTGGTTGATCTTGTTTTGACACTTTCCAAACGACCGATTTAGAGCCTTTCAACAGTGAATCGCGGATCTTGATGTCGCGTTTTTCGCAATCCGGCAGAATTACGATAGGGGCTTCTAAACCCTTCGAGCCATGAACGGTCATTACGCGAATAAGGTCACCGGAGCTGTCCGCTTGCCTTTTGATTTCCAAATCATCGGAGCGCGCCCAGATTAAAAAACCGGTCAAACTAGGGACTGACACACGTTCATAGGCCAAAGCCTGTGACAACAACGCATCTATTCCATCTTCAGCCTCCAGGCCTAAGCGCGCCAACAATGAATCCCGCCCACGGTGACGGGTAAGAATACGCTCTAGCAATTCATAGGGCCTGAGAAAGTCGATTTGACTGCGTAGATCTTGCAAAAAAGCGACTGTATGGGGATGTTCAGCGGCCGCTTTGCGTAAGGTTTCCCACAAAAATGGTTCTTTGCGACCATGCGCCAGTTCAAAAAGCTCTGTTTCGGTCCACCCGAGCAGGGGCGATCGTAGAATGGTCGCAAGTGACAAGCTGTCTTCGGGCGTCGCCAAAAATGATAGTAAAGCTAATAGATCCCGCACGGCCAGTTCTGCACCAACACGCAGTCGATCTGCCCCGGCGATGGGTAGCCCATGATGCTTACAGGCTCTAATAAGCTCATGGAATAATCTGGATCGCCGTTGCACCAAAATCATAATGTCACCGGGCAACACCCGCCGAAATTGATACTCGTTGGATAAAACGTCTTTGACAGGAAGATATGACGGCTTTTCGCTGCCCAGCATTGTTGCAATCTGATCCGCAATTTGACGGGCTAAGACAACCTGATGATGTGTGTCTGGAACGTGATCAATGGGGTCTGTCCAGTGCGTTTCTTCGCTTGCAGGACTTTTTGAGACGACCGGCCACAAGTCCACACGTCCGGGTTGGTTCTTGTGAAAAGCTCGATGTCGTTGATCGGGTGTAAATCCTGCTTGGATGTCTCTATCAAAAGTAGCGTCTACAAGCCGTAAGATGGCGTCTGAAGAGCGAAACGAAAACTGCAGAGACCGGCTAGAAAAGGGCTGGGAAGCAGCTTCGAGTTTTTCACCGAATTCGCGCTCCATTCGATCAAATTCTTCAGGATCAGCGCCTTGAAAAGAATAAATTGACTGCTTCTTGTCTCCAACAACGAATAAGGTGCGTTGCTTGTTGTCATGTGCGCCTTGACCGCTTGAGAATTCTTGCGTGAGAAGGCGGATAACGTCCCATTGAGCGGGACTTGTATCTTGAGCTTCATCTACCAACATGTGTGAAACACCGCCATCTAAGCGGTATAGTACCCAGGCAGCGACATCCGAGTTGCGTAAAAGACCCCGTGTCCGCGAAATTAGATCATCAAAGTCTAACCATCCCCGCGCTTGCTTTTCCTTTTCATAAAGCCTGATAAAGGGCGTAGCAAAGTTATGAAGGGCTTCCGTCTTTAGGGTTGCAAACCAAGCTTTACGAAGGTTTTGGCCGTCAGCAACGCGATTTACAAAGTTTTGCATTGGCCCTGCGTCGGCACCAAGCGCTTCTTGGACTTTAGCTGCAGAAAAGCGCTTTAGCGGCTGGCCAGCTTGTGTCAGGACTGCTTGCTCAAGTTGGGTTAAATGATCGAAATCGAAGCTTTCTATTTGGCTTAGGGCTTTGGCAATCTTCTGATCTGTCGTCGTTGCCATACAAGAAAGTTTCGCGATAACACGCTCTAAAAGGGCATTTTCATCCCCCGTGAAAATAGCTTTTACAATGTCAGTTGGTTCAAAGCTGGGCGGAAGTCCGACGGATTCCAAAATATCATCACGCGTAACGTGAGTTTTCAGTAAATCCTGCTGTGACACAATTTCAGCCAGAAATAGATCGAACTCTGCGCCGGTATAGGCCTTCAACATGTTGGAAACTGCATGCTTGTCAGCTCCGCTAAGCATGTCGTCTACAATTTGGGCTTGTAGCAATTGTGCCGCGCGCCCTTCCATTTCTTCGAATTGTGGATTGACGCCAGCTTCAAGGGGAAATCGCCTAAGTAGGCTCGCACAGAATGAATGGATAGTTTGAATTTTCAAACCACCAGGTGTTTCAATGGCGCGGGCAAATAGTGTGCGGGCATGAGCCAATTGAGACTGTGTCACATATGTATCTTCACCAAGTGCAGTCAAAGCATCCCTCAGCTGAGTTTCTGACTGCATCGCCCACGCACCCAGGCGCTTAAAAAGACGGTTTTGCATCTCACTGGCAGCTGCTTTTGTGTAAGTTAGACACAGAATTTGCTGTGGATCGACCCCTTGCAACAACAACCGTGCGACCCGATCTGTGAGCACCCGAGTTTTGCCAGACCCTGCATTCGCTGCCAGCCATGTAGATCCCGCAGGGTCTGCGGCGTTGATTTGAGCCTGCGAGGCCTCGTCTTGTATGACCGTCATAGACCATCCCCGTCTGGCGCGTCGGTATCGTCCCATTCACCGTGGCGCGCAAGGTGATCAAATGCACCGCTATCAGTTTCAGATCGAACCATTCGACGTGACAAAAAGTGCTGATTAGGGTCCAAATATTCACGAATCAGATCGATAAGTTCCTTAAGGACTGCCGTGGACGGGATTTCATCTAAAGGAGCTGAGGCGTGTTTCGGAGTCGTTCCCATTCCAAGGTACACAGCGTCCAAAACCGTCTTAGGGCCAATCTTAGGAAACCCGCCAGCCTCTAGAATGGCCGCTTCTAATAACATCTGTTTGTCGAAGTATTTTTGCTCGCGCGTGGTTGGAACGGATCCGCTTTTGTAGTCGTACAGAATGGCCTCACCCGTATCCGTCAGATCAATACGGTCGGCACGGGCTCGAATAGAACCGCCAATCTCTGGCAAGGAAAGGGTTCCACGCGCAGCTGCTTCAAGCGCAAAGGGTGTTCCACGTTCCAAGCGCGCGCTTTCAGTTTCTACAATCCAGTCCGCGATGCGCTCAATGCGAGCACGCCACATAGCCCGAGCGGTTGGCCAAGGAGCATCTTGCATCAGAACATGGTCCGTAGTTTCCATAAGGTATTGGGTCGTCAGCAACTCGCGATCTGCCATAATACCTTGGATAAAGGACTCCATAATTTTATGAATGACTATGCCACGCACCGGGGCATCAGGTTCCTGCAAAATTGGCTCTAACTGGCGCAATTGAAGACAGTGTTTCGCGTAGATTGCGTAAGGATCGCGGATTAGCGTCTTTATTTCAGTCACAGAAAAGTCGCGAGGGCGAGAGATAGCAGGCGGCTTTGGCGCAGCCCGTTTTGCGGGCGGTACACTTGCCACAGCCTGCAGTGTTTGCGCGCGCCTTATCCATTCAAGTCCGCGCCCTTTCATTTTTTCTAAAGCTTTTGGACCATTCCGTTCTGGCAGGCCTTCCATTAGGTTAGTAAGGCGATTTATCCAACGGGATGGAACTGTTTCGGTGTCATCGGAGCGCAAAGAGCGTGTAAACCAGACCTCGGGCGCCGCGGCTGCCTGTTGAAAGTCGTGGGCGGAAAGGCCAATCCGCCGATCGGGAAGAAGCAATCCCGCGTCCCGGCGCATTGTTCGATTGAGCCAGGGATCTGCTGTGACTGCTTCTGGCCAAGACCCTTCGTTTAGACCGCCCAAAATTACCAGATCAGCACCTTGAACACGAGCTTCCAAAGTTCCCCAAATCATCAAGTCAGGATGTGGCGCATCTCGATCACGCACTTCACTTTGGGCCAATGACCGATACATCAATTGATGATAGTCGTGCACAGGCAAGGGCGCAGAAAATTCCGAGTTTTCTTGCAATTCATCTAGAACGGCTAAAGCCGAACGGCCGGCGGCCTTGTCCCACAGCCCGCCGGAACCAGTCTTAGATCCATTGGCAATAAGTTCGGCTAAACTGCGGTGACACGCGACCCAATGGTCAAGTGTTTGATGTTTCGTTTCGGGTAACGTCGTGAACGACGATATCAACCAATCACCCCAAGTGGATAGTTCCGTCTTATTAGAGACCTTACTTTGCAAAAGTTGAACGGCTTTGGCTAGGCTTTCCTTATCGGGGTAAGGAATACCGGTTCTGCGGATTTCTAGTTCAAGTTGCTGTGTGAAAAGCCCATGCTTTGGGTTGGTGTCGCTGCTTTGAGTCAATGGATGTTTGAGTACCGTAAGCAGCAACTCAGCATCCAGCTGGCGTGACATAAGATCGGCGATGTGACGCAAAAATCGACCTGGCGCAGACAGATGCAGTGGCGCCCCGGCACTGTCATCTGCCTGTATGTCCCAACGATCCAAAGCGGCCGCTACTTGCCTTGTTAACAGCCGATCGGGGGTGATCAAAGCAGCTGATTGCCCGTCCTCTGCAGCTTTTCGAAGACGCATAGCAATTGTAAGCGCCTCAAGTCTTTGGCTTTGCGCTTCAACAAGGGTGATCCCGGTCAATGAGGCATTTATATCGGGTAGCGTCGGCCCTTCTGTTAGCCAAGCGTCCGTAACTGGTGCTGGGCGCAGTGCTAAAGACAGGATGGAATTTCGATCCTTTGTGACAGGTTTGGATCTGTACCACTCTCTAACTTGGCTATTTGTAATGTTTAGGGTCTGCATCAAACGCGCAAAACGATACTGGGGATGATCCTCGCCCGTCATCGGGTCGGTTAACATTTGCCAAACTGAATGCGGTAGAGATGTATCAAATCCAGGCAAGATGATTGCACCCTGGGGCAATTCGCAGATCGCCGTCATAAGCGTGGCAGTGGTTCCACGAGATCCGGTAGAGCCCGCCAATATAATTGGATCTCGCGGCGGATGTAAGGACCAGTGCGCGATCAAGTCCAAGGTAATTTGCCGCTGACGGGCTTCTGCATCTTGGCCTGTTTCGATAGAGACTGCGTATTCATACGCAATTTTGATAAGTGTTTGCGCGTTTTGCCAGTGTCCGGACTGATCCGAAACGTCCAAATTGGATACCGTATCGACATCCACACCTTCGCCCTGCATTTCATCTAAAAGGCTTGCTAAAGAGTCCACCAGTGCAAACAAGGAATTTTGCGATCCAAGCTCTGGGTAATCCTTCAAGACGGGCGCAATCAATTGTGCCAATTGCAAGCGTCTTTGGATAGCCGGTCGTGGAAGTTCTGGCGCGGAATGCGGTAACAGAGTTTCTATATGGCTTAGCAGTAAGATTCGGGGCAAGAATCCGGGCGCATTTTCGAGAAACAGCGATTTTATGCGTCGTGCCATACGCGATGTGTTCACGATTAAAGTGACACGCGCCATTTGTTCTGGTTCGTGATCTAACTGTCGTTGTTTTAGCCCTGAAACAACAGATTTGGCAA
Organism: Paracoccaceae bacterium; assembly: GCA_045106335.1. GTDB lineage: Bacteria > Pseudomonadota > Alphaproteobacteria > Rhodobacterales > Rhodobacteraceae > Aliishimia. Next base: position 23,461 of record JBGCEM010000041.1, on the reverse strand, counting down.
AATCAGTCCCCAAAGGCTGTCCAAAAACGCGGGGATGAGGGTCTAATGGCTCAAACATATGGCTGTTGTTGCAATAAATTCTCAGCAACTGGAATACCTTCGGGGGTTCCGATATCGCACCATTTGCCAGTGTATACAGATGCGTAACAGCGCCCTTCGGCAATTAGCTGATCCCAAAGGGCATTAAGCGAAAAGGACACTTCTTTGATTTCGACAAGCCGTCTTGTATTCAAGATCTGAACGCCACCGAAAACAAAACCAGGGCCGCGTGTGACTTGACCTTCGGGATTTATCTTGAAATCACCCATGCTTGAAGTACTCAAAGCTCTATTAGGCTCTATGCAGACCAAAAGTGCATCCATCTTGTCGGGTCGCCAGTTGTTCTTTGCGAGCGTCAAAGGATTTGGGCCTTGCCAAATTGCATCAGGATTCATCGACCAGATGGTGTCTTGCGCAAACAGTGGCAACGCATTTCGTAACCCGCCACCTGTGTCCAAGATATCAGGATGCTCTAACACAGTCATTATGTTTTGCTGTTCAAGGTGTGTGCGTAAGCTGTCAGGCTTATAGTGCAGATTAGAGACTATGTTTGTAGCCCCAGCAGAGCGGGCTAGCTTGATGGCATAGTCGATCATTGGTCGCCCCAAAACCGGAACCATTGGTTTTGGCAAGTTTTCTGTCAGCGGCCGCATACGCGTCCCGAAACCAGCTGCGAAAATCATGGCGGATTGCAGTGTCACTTCGATAACACCTTAAGCGACGCTAGGCGTTCGGGCGTAGGCATGGGAAGCGTACCTGTAATGAATTTGGTAAGGTCCGATCTTTCCAGGGCCTCTAAGTTGGTCAAGATATAGGCCCAAACACGGGGTATCAGATCGACGTAAGATGTTTTTGCGTCTCGTATGCGCAACCTGGCAAACCCACCCAAAATCCGCAAATTCCTTTGTAGACCAAGTATATGGTAGGCCTCAGTGAATTTCGCCGGATCAGAACTGGATGCTTTGATGAACCGAGTGAGCATTTGAGTTTGCGTGCCTGTGGTGACGTCTCGGCGCGCGTCTTGTAGGATGGACACCAAATCATAAGCGGGATGCCCCAACATCGCGTCTTGGAAATCGAGTAAACCGACTTTCTTCAGGCTGCTCCTCTCGGGCAACCACAATAAGTTTTCAGCATGGTAGTCTCTGTGGATCAAAACGCTAAGATCTGCGTCCAGCGGATCTAACAGCTTTTGCAGAAAGTGATAACCAGTCATGTTTGCCGATGTATCCAGCTTGAAGAATTGCGGAGCGTACCATTCCCAAGCAAGCATCGCCAAAGGCGCGCTGCGGTGACTGTTATAGGTGTCCAGATCTGGTGTCTTTGCCTGGTGTAAATGGACCAATACATCTGTAGCGGCTTCATAAAGCGCGACTTCTTGCGATGGATCCCGTTTAAGGATCCGAGCCAACAAGCCATCACCTAGATCTTCAAGCAAGAGGAATCCTTGCGGAATATCCTGCTGATAAATCTCGGGAGGTGTAAGTCCTGCAGCTCGTAAAATCGCGGCGACTTTCAGAAAAGGCGAGATTGTATCGCCTTTGGACGGGTCTGAGTCCATCAAAATGGTCGAGCGCCCGTTGTGCGCAACACGAAAGTACTTTCGGTGCGACGCGTCTCCGGCAACCATCTTTACGGTCGTCAGGTCACATCCGGATTGCGCCAGAAAGTGATGCATTTGTGAAGTTCGACTAGTCATTCAAAAGCCCCGTTAAGCGATCATCCCAATGTGCAGATTTGCCCGAAATATTAATCGAACGCGCGTCAGGCTGTGAGCCTCTGGAAAATGACAAAGTAAGGGCCGTTTTGGGAGCGTCCCCGCCCAGTCGATCTGGCCATTCAATAAGGCAGATATCCGTCTCTAATGCATCCAACAAGCCAAGTTCAATCAACTCGTCTGACGAGCTTAGTCGATACAAATCTGTATGGTGGACTGGGCCTTTTTGAGTGTCGTAGGTTTGTACCAAAGTAAAGGTTGGCGACGGTACGTCTTCTGGTGTGCAAAGCAAAGACTGTATAAGGCATCTGGCGAAGAACGTTTTACCGGCGCCGATATTTCCTTCTAACAGGAAGCAGTCACCTGGTGCGATGACGGTTGCCATGGCCTGCGCGAATTGTGCAGTGGCAGTTGGATCGATCATGTGACGGTGGAACAATACTTCTGTCATTCAACCAGAGTATCTGGCTGGTCGGCAGCTTCAAGAGTTGTCCGCGCTCAATTCTTCTGCACGTAGCCTGTCTGCGCCAATTGTTTCAGGTGTTTGGAAGCGGATCATGGTGGCACCGGACACCAAGGGAACGGCATCGACGATCAGCAAAGCATCATCCGCGCGCTTGACGTCTTCGCTCCAGGCGCTGCGTTCTCCGAATTCTAGAACGAAATCGCGAAGGTCTCCCCAAACGGGGGACGCCTTGCTTTGGTCTTGCCAATCGCGCAAGCAGTCAATGATTGTCACTTCCGCAAAGCTGCTATCAGGATCAACGGCCCACAGCTTGCGATAAGCTTCATTGGATACAGTTAGTACGCCGCTTGAAGAAAATACGGCGATGGCGGATTCTAGGTTGTCCAAAACTGATTGGCTCAGTTCAAGCTCGGCACGAAAACGCCGCGTCAAAGACACTTCGGCGCTGATATCTTCGATCAAGAAGGCGATCGCGCCATCTGGATGAGGTCGGCCATTCACGCGATAGGTACGCCCAGAGTCAAGCGTCCATGTTTCCGAATAGCGTCCATCTGCTGCTGCCGCGACCAGGTCTGCGATTTGCTGGCGCCATGAGTTGTAATTCTTTGGTTCAGGCATCAGGCGCTGATTGCGAAGCTCATCAAAGAAGGACAACAAGTTCGGGCGTGAACTTAGGAAATCTGCGCCAAGGCCAGTCAAATCAATCACGGCAGGGTTAAATAGAACCAGCTGTCTATTGTCGTCGAAGATAGCCAATCCGATGGGCAGATGTGCAAAGGTCTTTGCCAGTGTTTGCACGAAATTCCGTTGGGCAGCTTCAGCGCGAACAATAGCGTTGGCGTCAACTGCAGAATAAAAGTCGCCATCTTTTGTATCGATGCGTTGAACGTCATACCAAACAGTTTGCCGGGTATTTGGTGGTGTTACGGGCACGCGTCGGGTGGCACCAATTTCAAGTTTTGGATCTGGCACACGGAACAGGGGTACAGTCTCTTGTGGCGCATGCCGAAACACATGTTTGTATAGTTTCGTATATGCAGGGTTGTGCCAGCCAATGTCACCGTTTTTGTGCACTTGCCAAATTGGGAACGGGGCCACGTCATTAGCGCTTTTTAGTGTTAAAAGCTCTTCCTTCATGATGTGCAGCTTGTGGCTATAGGACCCACTGGAATCTTCCGGGGTCGACAAATCTACACGGATCCGTCTGCCTGCACGACGAATTTCTAAAACGCCACCGTCCGTAGTATCGCGTGCGCCGAAATATTCAACGCCGTCCCGTTCGGGTGGCTGAAGGTCTTCGTCGGGCAAAAGAAATCGGGATCGAAAAAGGCGCGTAACCCCGGCCCAATCAGAGGACTCGTTCGAAGACGCCAAGAGCGCTTCAGCTTCATCAGATGCATCGATTAATCTGCTTTCCTCAAATAGAAAGCTTAAACCAGCATCGTCTTTGGGTACGTTTGCCTTTGGTGAGGGAGATACCCGCATCACCCACCAAAGTACTATTATCGCCGTCACCAACCCAAAGATGAGCCCCAACGTGGCGTCTGAAAGCAGCATTCCACAGACCTTTGTTACCGGCGAACATTTTCGGTAAAATTGGTTAACGATTCTTTAAGGGCTAGGACGTTATTTTAGGATTTAAAGCTGACCTTACGGAACTTCTATGTTCTTTGGCATCAATCACAATTCGTGGCCAGTTTACTTCGACAATTGCCCCAAGATCATTGGTACGCTTGGAAATCTCTTCACTTGCATCGCGGCCATTGGCGAAGATCAGCTCGGCCCCTGTGCGTTCCAGGAGGGTTTTAGCAATGAACAACCCCAAGCCCATGCCTTCATATTCGGGGCGCGATTTCGTTTCAGCGTTCGCAGATCGGCGCGCTTGGCGCATAAACGGGTCTCCGATACGCCCAATAATGTGTGTGGGAAAACCGGGACCGTTATCTGAGATTCGAATCGAAATCTCTTGCAAATCCCACGCGCCTTCGATGGTGATCTGTGACTCGGCGAAATCGACAGCATTTTGAATAAGATTTCGCAAGCCGTGAATAATTTCGGGTTTTCGCAATACAGAAGGCTGCGGCGTGTTTTGCCCTTCGCGTGGCGTAAGTCGATAGTCAATTTCAACACCGCGACCCTCGTGAGGTTGGGCGGCTTCTTCAATCAACGCACTGAGTGGTGCTTGGCGCAGATGTACATCATCATTGCCTGCGCGGCCCATGTTTCGTAAAATGTCCCGGCATCGGTCAGCCTGCTGTCGGATCAGCGCAGCATCTTCGCGCAGTTCGGGATGATCATCCAACTCTTCGATCAATTCAGCACTGGTCAGCTTTATCGTCGCCAAAGGTGTCCCAAGCTCATGCGCAGCAGCAGCGACGACGCCCCCCAAATCTGTCAGTTTTTGTTCTCGCGCCAGCGCCATCTGCGTGGCCGTCAAAGCATCCGCCATCGAATGCATTTCGTTGGTTACACGACGGGAATAGGCCCCAAAAAACATGACAGCAATTATGAGCGCAAGCCAATGACCAAACAGGAAAAGCTCTGGAATTTCCAGTGTTAGACCCTGTTCTGTGCGCAGCGGCAGATAGTACTCTGCCAGCAACGACGCAATCACAATCGCCGTGCTGCCCATGATCACAAATGGTCGCAGCGTTAAAATTGATGCGCTGATGGTGACAGGTCCCAGCAGCAACAGCGCAAAGGGGTTGTGCAAACCTCCGGTTAGAAACAGCAAGAATCCAAGTTGCAGCAGATCGAACAGCACCAGTAGAAAGTTCTGCCCTTCGCTCAGTCGTTTGTTTTCTGGGAAAATGAAAATCGCAAATAGGTTGCCGATGACTGAAATGCCGACGGCCAAATAGCACAGACCCATTTCCAGCTGTAACCCATACACACGCTGGGCGACTGTGAGCGCAACAATCTGACCCACAATCGCCACCCAGCGCAGTAGGATCAAAGTGCGTAACCGTACCCAACTGCTGCGATCGCGACCGCTAAAGACTGGCAAGGGTTTACCCTGAGACGTATCGGGCAGTGCATCTTGTAAGCTCATTGTGATCCCGATCTGGTTGAAACAATTGTCATCCCTGATAAGGCTAGCCTTGCGTTTGTGCAAACTAACCAAAGGATCCTGATTATGCTTCGTGCTTTAGCTGTTGGCGCTAGTATTGTGGTACTTGGTGCCGTGTCGGTTGCTTGGTATTTTGGGCAATCTTCGAATGATTTGGCGCAATGTTCGGGGTCTACGGTTGTCGGGGGCGACATTGGTGGACCGTTTGAGTTGGTAAATGCGTCCGGACAAACTGTCACAGACGTTGATGTGATTACGGAACCTTCGTTGGTCTATTTCGGCTACACATATTGCCCGGATGTCTGCCCGTTTGATGTGTCGCGCAATGCGGATGCGGTGGATCTTTTGGCGCAACAGGGTCTGTCAGCAACGCCGGTTTTTGTGACCATTGACCCACGTCGTGATACGCCTGAAATTATCAGCGACTACGCTGAAAACATGCATGAAAAGATGATTGCTCTGACGGGATCAGACCAGCAAATTGCGCAGGCCAGTAGGGCCTACAAGACCTACTACAAGGCGCAGGATGATGGCACGGACGAGTACCTGGTGGACCATTCGACCTTCACATATTTGGTGTTCCCCGACGTCGGTTTTGTTGAGTTCTTTCGCCGGGATGTAACAGCCGAATTGATGGCCGAGCGGACGGCCTGTTTTATAGAAAACATGCCAGACGTTTGACCTTCTGCACTTCAGTCGCATATTCTGTTGAAATATCAGACCGATGAAAAGGCTTTTTGATGGCAGATGCAGCATTCGCAGACCTTGGTGACGACAGATCATTGCTGCTTGTCGATGATGACGAACCGTTTTTACGTCGTTTGGCGAAAGCCATGGAAAAACGCGGGTTCGATATTGAAACTGCTGGCTCAGTTGCAGAAGGAAAATCCATCGTAAGTTCGCGTATGCCTGCCTATGCTGTCGTGGATCTCCGTCTCGAGGATGGCAATGGTTTAGACGTCGTCGAATTGCTACGGGAAAAGCGTCCGGACAGCCGCATCGTGGTTTTGACCGGCTATGGCGCCATTGCAACCGCCGTGGCTGCGGTCAAGATTGGGGCGACGGATTACCTTTCCAAGCCTGCAGACGCAACCGACATAACGAATGCTCTGTTGGCGCGCGGCGATGATATGCCTCCGCCCCCTGAAAACCCGATGAGCGCAGACCGCGTGCGCTGGGAACATATCCAACGCGTGTATGAGTTGTGTGACCGCAACGTAAGCGAAACAGCACGACGCCTGTCGATGCATCGCCGGACACTGCAACGGATCTTGGCAAAACGGTCGCCGCGTTAATATAAATCAAACCGTTTCAAGACCTTGTTGACGATCTCACCGGATTCAAGCTTGTAATCTTCCCATCGGTCATAGTCGCGAAACCCGCGGCTTTGATAATAGATAAGGCCGCCCTCATTATCACTGCGGATATTTGCGTTGATCCAACGGTATCCTAATTTTTTAGCTGCTTTTTGTGTGGCTTGGAACAGGGCTGATCCAATGCCCAAACCAGTTTGCCCAACTTTGACAAATGTTGCGATTTCGGCGGCGTCTTTTGGAAGATATTCGGCAGGTTCTACCCATTGAAACCCAACAATCTCTCCGTCGTCGAGCACGGCAACTTGCCAGGTTGACCGTTCCGGGTCGCGCATGCGCCATTCTTGGATATCATCAGCTGTAACAGGTCTTACCAATGCGGTCGTTCCGCCCTCTTTTATGATGCGGTTCAACAAATCTGCCATTTGCCGACTGTCTAATCGGGTTGCTTTGCGGATCGTGGGTGTCATGTCATTTGGCTTAACAGTGCATTGTACCGTTTTAAAAAATCGGTACGAGTTTCCATTGGGGGACGCAGTGTGATGGCTAACCCTTGCAGGATCGAAGCGTTTGGTGGGCTGAAGAATTTATCGGCCTCCTCGGTGGAAAATCCCGCAATTTGGGTCGCCTCCATCCAAGCGCTTATCTTGTCAGCTGTCTTGATCTTACGCTTAATGTTCTTGGGGATTTGGGCGGGCAACCCAAAGCGCAGGTGAATTGCGGCCATTAACCTATCATCCAACGCTTCATAGCCAGGGCCGACGGCAGCTTTAACTGGGGAAATCATGTCCCCGATTACGTATTCTGGCGCATCATGAAGTAATGCTGCCAACCGCCATTTCGCAGGGGCATTTGGCACAATGCGACCGAACAGAGTTTCCACTAAAATTGAGTGTTCGGCGACAGAATAGGCAAACTCACCACGCGTTTGACCATTCCAGCGCGCCACAAAGGACAACCCATGAGCAATGTCTTCAATTTCTATATCGACGGGCGTTGGGTCCAAAAGATCCAACCGGCGCCCGGATAACATTCTTTGCCATGCACGAGTTTGCTTCATACGTCGACCTTATCGCAGGCGATCCCCAAGAAAAACCTGAATAACTACAAGTTGAGATGTCGCATTGATGTGTAAGGCGCAAACTGATAGGCCGCGCGCAAAATACATGGATGGAAAAGCACACATGACCGCAGATTATATCGTCAAAGATATCTCTTTGGCTGAGTTCGGCCGCAAAGAATTGGATATTGCTGAAACTGAAATGCCAGGGCTGATGGCGCTGCGGGCAGAATATGGTGAGAGCAAACCCTTAAAGGGCGCGCGAATTGCTGGATCTTTGCACATGACCATTCAAACAGCGGTTTTGATCGAAACTCTTGTGGACCTTGGCGCGGATGTGCGCTGGGCGTCTTGCAATATCTTCTCAACGCAGGACCACGCCGCCGCTGCTATTGCTGCAGGTGGAACGCCTGTATTTGCCATCAAAGGCGAAACGCTTGAGGAATATTGGGATTATGCGGACCGTATCTTCATGTTCGAAGAGGGCGGCTGCAACATGATCTTGGATGATGGCGGCGATGCGACGATGTATATCCTGATCGGCGCGCGCGTCGAGGCCGGCGAAGATGAGCTGATTGCAATCCCAAAGTCTGAAGAAGAAGAATATCTGTTTGCGCAAATCAAAAAACGCATCTCAGCGACGCCCGGTTGGTTCACCAAACAGCGTGACATGATCCAAGGCGTGTCCGAAGAAACCACCACGGGCGTGCATCGCTTATACGAGTTGGTGAAGCAAGGACAGCTGCCATTCCCGGCGATCAACGTGAATGACTCGGTTACCAAGTCCAAATTTGACAATAAATACGGCTGTAAGGAATCGCTGGTTGATGGCATTCGTCGCGCCACGGACACGATGATGGCCGGTAAAGTTGCCGTCGTTATGGGTTATGGTGATGTGGGCAAAGGCTCGGCGGCGTCGTTGCGGGGTGCCGGTGCGCGCGTTAAAGTCACCGAAGTCGATCCGATCTGCGCCCTTCAAGCCGCCATGGACGGGTTTGAGGTCGTACTTCTGGAAGATGTCGTGTCGACTTCAGATATTTTTATTACCACAACTGGAAATAAAGACGTCATTCGCATCGAGCATATGCGCGAAATGAAAGACATGGCGATTGTGGGAAACATTGGTCATTTTGATAATGAAATCCAAGTTGCTGCGTTGAAGAACCACAAGTGGACCAACATCAAAGAGCAAGTGGATATGATCGAAATGCCAAATGGCCATCGGTTGATCCTGTTGTCCGAGGGCCGCTTACTGAATTTGGGTAATGCGACGGGTCACCCATCATTTGTGATGTCCGCGTCATTCACCAACCAAGTTTTGGCGCAGATTGAGTTGTGGACAAAAGGCGATGACTACAACAACGACGTGCACATTTTACCGAAACACTTGGATGAGAAAGTCGCGCGCTTGCACCTCGAACGGATTGGCGTGAAGCTAACCGAACTGGATCGCGATCAGGCGGCGTATATTGGGGTTGCACCAGAGGGGCCCTTCAAACCCGAACATTATCGGTATTGATACACTCATCTATGACTGCATAGTTCTCAAAGCCTCGTCCAAATTGGTCGGGGCTTTTTTCTTGGGGATATTGGTCAAAACGACGAAAATTGGTTCCTAAAGCCATAGGGGGAAATGAGGCAGATCTTTTTCCTTTGTTTCGACTCAGAACATCATTACCGTCGAGGGTAAGGCCAATTGAGGCCACATGCAAAAAGCTGGGAGTCTATAACATGGGAAAACGGGATGATTTGATCGCGCAATATGCCGACGATCTGAAAAACAAATGCGGCATGACGGCCGATATGGATCTGTTGAAAAAAGTCACGATTGGGTGTGGTCCATCCATTTACAATGCCGACGCATCCACTGTCGCAGGATCACAAGCGTCTGAACTGGAGACAGTCAAAAAGAATTTCCTGATTGGCAAACTTGGCTTGCCGGACGGGCCAGAACTCATGAGCGGCATCAATTCGGTGATAGAAATCTATGGCAAGTCCGAGCGTAACAAATACCGTGCTGTGGTGTATTACATGCTAACCAAACACTTTGGTAAAGAGTCCGTTTACGGCTAAGTAACTAATTCTATTTGAATTTTAAGGGCTTCTTGTTTGCGCAAGAGGCCCTTTTTCCGTATGCACAAGAGGTCTTTAAAAGCTGCAAGAACGAGTAGTTTCAAAGACCGGTGCGGTGAAGAGTGCGCGTAGGGTGAGAAAAGGTTCCGGCTCGTGTTCAGTCGGGACCTTTTTTGTATGTTGGACGTCAGCGTTGATGTTGGGACGTGACAATCAAGGTCAGGGCATCTTGGTTTTAGCAAGGTGCAAGATGACTGCCCACTCAGCATCACTGACGGGTTGAACGGACAATCTTGGCTTATTGGCCAGTGGCATTTCTGAAAGTGTAGGGTCTGCCTTGACTTGCGCTAATGTGACGGGTCTGGTCAGTTCCTGCACTGCTTTAATGTCCACACATTCCCATCTGGCATCTTGCGAGGTGCTATCGGGATGGCATTCTCGGCACACCTGCACGATCCCAACAATCGCCTTTTCGGATTGAGAATGGTAAAAAAACCCAAAGTCACCCAGCTTCATGTCTCGCATGAAGTTACGGGCTTGGTAATTGCGCACGCCGTCCCACTCTTCTCCGGCGTCGCCTTTTTCCTTCTGATCTTTCCAGCTCCACGTGCTTGGTTCGGATTTAAACAGCCAATTTGCCATATTTTTTGTCCTATTCGTGCGTCAGCGGTCGGGCCAACAAGTCTTTTAAAGCCGAGGTAACCGTTGTTCGTCCGGACACCAAGTCATTCACACAAGCACAGACTGGCAAATCTAAACCGTTGAGTTTTGCGATTTTTGTCAATGCTTGTGCCGTGGCCGCGCCCTCTACGGTTTTTGTCGGATCGTAAGACGCGTTGGACCCTATCGCCAATCCGTAAGAAAAGTTGCGTGATTGGGCCGAAGAACAGGTGAGGATAAGATCGCCAAACCCGCTCAGGCCCATCAAAGTCTCGGGCTTTGCGCCAAAGTGATGCGCCAGTCGTTGCATTTCCGCGAAACCACGCGCGATCAAAGCCGCGCGCGCACTTTCGCCTAATCTTGCTCCGATACAGGCCCCGGCTGCAATTGCTATGACATTTTTCAGCGCGCCACCCAACTGTGCGCCGATCACGTCTGTTGTGCGATATAGGCGCAGCGTTGAAGAGCTTAGTGTTTTTTGCAGGCGTTCTGCTTCAAAATCACGCGAACTGGCGATGGTAAGAGCTGTCGGCAGGCCTTGCGCGATGTCTGTGGCAAAGCTGGGCCCTGTTAGGATAGAGGCTGTCGCGTTTGGGATTTTTTGCAGGATGATATCAACCGGCCCGGTCAACGTTTTCAGGTCGATCCCCTTGCAACAGGCCACCAGCGATTTGTTAGAAAGGGCGGATGTGTGATCGCTAAGGAATTCAGACAGATGCTGCGTCGGCAAGCATAGCAAAATGATTTCGGCCTTTTCAAGATGGCTATTGTTGGCGCTGGCTTGGACGGTGGCTGGCAATCGCGCGTTGGGAAGGTGAGTTTGGTTTTCCCGGGTGTCTTGAAGGGTTTTCATTCTTTCAGCGTTACGCCCCAACAACGTGACAGGGCCTATTCGCCCTAATGTGATCGCCATCGCTGTGCCGAACGCGCCAGCACCGATCACCGCAATCGTCATGCCTTCGCACCTTTTTTTCCGCTGCCCAGCATTGCCGGTGCGTTGCTGTCCAAAGGCCATCTGGGTCTTGCGATAAGATCCATGCCATCGGCGGTGCGATGCGGCATTTGATCAATAGCTGCAAACGCAATCATAGCCGCATTGTCTGTGCACAAAGCCATGGGTGGTGCGATGAATTGACACCCTGTATCCGTTGCGACGCTCTTTAGGGCCTGACGGATTTCCAAATTTGCGGCCACTCCACCCGCAACGCACAAACTTGGATGCGTCGAGTTCAGTCGTGCATAGCGCTCTATGGCACGTCTTGTTTTTTTCGCCAGAACATCGCTGACGGCGTCTTGAAAACAGGCGCATAAATCGGCGCGATCTTGCTGTGTTAGGCCGCTTTGAGCGTCGATTAATGTATCCCGGGCCCGTAACACCGCGGTTTTTAAGCCTGAAAAAGAAAGGTCGCATCCCGGACGATCCAAGAGGGCGCGTGGAAATTTAAAGCGCGACCGGTCTGCGTCCTGCGCATGCATTTCGATCATTGGCCCGCCAGGTTGCGGCAAGCCAAGAAGCCGGGCCACTTTATCAAATGCTTCGCCGGGCGCGTCATCAATTGTTCCGCCTAACCGCTCAAAGCGAACAGGGCTATGAACGATCAAAAACTGACAATGCCCGCCGGACACCAGCAACATAAGATAGGGAAAGGGGATATCTTCGATCAAGCGGGGCGTTAGCGCATGGCCTGCAAGGTGGTTTACTCCAAAAAGAGGTTTGCCGGTCGCAATTGCCAATCCCTTGGCACACATCACGCCTGACATGACGCCCCCGATCAAGCCAGGGCCAGCGGTGACAGCGATTGCATCTATGTATTGCAGGTTCAAACCTGCCTCATCCAATGCTTGCTTAGCAGCCAGATCAATTTTTTCGGCATGCGCACGCGCAGCAATTTCCGGCACCACACCGCCGAAGTTTTTATGCAAGTTTTGCTGATCGAACACGATTGATGACAGGATCTTTGCCGCGCCGCCAGGTTTGCCCCGGACCACTGCGGCAGCCGTATCATCACAACTACTTTCCAATCCTAGGACAGTCACGGGGTCCATAATAGCCTGCTTTCATTGCATCACGCGTGTGAGGCAGGTAGCATTCACGCCGAAGTCTAACAATCCCAGGCCAGATGTATGTCCCCCCTTAATGCGGCCTTGATCCTTACGCGACCCTGGCAGGCCGGACGGGATTTTGCGCGCGAACTTGGGGATTTATGTCCCAGGTTACAGATCGTTGAGTCTCCGCTTTTGGAAATTATCCCAACCAGAACGGTCCCAGATTTCACGCCTTATAAAGCAGTAATTTTCACGTCAGCCAATGGTGTGCGTTTCTGTGGGACACCTGTTGATTTGCCAGCGTATTGTGTTGGTCAGGCGACGACACAAATCGCCATTGAGGCCGGTTGGCATGCAGAAAAAGTAGGAGAAACAGCGTCAGAGCTGGTGACTTATGTGGTAGAGCAAGGCTTAAGTTCACCAGTTCTGCACATTGGCGGCGTGCATCGACGAGGGGAGGTTGCGCAAAAACTAACTAAGCGCGGCGTGCCAACTGATATCTGTGATGTGTATGATCAAAAGCTGTGCAATTTGACACAAACTGCAGAAATTTTACTAAATCGGGAACTACCGGCGATAGTTCCCCTTTTCTCGCCTCGTACCGCGCGGCAATTTGCCCGACAGAAAATTGGCATTGCACCGCTGCATTTTGTCGCCATAAGTGAGCCTGTCTTGGCAGAAGTTCATAAAGTTGCGGCTAAAACACGGACAGTGGCGCTGCGGCCAGACGCGGTAAGTATGAAAACAGCCCTGCTTGAGGTTGTCAGCTGGGTTGAGACGGGGCGTGCTCCGCAGTAAGTTACACGAAACGCCTGTAGGGCTTGTAGAGATTCGATGGGGGAAATTTTGGCTGATCACGACGCAAATGCGAAAGCTATGACGTCCACGGGTTCTGCCTCTGCGCAGGCGCCCGCAAAGGAAAAGGGTACATTCCTTCCGTTGGTTTTTGGCGGTGCTGTCGCAACAGCACTTGGGTTTTTTGGTGGACAACTGGACAGTGTCGAAACGGCGCTGGGCTGGGGTGACACGTCAAATGATCTGGAACAGGTCATCGCGACGCAGGCCGAGACATTGGAGGCACAGGCCTCTGAAATTGCGGCTTTGTCGGAAAAGCTGAATAATTTACCAGAGCCTGTTGAAGTTCCAGAGGTAGATTTATCGGGTGTTGAAGGTCAAATCTCGGATCAGGCGGCGCTGCTTGCAGCCATGACAGCGCGTCTGACAGATGTCGAAAAGCGTCCTTTGACGGACAATGTCTCAGATGCGGCCGTTCAAGCCTATGAGGCGGAATTGGCCAAATTACAGGCAGCCGTGGAAACGCAACGCGCACAGGCGGAAGAAAAACTGGCGAACATGGTCGCTGTATATGAGGCCGATTTGGCCGAACTGCAGGGTGACGTAGAGGCGCAAAGAGCCGAAGTTGCTGCCCTTTTGGGGGATGTTCAAGATACAGAAGCCGCAGCCGAAGCCAAAGCAAGAGCGGCCTTGGCGCGCACGGCTATGTCGAAAATCATTACATCTGTCCAAAGCGGTGCATCATTTGCGGATGCTTTGGCTGAATTGGATTCGGTTGGCGGCACGGACGTTCCGGACAGTCTTCGCACCGTTGCGGATGAGGGTGTACCGACATTGTCTGCGTTGCAATCTGCCTTTCCAGCAGCAGCACGGGCTGCACTGACAGCAGCGCGGACTCAAGAAGCTGAATCAGGTGAAGGTGGTTTGGGTGGTTTCCTTCAACGCCAGTTGGGCGCGCGATCTGTCACACCACAAGAAGGCGATAGTGCCGATGCAGTCCTCAGCCGGGCCGAAGCGGCCGCGCGCGAAGGGCGGTTGGGTGATGCCTTGAGCGAAGTAAATGCACTGCCAGAGGCAGCGAAAGCGCCTTTGATGACTTGGATTAATCAAGCTGAAATACGTCATGCGGCAACAGTTGCCGCGGACGATTTGATGACAGCTCTTAGCGCGAATTGAGGATGATGATATGCTTTGGTCTTTGGTAAAAATCATTCTCTTTGTCGTTGCAGTTGCTGCGCTGGCACTTGGCGCGGGATATCTTTTGGAAAGCGAAGGTGGTATTCAGATCACTGTTCGCGGGCTTGAGTACAACTTTGGTCCCTTACAGTCCGTCATTGGGGTCGCGGTGTTGGTCCTGGCGGTTTGGATTATTTTAAAACTGCTGTCGTTGTTAGTCGCGTCCTGGAAGTTCTTGAATGGCGATGAAACTGCGATGTCGCGTTTCTTTGATCGCAATCGCGAACGCAAAGGTTACGATGCTCTGGCCGCTGGCATGATGGCTTTGGCCTCTGGTGAAGGGCGCACGGCCCTGGCCAAGGCGGAAAAAGCACAGAAGTATTTGGATAAACCGGAACTGACCAACTTGCTTACTGCACAAGCGGCCGAATTGGCAGGCGATCGTCGCAAGGCTGAAGAAACCTATCGCAAGCTGATACAGGCGGATGCGACGCGCTTCGTCGGTGTGCGTGGCATTATGAAGCAAAAGTTGGCAGATGGGGACACAGATACGGCGATGCAATTGGCGCAAAAGGCGTTTGCGTTGAAGCCCAAGCATGAAGAAGTGTCCGATACATTGTTGAAATTGCAATCGCAGGCTGAAGATTGGCAGGGTGCGCGCGATACATTAAGCGCTAAGCTTAAGCACGGAACGATGCCACGTGATCTGCATCGGCGTCGCGATGCCGTCTTGGCGCTTAGCCAGGCGACCGATATTATTGCGGAAGGCAAGGACATCGAAGCCCGTGAGGCCGCGATCGAAGCAAACCGCCTATCCCCGGATCTGATCCCCGCAGCTGTGATGGCGGCGAAAAGCTATGCCGAGCAAGGCAAGCCAAAATATGCTGTGCGCGTGTTGAAGAAAGCCTGGGAAACACAGCCTCATCCCGACTTGGCCGGTGCTTTTGCAGCGATTGAACCAGAAGAAACACCGGCTGCACGCGTCAAGCGGTTCGTGGCGCTGACGCGCGTGAAACCAGATCATGCGGAAACGCGGATGCTTTTGGCCGAGTTGCACATCGCTAATGAGGATTTCCCCGAAGCGCGCCGTACTCTGGGGGATCTGGTGGAAACGGATCCAACTGCACGGTCGGTTACAATTATGGCGGCAATTGAACGGGGCGAAGGTGCATCTGACACAATCGTCAAAGGCTGGTTGGCTAAAGCGTTGACAGTGTCGCGCGGACCGCAATGGGTTTGTGAAAATTGCCAACACATGCATGGCAGCTGGTCCGCGACATGTAATAACTGCGACAGCTTCGACACGTTGGCTTGGAAAACACCGCCGACGCCGGATGTGGCTGCACCTACAGGCATGCAAATGCTGCCACTGATTGTTGGGGCGCTTGAAGATAAGTCTGATGATGTGGATCCAGCCGAGTCGATGGTGGATGTGACCGACGCAGCAGCCGAGATTTTGGACGCAGAGCCCACAAAATCAAGCTGAGTCAGAACTAAGACACTCTAAAAAGAAGCCCGCCATGTCGTTTAGCATGGTGGGTTTTTTCGTTCCTGGCGCAGCGAAATTCAAACTATTCCGCTTGAATTGATGCAGATCAGGGCGCCTTATCGTTGCGTCCAATCGGCGATAATGGATCCTGATAGGATCACAGTCGCTTAACATGGATGGCGTGGCAAGCCGCGGGGCAGGAAGTGCGCGGAAGGGTCAGGCGAATGCATCGATTGCATGGCTTGCGTGAATTTATGCCCTTGGGATCGACATTCGTGATGGACAGCAGACGGAGTGTATTACCCGAGCGTTATGAATCGATGCCTTTGATGATGTGATGGGCAATCCCCATGGACTGGTCGGTTGCTTTGCATTGTCCGATGAGCCCGCGGAACCTTGTCGCATGAAGTCTTTTCGCCAAGATTCCAAGCTATACAAAAGCCATTTCTTTCAGTTGCATCATGCTTCTAATTTGTTTCAAATAAAATGTTAACAACTGCTGCATGACGGTTGGCTGAGACACAAACAGCCTCAATTGAGGCCCCTGCGTGAATAAAGCATCTGCCGGGTATGCAAACTGGAAGGAAGCATGAAGAAGTTTTTTTTGACAAAAGGTATAACGACATTGCTGGCGAGGGGCGCTTTGACGGGTCGGCGCTTTGTGACCATAGACCACGCGTCTCAGTCTGATGATTAGGTATTCTTCGTGGCTGTGACACTCCGCGATGTGGCTCAACACGCGGGGGTTTCGCGTTCTGCAGTTTCACGAACATACACACCTGGCGCTTCGGTGTCTGCTAAGACGCGCGAAAAAGTCCGAAAAGCAGCGTCTGAACTTGGATATAGCCCGAACGTGTTGGCGTCGTCCCTGACGACAGGCCGCACTAAATTGATCGGCCTGGTTTCCGATAACTTCCAGAATCCGGCTTTCTTAGAGGTGTTCGATCTATTTACCAAAGGTCTTCAAGATCGCGGGTTGCGTCCATTGCTTGTAAACTTGTCTGGGGAAACGGATCCAGAAAACTCATTGCGGATGTTGCAGCAGTACTCAGTTGATGCAGTCATTGTTGCGTCATCGACTTTACCGGTCAGTTTTGCCCAAAGCTTCTCTGACGCAGGTGTCAAGGTCGTGCACTCTTTTGGTCGACATGCGCCCAACCCGTCGGTGCACGTTGTCGGGATTGATAACATCGCAGCCGGGCGTTTGGCGGCGACTACTCTGGTAGAACATGGATATACCAAGGTTGGTATGATGGCAGGTCCGAAATCGGCCACTTCGACCCAAGATCGCTTGAAGGGTTTTCATGAGGCCCTACGCGAACATTCTTCGATGGACGTGTCGATTTCGTTTGCGACTGCCTATTCCTTCGATGCGGGTCGGCAAGAGATGCTTCGGCTGCTGCAACAAGATCAGGCACAGGCCTATTTTTGTGGGGATGATGTCTTGTCCATTGGGGCTTTGTCGGCGGCGCAAACATTGGGGCTGTCTGTGCCACAGGATTTGGGACTTATCGGGGTGAATGATATGAAGATGGCGCGTTGGCAGAATGTGAATCTGACCACGATCCGCAATCCAATAGACCAAATCGTTGATGCATCAATTGAGCTTGTGCAGACCATGTTAGATACCCCGGATGTCAAACCGAAGGCCCGGTTATTTTCGTGCGAACTGATACGTCGCGGTACGCTTTTAGGGCCAAAATGCCGTGCAACGTCGTATTGATGCAGTTTGTGATGAATCTGCGTCGCCTAACGCTACCCGAAATAAAATACTTCTAAGCGTTAGGCGATGTGCGGTGCCCTAAGTTCAACCAGAAACGCTATAGGCTAGGTTTTCAGCAGGTCGGGAATGGCGTTCATCCAAACGCCCCCCGCTTTTGCAGAGGCGACAGCTGTATGCACGGCCATCATCGAACGTAGCCCATCCTCGGCACGGGGATATAGATCTGCAGCAGGGTCGATGATGCGTTTTTCTTTTTCGGCGTGAATAGCATCGGCGAGATCTGCATATATGTTGGCAAATGCCAAAGGCATCCCTTCGGCATGGCCTATGGTGACGCGTGTTGTGCGATCAGCTTCTGGGGACAGATCGGCCTCGCCGCGCTCAATGATTTGGTTGCGTCCATTCGTAGGCGTGAAATAGAGTTGATTGGGTTGTTCTTGCGCCCACCGCAGGCCGCCTTTTTCACCAAAAACTTGCAGCGTTAGACCATGCATGCGCCCGACGGCGACGGCACTGGTCCAAAGTCGACCTACTGCACCGCCTGTCATGCGGAAATTCACCATAGCGTCGTCTTCCAATTCACGACTCGAAATAGTTGACGCGAAATCCGCCGATAGTGTCGATACTTCTTGACCCGTTACAAAGCTGGCCATGTGCATCGCATGGATCCCGCAATCTGCGAATTGCGCAGACACACCCATTTGCGCAGGATCATACCGCCAGCGAATGCGTGGATTGTTTGCTTGCGCTGCATCTGCATGATGTCCGTGGCTGAATTCTGCGACCACAACGCGGACATTGCCCAAATCCCCTCGTGCAATCATTGCGCGCATATGGCGGACAAGACTGTAGCCAGAATACCCATAGTTCACGGCACATATTTTGCCTGTCTTACGCGAGATTTCCACAATCTCACTCGCTTCGTCGACCTCTACGGTCATTGGCTTTTCACACAGCACATGAAATCCAGCCGATAGAAACGCCTTGGCGATTTCGAAATGTGTGCTGTTCGGTGTTGCGATGGTTACAAGATCAATTCGGTCGTCCCGCGCAGCTTCGCCGTGCAACATATCTTGCCAATTTCCATATGCGCGATCTTCCGTGATCCCCAGTTCTTGCGCAAATGCCTTTCCGTTTTCGGGAACATGGTCTAATGCGCCCGCAACCATGTCAAAGGCGCCATCTAGTCTGGCGCCTAAGCGGTGCGCTGGCCCGATTTGGGATCCTTTTCCTCCGCCGATCATTCCCCATTTTAATTTCGCCATTGGTTAAGTTCCTTCAAAGCCGATGGATTGTAAGTAAGCGCGATTGAGTTTGGCGTCATCAATGGGTGATGTGTCCCCTGCTGGATCGCAATCTTGTTCCACTGTGCACCAGCCGTTGAAACCAGCATCCAAGAGCGACTTTCTAACAGATGGAAAGTCCACGTCACCTTCACCCAAATTGCAAAAAATCCCTTGGCCGCATGCGTCATAAAACCCCGTGCGCTTGGCAATCACATCGGCTTTTACCTTGGGGTCAATATCTTTGAAATGCATGTAGCTGATGCGGTCCATGTGTTTAGACATGAAAGCTACTGGGTCAAAACCGGCATAGGAATGGTGTCCAGTGTCGAAACAGATCTTTAGGATGCTGTCGTCGATTTCGGACAATAAGCGTTCAAGTTCGGGTTCAAAATCAATGAAACCAGCGGCATGTGCGTGCATTCCAACTGTTAGGCCGTACTCCTCGGCACCCATTTTTGCGACGGCTGCGATCTTATCGCGATAGGCTGTCCATTCAGCCCTATCCATCTGTTCAGCTTCGGTCGCGCGTCCTGCTGTCGGTGCGCGGCGTGGCGAAATAGAGTCTATTATAACCAAATGCTGCGCGCCATGTGCCTTTAGGGCTTTGCAGGTTCGCACAGCGCCATCCATTACATCGTCCCATTTGTCTGGATTATGAAACGCACGGAAAACCACACCGCCAATTAACTCTTGCCCAAATTCATCCAAAGCCTCGCCTAGCTCGACTGGATCTTCGGGCATAAACCCAACGGGCCCCAGCTCGATTCCAGTGTATCCAGCGTTTGCGTTTTCCTGAAGCACTTTGCGCCATGAAGGGTTACGTGGATCGTCTGCAAATTCGACGCCCCAGCTACAGGGTGCGTTGCCTATCTTGATCATTTAGGTGTCCTTTGGTGTCAAATAGTATCCAGAGCGACCCATTCCTGTCGGGAATGGGATATTAGAGCCGCTTTTACGACGCGGTTGACCTCTAAACCCTCTTGAAAATCTGGCCACATATTCTTGCCTGATGCGATTGCTGTTAAAAAGTCTTTGGCTTCGATGATGATTTGATCCTGATAGCCTGTGCCATGTCCTGGACCTTGGCAAAAAGCGGCGTAATCCGGGTGACTTGGCCCTATTAGGATCTTGCGGAAGCCTTGCTCTGCCTCTGGACCCTCGCGCAGATGCAGATGCAAAGCGTTTTGATCTTCTCCATCGAAACGGATCGCACCGTGGGTTCCATCAATCTGATAGGCGTAACCCATTTTCCGTCCTGTTGCCACACGGCTGATGAAGAGATGGCCCATGACGCCGTTTTCAAATCGGCAAAGAATCTGGGCCTGATCGTCATTTGTGACGGTTCCGCCAGGGCGATCAGTGTGAACAGTTTGCAGCATGGCGTTTAGTTCCGCAATCGGTCCAATCAAGCGATGTGCACAATTGATAATGTGGGGCGCGAGATCACCCATGTTTCCATTTGCTTCGCCTTCGCAGCGCCAGGAAAATTCCATATTAGGATCTGCTAAAAAGTCCTCGGTATGCTCTGCGCGAAAACAAGTGACGCTTCCGATGCGGCCTTGTTCAAGTAGTTGACGTGCGAATTGTGTTGCGGGCGTGCGGATGTAGTTGAAGCCAACCATGTTGATTGTACCAGATGCGTTGGCCGCTTGTACCATCGCACGACTATCCTCGAGTGATGCGCCCAGCGGTTTTTCGCAAAACACCGGTTTTCCCAGTTCGAACGCTGCGCACGCAATATCCCGATGAAAGGCTTGCGGTGAGGCGATAATAACTGCCTCAACTTTCGGATCATTAACTAAGACCCGCCAATCGTCAGTCGAGCGGGAAAACCCGAATTGCGACTGATATGTCTTCGCCGACCTTTTAGATGTGGCGCACACCATTTCCAAAACGGGCCGCAAGTCCGTGTTGAAGACGGCACCAACAGAGGAATATGCGACTGCATGCGCCTTGCCCATGTATCCACCGCCGACAATGCCGATACCAATCTTAGTCATCTGGGTCCTCATTGCCAATAAGTCTTGCAACCGGTTGCAAAATTGATATCTTTGTTTTGGCCAACTGGTCAACACAGAAACGGACGACGCAGCTCAAAAGCGTTTCAACAGGACCCGAATAATTATGACAGACAAGACGGTCACTTTGACGACGGCACAGGCGATCGTTAGATACTTGGCGGCTCAATACATTGAAATTAATGGTGAAGCGCATCGTCTTTGTGGTGGTGGTTTTGGCATTTTTGGACATGGAAATGTGACTTGCCTTGGAGAGGCGCTCCAAGACTATAAATCTGAACTTCCGCTGTATCGAGGGCAAAACGAACAGGGCATGGGCTTTGCGGCTGCTGGTTATGCCAAGGCTTGGTTGCGTCGCCGGTTTATGTTTTGCACCGCGTCTGCGGGGCCAGGTACAGCCAATCTTTTGACCTCAGCTGCGCTGGCACATGCGAACCGTTTGCCGGTTCTAATGTTGTGTGGTGATACATTTCTGACGCGTTTACCAGACCCTGTCTTGCAGCAACTTGAGCATTTTGGAGATCCAACATTCGGGGTAAATGATGCGTTTAAGGCTGTCAGTCGGTATTGGGATCGCATCGCCCATCCAGCTCAGATTTTGCAGTCTTTGCCGAACGCGATTGGCACCCTATTGGATGCTGCCGATTGCGGTCCAGCTTTCATAGCGCTTCCGCAAGATGTGCAGGGTTGGACATACGACTATCCAGTTTCGTTTTTCGAAGATCGCGTGCATCGGATCCGCTCGCAGGCGGCAGATCCCCTTGATATCTCAGAAGCGGCGGCATTGCTTCAAACTGCAAAGCGTCCAATGATAATTGCCGGCGGTGGTGTGCAATATGGGGATGCAGTTTCTGAACTGATGGAATTTGCTGAAGCAACGCAGATCCCAGTAGTCGAGACGATCGCCGGTCGCGCCAACATGTTGTCGAACCACCCTTTGAATATAGGACCAATTGGCGTTACAGGGTCTAACAGTGCAAATACCATCGCTGAACAGGCGGATGTCGTCGTAACCGTTGGGACGCGGTTGCAAGATTTCACTACAGGATCTTGGAGCGCTTTTGCTAAGGGCGCGAAATTCATTAATCTGAACGTGGGTCGGCATGATGCAACAAAACACGCATCAGTTACTGTCATCGGTGATGCAAAGCAGACATTGCCTTCGCTTTTGACTGAAATCGCTGATTTCAAAGCAGAGCCTAATTGGACAAAGTCAGCCCAAATTGAACGCAAAGCTTGGACTGATTACGTCGCAGAGAACACCAGAATAGGAAATGGTCCGAATTCTTATGCGCAAGCCATTGGGGTTGTGAATACGTTGTGCGACCCGCAAGACCGCGTCGTTGCAGCAGCAGGTGGTTTACCTGCTGAGGTCACAGCCAATTGGCAAACGCGCGGGATTGGCACAGTCGATGTAGAGTTCGGCTTTTCCTGCATGGGGTATGAAATCGCAGGGGCTTGGGGTGCGCGCATTGCGCAGTCCCAACTAGAGCCTACGCGTGACACTATCACCTTTTGTGGAGACGGGTCTTACTTGTTGATGAATTCAGATATCTACTCGTCTGTTCTGACGCAAAAGAAACTAATTGTGCTGGTCTTGGACAATGGTGGTTTTGCCGTCATCAACAAGCTTCAGAACAATATGGGTCAAGATAGTTTCAACAATTTGATCGCAGATACGCCGACAGCGACACACCAAGTTGGCGTTGATTTTGAAGCACATGCGCGGTCAATGGGCGCATCGGCAGAAACGGTCTCACATGCGTCAGATCTGGGTGCGGCCTTTAAGCGCGCGCAAGCTTCTGACACCACATATGTCATAGTTATGAAAGTGGATCCGTACGAAGGCTGGACGACTGAAGGCCATACATGGTGGGAAGTTGGAACGCCCCATGTGTCAAATAAGGGCAGTGTCGAAGATGCCCATCAAGACGTAGAAAGCCCACGCATCGAGCGTCAAAGGAAGGGTGTTTAAATGTGCTTGGTTGTTAAAATGGCTATTCAATCAGACAACGGATTTCGTGAAATCACCCTTTTAGAGCCTAATTTCGAATGAGTATTGGACCAAATATGGCCATTCTTCTGTCTTGCTCGGGTATTTTTAAGAGGCGCATATGAGCAATTTGATGACGGGCATCGCCCACAACAATTTTATCATTATTGGTCGGGCAGGAATCGATTTTTTCACGGATCCGGGGGTCAGGGTCGAAGATGCCGAAAGCATGACTGTAGATTTGGGTGGATCATCTGCAAATATTGGCGTCGGAATTTCAAAGTTGGGTGGGCGCGGAACGCTTGTTACATGTGTCTCTGATGACTCAGTTGGAAGTTATTGTATAAATCGTCTCAAACATTATGGCGTAGAGACTAAATATATAAAGAAAGTGTCTGGAGAGTTTCGTAACTCTTTGGCGGTTTACGAAAGCCGCTTGGATGATCATCGAAATGTCATTTATCGAAATGGGGCGGCAGATTTCCAGATGGACGACGGGGATGTGTCAGCTGTCGATTATTCCGCCTATGGTGCCTT
>JBGCEM010000040.1:0-4394 GCA_045106335.1 Paracoccaceae bacterium | reverse complement strand
AAATGAAACGCACCTTAAAAATGACTGTAAGCGTCGAAAATGAAGGTGCTGCTGGTCTGATGGTATTTGTAACCTTTGAAAATGAATTGTTCGAAGGAATGACAAGTGCCATCAGCGAGAAACAGGACATCGTTTATCTGGATATCCCCGCCGCTACTTCTCCTCCCTGTTACGAACCAACGCCAACAGCACTCAACCTAATCGAACTCGTCGAGGTGTCTGAGGCGCTGCAGTTTTTCTATTCTGCGCTGACATTAAAAACTGATCGCGCAGCACGATGCCATGCTTTCGCCGCGCACGTTCAGCTTGCGGGGCATCCATCCGGTTCTCCATTTCGACGATCTGTACCGGAATGGCCATGACACTGATGACAGGGTGACACTGTGCACTGGCCTTGTTGGCTGGCACCACGGAATGCAGGTGAAACTTATCTAGGAGGTGACGACATGAATGGTATCTTAAACGGCATGCGCGTTGTTGAAGGGTCCGCTTTTGTGGCAGTGCCGCTGGCCGGTATGACGCTTGCGCAAATGGGCGCAGATGTGATCCGCTTCGACCGCATCGGTGGCGGGTTGGATGCGACGCGCTGGCCTGTCGCACCCAATGGCAACAGCCATTTTTGGGCGGGGATGAACAAAGGCAAACGCTCTATCGCGGTGGACATGCGATCAGCCCGGGGCCGGGAGCTTGTAACGCAAATCATCACAGCCCCGGGGAGGGACGCAGGGCTGTTTATGACCAACCTCAAAGTGCGCGGTTGGATGGATCACGAAACTCTTTCGCAGCACCGGGATGACCTTATTATGATTTCTCTTAAGGGTGATCGGCACGGGCGTCCTGCCGTAGATTACACGGTTAACCCGGCGCTTGGTTTCCCTGCGATCACAGGCCCCGAAGGCAGTGCCGATCCCGTGGCCCATGCCCTGCCAGCTTGGGACTGTGTCGCGGGGCAACTTATGGTATCGGCCCTTTTGGCTGCTGAACGCCAACGCCTCAGAACCGGCCAGGGGCAGGACGTGGAATTCTCGCTTAAGGATGTGGCAGCAGCAATGCTGGGTAATCTGGGGATCATTGGGGATACCGCAACAGGGGGCGCCAAGCGGCAAAAGTCCGGAAATGCTTTGTACGGTGCGTATGGGCAGGATTTTGTCTGCGCCGACGGTGCACGTATCATGGTGATAGGGCTGACCCGCCGCCAATGGCAAGGCTTGGTGAAAGTCACTGAAACGGAAGACGCGATTGGCAACCTTGCCGCACGGTTGGGCGTTGATTTCAATGATGAAGGGATGCGCTATACGCACCGCGCCGCGATCACGCAGATTCTGATGCCTTGGTTCACCGCGCGCACGCTTAGCACAATCGGTGGATTGTTTGACCGGGCAGGGCTGACGTGGTCCGTGTTTCGAGACTTTGAAACGGCATTGGCAGAGGACGCAGATCTATCGGCGGCCAACCCGATGTTTTCTGAGATCGACAATCCTGGACTGGGCCGGTTCCTGGTGCCCGGTTCGCCACTGAACTTCTCAGGCCATGCGAGAATTGAACCCACCCCTGCACCCTTACTTGGCATGCATACCGAAGAAATACTGGGAGATGTCGTGGGCCTGCCAGATGTTGAAATTGCATCCCTGTTCGATGCGGGCGTCGTGCAATGCCCAGCGACAAAGGCCGTCTGTCCGGCTGCCTGAAGTTTCGCCAGTGGATCACAGCGCTGTTTGCGCATGCGATGCAGTCAATCAAAACCTAGCTGAAATCCTACAGTATGTTGAGATCCAGCAATCGCTGACCCGATCTTTCCAGAATGTGAACGTAACTCGCTTTGAGCTATGAATTTGACCAACCCGTTGAAAAATTCTAGGACTTGCAAAAAGCAATTAGGGCGTTGCACGCTGTGTTGGCCAGATGATTAGCCATATTTCATTTAGACATAGTTTAGACGTCAGAAATCTTGCCTCGTGTGGGAGCACTTCGGGCACCTAGGGAAGAGACAGCTCAACAGCGCCGCTTAGTTTTGAAACCAATTCTCCGATCTGGTCGTCGGTGATGATAAAGGGCGGCGCTAGAAGGACATGATCGCCAATGCTGCCATCCCGTGTTCCGGGCATGGGATAGCAAATCAGCCCGGCTTCAAAGGCGGCTGACTTGATTTTACCGGCCAGACCGAACTTTGGATCAAAGGGCGTTTTCGTTTCCCGGTCCGCGACTAATTCGATGGCCTGAAACAGACCACGCCCTCTGATGTCTCCCACATGGGGGTGTTGTCCAAACTGATTATGCAGCGCGGCAGACAGGTGTTCGCCCTGAGACGCGGATCGGACCGCCAGATCATTGGCGAGGATTTTCTGAACAACGGCGAGGCCGGCGGCTGCAGCCACGGGATGGCCCAGATAGGTATGCCCGTGCTGGAACAGCCCACTGCCGTTTTTGATTGCATCGTAGATTGTATCCGTACACAGCATGGCGCCGATTGGTTGGTAACCTGCGCCCAACCCTTTGGCGATACACAGAATATCCGGGATAACTCCTTCTGCGGTGCAGGCGAAAAGGTGACCTGTGCGACCCATCCCGCACATCACCTCGTCAAGGATCAGCAAGACGCCGTATTTGTCGCAAATCTCGCGGATGCGTTTGAAATACCCCTCGACCGCAGGCACGGCGCCCAGCGTTGCGCCGACGACGGGTTCAGCCATGAAGGCCATGACCGTTTCTGGCCCCAGTCGCAGGATTTCGTCTTCCAACTCTTGTGCCGCGCGCAGGCCGTAGTCTGTGGCGCTTTCGCCATCGGACCGTAAAACGTACTCGTAGCAGGGCGCGATGTGGCTGACATCTATCAGCAGAGGGGCGAACTGTCGCTTGCGAAGCTCATTGCCACCAGCCGAAAGCGCACCCAGTGTATTGCCATGGTAACTCTGTTTGCGGGCGATGAGATGCCGTCGTTCTGGCTGGCCAACCTCTACAAAGTATTGACGGGCCAACTTGATCGCAGACTCAACCGCTTCGGAGCCGCCCGAGACAAAGTAAACGCGTTCCAATCGTCCGGGTGCGTGTTCAACAAGCAGGTCGGCCAAGGCCTCCGCCGGTTCAGATGTCAAAAAGCCAGTATGCGCAAATGCCAGATCTGCCACTTGTTTTTGCACCGCAGCAATGACGTCCCGGTCGCCATGCCCAAGACAAGAAACGGCCGCCCCGCCAGATCCATCCAGATACGCTTTGCCATCGCTATCATAGAGGTAGCACCCTTCTCCTCTCACCGCGACCGGCGGGGATTTATGGCAATGGCGTGGAAACACATGAGACATCAGTTTTCTCCAACTGGGACGGTGTGAGCGAAGGGTGTGCCGTTATGAGCGGATCCGTTTTTCTGTAACAAAAAAAGGTGTTCATTTGCACGACCTGAACTTGACATGATCTTGCACCTCAGTTTTGGGAACGTCTACTGAAATACAACGCTGCAAGATCCTAAGCTTCAATCAAGTGCCGTGGATACGGTCGGGTTATTCCACGTGCTTCTCGAATCTGAACTTTACTTATGTCACGCGACACATCAGTTTTGTCCCGATTTTTCTTGTTCAACGGCTTTTCAGGTAGGGTTCTTGGTCGCTCAGGCGGGACTCTGCGGAAGCGCATGGGCCGCAGATCTTTGAACGCACGCGCCTTTGGGCCGAAAGACGTTCGCAGATTGCTCGGACGGCTGTTAGTTTCTTGGACGCGTTTGCTTTCGTGTGGCCCGTTAGAAAAAGTCTCGGTTTTGGGTTTTTTTGGATAGGGGTTTGTACCGCGTACGTTAGCCTTGATCTTTGGCCGATAGATCCATGATGAATTTCAGGTTCCGTTTCACAGTGCCGTTTTGGGATCCCCATCGCGAAAAAAGCCGCCAAATTGGCACTGCGATTGTCCATTAATTTAGACCACGTGGCCCTGTTTTTCTTTGGGCGGCCATCAAGGCTGAGGCCCTGTTTTATAATCGAAACGAACGTCACGGTTCATTCACTGCGATGCGTTCAGAAACTTAATGGTCTCGCTTTGCACATGATTTTGCGAGGGTGCTGCACTTGATGCTTTTCGCTTGTGCAAGGATGTGACCGGGTTTTTGCCACCAAACTGTGTTCGCCGCCAGTTTCGCCTTTGTGATTAGTCGCAAAAAAAACTGTCTCTGAAACTGACCCCAAACAGAGTATTTGAACGCAAGAGGTTTGGGGGTTTACCTATCGACGCTCGAGGTCAGAGCCGGGATATACCGTCTGTCTGACTTTGCGGCGTGCTGCCTGTTGTTTTTTCCCAGTCTTTTGTGTGGCTCACAGCCGATGCTAAGGAAGACTGTCCTCACGATTGTAGGCTGGTATAAAGAAATCACGTTAAGGTTGATTTCTTCCGCCGAAAACCGGTGCGCAGCG
>JBGCEM010000039.1:0-3056 GCA_045106335.1 Paracoccaceae bacterium | reverse complement strand
TGGCGGAAAATGGATGCTGCAAGCGCAGCCGACACCGTCTACCGCCCGCCTGTGACGACATCAGCCTCATCGCCCTGTGCTCTTTCCCCATAGTATGATCCCAGCCATCGCGGCTTTCACTTTCCCAGGTTTGTCAACGCCAGCCGCACGCCACGCGGGAAGGGAATGTTGCACCCCGGCCCGCATCGAAAAACCTTCAGGATATCGGTCAGCAATCTGGTGGCCAAAATGTCCGGGTTCATCTGAAAAGCCATCGCCGCGTGGGGCAGCAAGATCAGCGTTTCCGATCTGCAGTTTTCGTGGGCGGCGCTGCATGGCAGCTTCCAACACACCCTGCCGCGAATAGGTCCAATCCGCCGTCGATAGAAACAGGAATTTAACAATATTTTCATTATCCTAGGGGCTATCTTTTAAACGCTTTACTTGTGCTGGTCGGTCGCTTAGCGGATCATCGTCGGCAGCGATCGCGCCCTCTCGATCGTAACTGGCGGCATTGGTAGGGATGCGGATGGCGCAGCCCCGTTCCCGCAGCTGATCAAGCCGCATATCTGCACCGGGGATCATCGTTTCGCCCACATTCAATACGCCAAATGCAAAAAAAACAAAGGCATCTACTTGATCGGCGATGTCCAGCAATGACGTGATCTCAAGTGAGGATTCGCGGGCGATGACGTTCTGAAACCGTGCTCGTACTTCTCCGTAACGATCAAAAATCGACTGCGTTGTCAGCAAGCGTCCCCATTTCGTTTTTTGATTTCTCAATTGGGGATTACCTTAAAGAATAATTCCACAAGCGAAAGTTAAAGCAACAAAACAACAAAAATTGGAATGCTACTATTCAGAACACCTGCTGAATTTCAGCCACTTCGGCTATTCTGGAAAGCTTTTAGGTGAATGTGGAAATAAAAATGTTGTTTTGTTGCTTTTTGCGGACTAACGTTGCGAAGGAGGCAAGGCCGCGGGGTTGGAATGTCATCAAAGAAACGAAAACGGCGCGAAGCGATCTCGGCTTTAGTGTTAGAGCAAGGTGCAGTGACTGTCGGTTCACTGGCTGAGCGCTACGATGTCTCCATGCAAACGATCCGCCGCGATGTTGACAAGCTGTGTGAGGGAGACATGCTGCACCGCGTTCATGGACGCATAGAACTAAGCCAAGAGTTCATGAACACTCCCTTTGACCAACGAACCAACACCAACCTCTTGGGCAAACGCGCGATTGGGGAGGCGACGGCGAAGTTGATCCCGGACGCAGCGACGGTGTTTTTCTCAATCGGATCAACGCCGCTAAGTGTCGCCAACGCCATGCGATCCCACAAAGAGCTTACGGTCATTACCAACAATCTAAGCATTGCAATGGCGCTTAGCGATGAGCCATCCAACCGCATCATTCTGCCTGGTGGAGAAGTGCGTCTTCCTGACCGAGACATTCTTGGCGACGACGCCTTGGCCTTGTTTGGCCGCTTTCGCGCTGATTACGCAGTATTTGGCGTGGCCGGGGTGGCAGAGGATGGCGGTATGCTGGATTTCCACACAACCGAAGTCCGCGCGCGCGAAAAGATGTGCGAAAACGCAAAGACGTCCTTGCTGGTTCTCGACGTTTCAAAATTTGGTCGTCCAGCACCAGCCTTAGGGGGGCGCGTATCCGACTTGGACACCGTCATCATTGACCGGAAACCAACCGATGGATTTGAGCCGGTTATGGAGCAAATCAAAGACAGGCTACTTGTCGCAGAAGGAGCCGCGATATGACAAAACCTCCGTTTGTTGTGCTGGACGGAATTGCAAAGCGTTGGAACGGCCAATTGGGCGTTGAAGGCATCACGCTGGATATTCCTGAGGGCAGCTTCACCGCCCTTCTGGGCCCGTCCGGGTGCGGAAAGTCTACAACGCTGCGCCTATTGGCGGGGTTGGAATTGCCCGACGAGGGCAAGATTCTGATTGATGGCAAGGACGTGACGACAAGTGCGGCATCAGACCGAAACCTGTCGATGGTGTTTCAGTCCTACGCGCTGTTCCCGCATCTGTCCGTGGCCGAAAATGTCATATTCGGCCTCAAAGTCCGGCGCGTCCCAAAGAAAGAGCGGCTGGAAAAGCTGCGCAGCGCTTTGGAAATCACCGGTCTGCTTGGGCTTGAGGATCGCAAGCCCGGCGAATTGTCCGGTGGCCAGCGTCAGCGCGTCGCTTTGGCCCGCGCCATCGTGGCAGGGCAACGCTTGTGTCTCATGGATGAGCCGCTATCAAATCTGGACGCAAAGCTGCGCAACGCCGTGCGCAAGGACATCAAGAAACTGCAACGCGAGCTGGGCATCACAGTCGTCTATGTGACCCACGACCAAACAGAAGCGATGAGCATGGCCGACTCGGTTGTGCTGATGAAGGACGGCCATATCCAGCAGGTTGGCACGCCCGAGGACCTGTACAGCAGACCCAACAATACCTTTGTGGCGGAGTTTGTCGGCGCACCGCCAATGGCATTGCTGCACTCGTCTGTTTTGAAAGGATTTGGCGAAGATAAGACGATCGGGATCAGGGCCGAGAACATCCAGATTGTGCCAAAGGGCGAAGGACGGATGCGCTGCACTGTCAATGAAAGCGAATTTTTGGGGGCCGAGACACTCATCGGTCTGGATCACGCGGGTGCTACAGGGCTGTGCGTGCTTAAGCCGGGTCTTTCGATGATGGCCGATGGCAGCGAAATTGACATTACCTTTCACAACGAAAATCTGCACGTCTTTGACGCTGCGGGCCAACGACTGGCTGGGTGAAACCACCTGCCGACAAAACAACAAACGCAAACCAAGGGAGAGAGACATGAAACTATTTTCGACAACTGGATTGGGGCTGGCCACTGCCATGGCGGTTGGCCTGACCGCTCCGGCAAGCGCTGAAACCGAACTGACGATGTATTACCCGATTGCTGTCGGGGGTGCATTAACCGAAGTGGTGGATGGCATCGTTGCCGACTTTGAAGCCGCGAACCCTGACATCAAGGTGAACGCGATCTATTCGGGCAACTACGATGACACGCGCGTGCGTGCCTTGTCCGCACTTGCCTC
>JBGCEM010000038.1:0-52912 GCA_045106335.1 Paracoccaceae bacterium | reverse complement strand
CTTCCGAAGAAAATGAGATGTTGGAGGCATCAGCGAAGGCAATGGCCTTGCCGGGCTGCAAATCGGCCGAGCCTGCGTCCCACGTCACGCGGGACGTGCCGTGAATGGCGAGGATCCATGCATGGTGGCCCTTATCATCTTTATGAGCGAACCGGCCGCCAGCCTTTATGTCGATGTCAAGCAGCGTCAACGGGTTATCCGGTGCTATTGCCCCCTGAATGCCAGCCGCTTCACCAAGGACCAGCCGTGCTGTGGCCCGGTCACCCGCAAGACGCGGAACATCTGCGGCTGAAACGTGAAAGGCGGAAGGTGCATCATGCCGATGTGCAGCCGAAAGGTTTACGAAAACCTGCAATGCATGGGTCCTGGCACCGGGGCGGGTTGCTTCATTGTGAAGGGCGCCGCGCGCCGCCTTGAACCAATAAAGATCGCCGGGCGCTAGATCGAGGTCATTGCCAAGGGAATCCCGGTTGTGAAATTCCCCCTCACTGTCCTCGAACATAACCGTCACCGCAGACAGCCCGGCATGGGCATGTGTCCCGAAGGTAGGCTGTGTCATCGTGAAGTGATCGACCATGATCAGCGGGTCCATCAGGCCCCGGAACTCTGAATGCTGATAGCTTCGTGCTTCAAAACCGTCGCCAATCTTTAGCGGACGGCCTACGCTTTGGGCATGGGTTTCGCAGGGGACGCCTGCGAGCTTGTCGATAGGTTGCGTGGTCATGTCAGTCTCTCGCTTTTGTTGTATTAAGAATATATGCGAGACGATGGTCCGAAAATCGGGTAAAATCAGAACATATCGTTCTATTGGCGGAACGACGGGGGCTTGCGATGGACCTAAATGATGCGTTTTACTTTGTTCAGGTTGTTGAAAAGGGTGGCTTTTCTGCAGCCGCGCGATCCCTGAACATTCCAAAGTCGCGGCTCAGCCGTCGGGTCAAGCAACTGGAAGATGACCTTGGCGTGCGCCTGTTGCAGCGTACATCGCGGGTTGTGACCACCACTGAAATCGGCAAGGAATACCACCGCCATGCTCAAGAGGCACTCGCGCGTTTTGAGATGGCGGAAACCGCAGTGCGGCGTAAAACCAATACGATTGCGGGAACCGTGACTGTGTCTTGCTCGGTAGGGATGGCGCAGTTCGGCCTCGATCATATCCTGCCCCACTTCTTGCAAGACAATCCCTGGGTCACAGTTGTCCAACGGACCTCCAACCAGATAGACGACCTGATCAAGGGTGGGATCGACGTGGGGATCCGGGGGCATATGGACACATTGCCAGATTCAAGCTTGATTCAGGTCAAGCTCGCTCGGGTCGAATGGCACCTGTTCGGGTCACATGACTATCTCGACGCGTTAGGAGCGGTGCATGACCCCGCAGAGTTGGCGAACCACCCCGCCATGGTTCTCGGCCGCCCCCGAGACACGCATCAATGGCTGCTGACGGACAAAACAGGACAAACGGCTTCGGTGCCGTGTACAGTGCGGCTCGCGAGTGACGATATGTCGACGCTCAAGAATGCAGCAGCGGCGTCCTTGGGACTTGTCGCCTTGCCATCTTATATCTGCAGAGCAGAGGTCGAGGCGGGAACGCTGGTGCGCGCCTTGCCGGACTGGACCGCAGGCTCTCCGCAGATCAGCCTCCTCATGCCGTCAAAGCGTGGAATGCTACCGGCGGTGGAGGCGCTTCTGGACTTCCTCAAACAACACCTGCCCGCCGTGCTGACAAATATTGACGTAAATCCCGAATGACCAGAAATACGATTTGTTCCGCGCAGCAGCAACAGACGTGCTACGGAAACAAAGTGATGCTGCGTCAACGTAGGCCGAAAACCCAAGGTCGGCTGTGTCCGCGTCTTACCACTTCGTGCGCGGTGCAGCGAATGGTGCATTTTTCCCGAACCGGGCACTCGTGACCAGCGCAGTGAAGGTGTCCGAAGAGCCCATAGGAGACCAACAGATTCTTCGCTGCGTGCGCTCGCAGCGCGGATTATGCTGCAACGGCTACGAACTGAGAGTGTCCGATCTTCTGTGTATGAGTAAATTGGCCCATGCGTCCAAACTGAAGGAGCATGACGACAATGACGATTTCCAAAGACGTTTTAGACGAGTTGCTTAACGGCGTTGAGAACGCAGAAGATTTGCTGGGCGACAAGGGCTTGATGAAAGAGCTCAAGGTGCGCCTGATGATCCGAAGGGAGCGTGGCCTCAGTGGGGCCGCGTAAGCCCGAAGGATGATGCTTGGCGCGGAACTCACCGAACATCTCGGCTTTGAGCCGGGCGAAGACCCCGCCAACCAAAGCAACCGCCGCAATGGCACATCGCGTAAAACGCTGAAGGGCAATGATGGGGCGCTGCCGATTGATGTCCCACGCGACCGCCCCTTTTACGCATTCCTTGAATGTGTTGCCGGGCAATGGACGGCAGTTTCGAGCCCGAGCTGGTCAAGAAGGGCCAGACGCGGATTGCTGGGATGGATGACACGATAATCGGGCTCTATGCCGCCGGGCTATCGACGCGCGACATCCGCGCTCATCTTGAGGAAGTTTATGGTCTGAAGGTCCCCGCCGATCTTGTCAGCCGCGTCACCGATCCCGTGCTGGAGGACGTATCAGACTGGCAAAACCGCGCTTTGGAGCCGTTTTTGAACAAAATCGGCTCATACCTGCCATTTTCGGCACTGCGGAGAAGGCGGTGAGCTTAGCCCAGGATCCTCGCCCCTATCCGTAATTGACCCCCACTTGGGCGCGCTCAAGGTGCTGACTTTGCAAAGAATTAAGATCCAGATACAGCTATGGCCAACCAAGGAGCGGTATGCCCGCGCATCAAAGAAGCTTCGTTTTCACAATCACAGCTTTACCCATGCCGCATTTCGCGCCGAAGATCGCACGCAAGCATCAATAAACTCGACACCTTTCAGCCCATCCTTAATCGTAGGATACATCACACTGTCCGCCGGCTTTTTGCCTGTCCGGTGCGCTTCAATCGCTTCTGCGGCCTCAGAATAGATATTCGCGAATCCCTCAAGATAGCCTTCTGGATGGCCGGGGGGCACACGGCTAACACGGTTGGCGGCGTCTGACGCGCCTGAGCCGTTGCGCGTGATCAGTTGCTTGGGTTTGCCAAAGGGCGTGTGCCACAGATAGTTCGGATCTTCCTGGGCCCATTCCAAACCGCCAGCTTCACCATAGACGCGGATGCGCAGGGCGTTTTCATTGCCTGGGGCCACTTGAGAACACCACAGCATTCCCTTTGCCCCGCCCTCAAAACGCAGCATGATATGACCGTTATCGTCCACCTGCCGCCCCGGCACAAAGGCGTCTAAATCAGCGGCAAGGCTTTCGACTTCAAGTCCCGTGATGAAGCGTGCCAGATTGTGGGCATGGGTGCCAATATCCCCGGTCGAACCCCCGGCACCAGACCGCGCAGGATCCGTGCGCCATTCGGCTTGCTTGAAATCTTCGTGCTGTGTCAGCCAATCCTGTGGATATTCCACCTGCACAACACGGATTTTGCCAATCTCGCCGCTTTCGACCATGTGGCGGGCCTGGCGCACCATGGGGTATCCGGTGTAATTGTGAGTCAGGACAAACAACGCACCGGATTGTTCGACCGCTTTTGCCAACTTGCGGGCATCCGCCAATGTCGAGGTCAACGGTTTGTCGCAGATGACATGAATGCCGCGTTTAAGGAACTCACGCGCCGCCGGATAGTGCATATGGTTGGGCGTGACGATGGACACGGCCTCAATCCCATTTTTCAACCGTGCCTCGCGGATCGCCATCTGTTTGAAATCGTCATAGACCCGTGCCAGCCCCAAGGCCTCACCCGAGGCGCGTGCCTTTTCCGGTGTCGAGGAGAGCGCCCCTGCGACCAGCTCGTAGCGATCATCTATGCGGCTTGCGATCCGATGCACGCCGCCGATAAAGGCGTCATTGCCACCCCCGACCATGCCCAATTTGATACGGTTCATACTTAAATCCCCAACATCTTACGGTTGGCGGAGTCATCCGAGCCACCGTCTGCGAAGTCGTCAAAGGCGCGCTCGGTCACGCGGATGATGTGGTCTTTTACAAATTGCGCGCCCTCGCGTGCGCCGTCCTCTGGGTGTTTAAGACAGCATTCCCATTCAACGACAGCCCAACCGTCAAAATCCATAGCAGCGAGTTTTGAGAAAATTGCGCGGAAATCGACTTGCCCATCGCCAAGTGAGCGGAACCGCCCTGCCCGGTCCACCCAAGGCTGATATCCAGAATAGACGCCTTGGCGACCTGTCGGATTAAACTCAGCGTCCTTGACGTGGAACATCTTGATCCGGTCTTTGTAGATGTCGAGGTTATCAAGATAGTCCAAACATTGCAGCACATAATGCGAAGGATCATACAGCATGTTGCAACGCGCGTGATTGTCTACGCGCTCAAGAAACATTTCGAACGTCACCCCGTCATGCAGGTCTTCTCCGGGGTGGATTTCATAGCAAATGTTGACGTCATTCTCTTCGGCGTGATCCAAAATAGGCCGCCAGCGTTTCGCCAATTCATCAAAGGCCGTTTCGACCAGACCCGCAGGGCGCTGCGGCCACGGATAGATATAGGGCCACGCCAAAGCACCCGAAAAAGACACATGGTTTTTGATGCCCATGTTGTAAGACGCTGAAATCGCCTTTTTCACCTGATCGACGGCCCATTCTTGACGGGCCGCAGGATTGCCGTGAACGGCAGGATCCGCAAAACCATCGAAGGCCGTGTCATATGCCGGATGTACAGCCACAAGCTGCCCCTGCAGATGGCTCGATAGTTCTGTTACCTCGACACCATTTTCGACCGCCTGGCCTTTGAATTCATCGCAGTAATCTTTGCTTTTGGCCGCTGTGGCCAAGTCAAACAAACGCGCGTCCCAACTGGGCACTTGTACGCCTTTATAGCCGCAGTCGGCCGCCCATTTTGTGATGGCGTCCCAGGAATTGAACGGCGCCTCGTCACCGGCAAATTGCGCAAGAAACAGCGCGGGGCCTTTGATGGTTTTCATGTGTAATCCTCCCTGTTCCCCTGCATCTTAAAGGGGCATGTTTTCCTTTAAGTAGATATCGATGCGGATGCGTTCTTGTGCTGTATTAATGGGCAACTTGTCACTATTGGCACGCATGATGCGCACAGCACTGCGGACCAGATGACCGGAATCTTGACTGATAATCGCGTCAAATGCACCGCTTTGAAGGGCCGCGCGCGACAGCTGTGTCAGTTCATGTGCAACGAGCACGGGCCTGACAGGCAGCGTGTTTCGATGGAGGAAGCGCAACAAACCTTCATTTCCAGCAGCAGATGAGTAAATCCCAACAATGTCCGAATTTCCGTCAAACACATCTGGCAGCAGCTGCTCGATCAACTCAGGATCATCTCGGCCTTCCAAAGAGGCCAGCGCGGTCAAATTGGGGAAATCCCCGGTCATCACCTCGTCAAATCCAAGCCGTCGTTCCAGATGGTCGCGTTCTAACATAGAACCCGTCAGCACAAGAATGCTGCCCTGTTGCGGGCCGACAAACCGCCCCAGTAAATGCGCGGCGGTGCGCCCTGCGGCCACGTTGTCAACGCCGACGTAATGGTCGCGTTCCGAGCTGGGGATATCAGCGACAAGGGACACCACAGTCACGCCATTGGCCTTCAGATGGGTGATCGAATCCCGCACGGAAGGCGTTTCGGGGCCAAAGATCGCAACACCATCCACCCGTGATGTGTCAATCTTATCAATGGCCTCGGCCAGCGCAATAGGATCGAATGCCGCCACACGCACAAACGACAAGCGGGTGCGCTCGCGTCGCAAGGCGGTGCCAAGCTGCTTGATCTGCGTTTCAAGCGACGTGATGAATTCGTTGCTATTTAAGGGCAGGATAAACACAAAATTATAGACACGGCCCCGTGCCAGATTGGCCGCCGCCGTATCGCGCACATAGCCCAGCTCAGCAATCGCTTGATTGACCTTTTTGACCGTTGCTTCGCGCACACCAGGGCGCGCGTTCAACACCCGATCAACAGTCGCCAAGCTAACTTCCGCGACACGGGCAATGTCGTTGATTGTCGGCGAAAAGCTGGATGCCTGTTCTTGTGTCATCGGGTCCTTGCCAATTAGGTCAAATGGATTTGGCCAAACCCTCAAACAAACGCGCGACGGCCTCTGCTCCGGGATCGTTGTGCCCAATAAGGTTTTCTTCGGGAACATAAGAAGCCCGCCCGGCTTTTGCACGGCCCATGGATGCGGTCTGTGTCGCGCCCGCGCGGGCATGCTGGGCGGCTTTGTCAATGCCATCAGGTAACGCCTGCAACGCAGGTTCAAGCGCATCAATCATCGTGCGGTCGCCTTTGACAGCACCGCCGACCTGGCTGATCCGCTCTAATCCGACAAGCAACGCGTTTGGAATAGTTTTACCGCTTGCGCACGCATCCCCCGCGGCCCCAAAAAAGATGGCCAGGATCACCCCTGACGAGCCACCCATTGTCTGGCTCAATTCATCCCCGATGGCACGAAAAAGTTGCGTCGGATCGGCAAGCGGAAGCGTATCACAAGACGCCTTCATTGCGCGCGCTGCCCCCGCCAAGGTACTGCCCGTATCCCCGTCGCCGGATTTGGCATCCAACAGATTCAGGTCATTTTCTGCGGCAATCAGCAAGTCACAACATTGATCCAGCAAAGCCCGGGTTTTTGCGTGCCCTGAAGGGATCGGTTTGATGGGGGACAAACCGTCCGGCAAAGGATGCAAAACAGCAGGGGCCACTTT
The DNA here is from genome assembly GCA_045106335.1 of Paracoccaceae bacterium. Classification (GTDB taxonomy): domain Bacteria; phylum Pseudomonadota; class Alphaproteobacteria; order Rhodobacterales; family Rhodobacteraceae; genus Aliishimia. The sequence continues at coordinate 46,140 of JBGCEM010000038.1, read as the reverse complement.
CTTCATACCCGGCCATGCGGGCACAGAAACGGGCAAGTCCAGATGCGCCATATTGGCCTTATCAAGCGGTAGAATCGAAATTGAAAAGCCGTGCATATCAAGTGATGTCATCATCGGCGCCGGGCCAATGACATGCGTGATGTTTTTGGCCCAGTCCGAGGTGACAAGTTCATGGGCCAAAACGGACATTTCAAGCGGCGTCGTGGATCCCAAATTATTAAGAATGGCAACATAAGACCCGTTCCCAAGGCGCGGGCTGAGCTTTTCCAACACCTGATCCATGGCCGCTTTTGCCCCTTCAAAAGCAACTTGTTGAACCCCCGCTTCGCCATGAATACCCAGGCCAAGCTCGGCCATTCCCGGCGCGATGCGGTCTTCTTTCACTGAGCCCGGCACCGAGCAGGTATCAAGCGACATCCCGATTGAGGCCATGTCTTTGATCGCCGCACTTGCCGCGTCCGTCACCGTGTCCAGATCGGCGCCGCCTTCGGCCAAAGCCCCGGCGATTTTGTGCACGAACAATGTGCCCGCCACCCCGCGCGGTTGTGGCAGGTCTGGCAGCGCGATGTCATCATCCACAACCACCATCGACACTTTCAAACCAAACGCGCGTGCCCGCTCTGCCGCCAAACCATAGTTCAACCGATCACCGGTATAGTTTTTGACGATCAGCAAGCACCCCATCTTGCCCGTTACGGCAAGGATCCCAGCCAAGACAGCATCAACAGAAGGAGACGCAAACACCTCGCCGCAGACCGCAGCTGTCAGCAGACCTGCGCCCACGAACCCTGCATGGGCAGGCTCGTGCCCCGACCCGCCACCTGAGATCAGCGCCACCTTGGATTTGTCCCAATCACTACGGCACACGACTTTGATATGCGGATACCCATCCAGCCGCGTCAGCGCACCGCCCGAGGTTTCCAGCAACCCATCGATCGCGTCGGTGACAAGAGTTTCTTTGGCGTTGATAAACTGGGTCATGGAAGTATCTCCTTAGCGGATGCGATTGCCATTGGCGTCGAAAAACAGCGGATCTTTTGGCGTGATTTTGATGGGTGTGCCAGGCGCGTAATGTGCTGTTGGGTCTGCAATCGTGGTGATCGCGTGACCTTTCAGGGTCACATGCAAGCGTGTCTGATCCCCCAGATGTTCGACCCGTTGCACGTCGGCCTCTTGGCCTTCGCCCTGTTGAATATGCTCGGGGCGCAGTCCGATATGTGTCGCGCCGCTTGGCGCATGCGCAAAGATATCCGCGGGCAGGATGTTGACGCGCGGCAGGCCCAACCGACCTGCGACATACATGGAATTAGGATTCTCATATATCTCACGTGGGGTGCCAAACTGCACCAATCGGCCTTCGTTTAAGACACCTACATGGGTCGCCATTGTCATCGCCTCAATCTGATCATGGGTCACATACAGCAGTGTCGCGCCAAGGCTGGCATGAATACGCTTCAACTCGACCCGCAAATCGGTGCGCAGCTTCGCATCCAACGAGCTCAGCGGCTCATCCATCAGATAGATCGCAGGGTCGCGCACCAAGGCACGGCCAATAGACACACGCTGCATCTCTCCGCCGGACAGGGCCGTGGCTTTGTTGTCCAGCTTGTGGCTGATCTGAAGAACCTCGGCCACGTCCCGCACTTTGCGGGCGATTTCGTCTTCAGGGGTTTTGAGGATCGGAGACCTAAGCGGAAACGCCAGGTTGTCGCGCACCGTAAGATGCGGATAAAGTGAATATTGCTGGAAGACCATTGCCGTATCGCGCTGCGCGGGTGTTTCATTGCCGACATTGCGCCCATCGACCCAAATTTCGCCGCTGTCAGCTTTTTCCAACCCGCTAATCAACCGCAGGGTGGTGGTCTTACCGGCCCCCGTTGGCCCCAAAAGCACAACAAAGGCCCCGTCCGGGATGGTCATCGAAATGTCGTCCACGCCGATGTCATTGCCAAATTTCTTGGACAGGTTTTTCAACGTGACCTCAGCCATGTGCAAGCACCTCGTGATTAAGACAAGAGCGCAAGGCTTGACCGGTTGTCTCATCAAACAGTGTGACTTTCGGGGCCTCGAAATTAAGCGCCACCTGGTCACCGACAGTTGCGGCTTGTGCACTCACAACGCGCGCCTTTAGCGCACCGTTTGGTGTATCAAGCGTGATGATCTGCGTGGTTCCCAGGTATTCTGTGGCCAAAATCCGGCCACGATACGCCCCAGTGTCGCTCAGCGACACATGTTCGGGCCGCACACCATAGACCAATTTCCCGGATGCGCCTTGCAAGTGCTGGGGCACGCCCAGCATCTGACCGTTCAGATCGACAGATGTGGCGCCCTGGTCGACGGCACCGTCAAAGCGCAGAAAGTTCATCGACGGAGAGCCGATGAAATCCGCCACAAACATGGTGGCAGGTTTGTCATAGATCTGCTGCGGGGTGCCAAATTGTTCGACCACGGCGTTGTTCATGACCACAATCTTGTCGCCCATTTGCATGGCCTCAAGCTGATCATGGGTCACATAAACAGTGGTTGCGCCCATCCGGTCGTGCAGCGCGCGCAGCTCTTCTGACATGTGCTCGCGGAACTCTGCATCCAGCGCACCCAATGGTTCATCCATCATAAACGCCTTTGGATCACGTACGATGGCACGCCCCAAAGCCACACGCTGGCGGTCACCGCCCGACAACCCACCGACGGGTCGGTTAAGAATATCAAGAATTCCCAAAATACCCGCGACTTCTTCAACTTTGGCTTTGACCTGCGCGCGCGGCATGCCTTGCGAGACCAGCGGATAGCTGAGATTTTTGCGCACATTCATATGCGGATAAAGCGCGAACATCTGAAACACAAAAGCAATGTCGCGCTTGGACGGCGGCAGCTGGCTGATTTCTTCGCCGTCCAGATAAATCTCGCCCGAGGTCGGCAGCTCTAGCCCCGCAATCATCCGCAAAGTGGTGGTCTTTCCACAACCTGACGGGCCCAACAGCATGAAGAACTCGCCGTCCTCGATCGTAAAGCTCGAGTCCTTTACGGCGTTAAAGTCACCGAAATCCTTGCGGATGTTTTTGATTTCAATCTTTGCCACAGGGTTATTCCTTGAAGTGAGAGACAATGATGAACATCACAGTTCCCACCAGCGTTACGATGAAAGAATAAGTGTACAGCCATAGCGCGAAGGGCTGCATCAGCATGAACACACCAAGCCCAATCAAGATGGTGGCCAGAACTTCCCAAGGACCGCGTTTCAGGCGCATAAGACCGGCGAAAAAAGTGTTCATTTGCGAACTGCCCCGAATGTAATACCCCGCAGCAAATGCTTGCGCAGCAGGATCGTGAAAATCATGACCGGCAACAGGAAGATGGTCGCACCCGCCGCAACGGCAGGCCAATCCAAACCACCCACACCAATAATGGTCGGAATAAAGGGCGGCGCCGTCTGCGCTGTGCCGGATGTCAACAGAACCGCAAAGGCGTATTCGTTCCATGCAAAGATCAAACAAAAGATCGCCGTCGACGCAATGCCCGTTGCCGCCTGTGGCAGAACGACTTTGTAAAACGCCTGAAACCGCGTGTAACCGTCAATCAATGCCGCTTCTTCGTATTCCAGGGGGATCTCGTCGATAAACCCTTTCAGCAGCCAGACCGCCAGCGAAATATTGACGCCTGTGTACAGAAGGATCATGCCCAGATGCGTGTCCGACAACCCCAATTGGCGGTACATCAGAAAGATAGGGATCGCGACCGCAATGGGCGGCATCATCCGCGTACTGAGGATAAAGAACAGCAGATCATCGGCTAAGGGTATCTTAAACCTTGAAAAAGCATAGGCCGCCAAGGTTCCAAGAAAGACACTTAGAAAGGTTGACCCAAACCCAATGATCACCGAATTCAGGAACCGTTCACCAAACTTGGACGGGCCGGCGATGACCATGTCATATTCGCGCACAATGTCTTCGTACCATGTCTCGGGCGGGTTTGCTTCAAGATATTCCTGGGTTTGGCGCGTGCGGGTCGTGAACAGGTTCACATAGCCTTCAAGCGTCGGTTCAAACACCACTTTGGGCGGGTAGCTGATGGCATCCGAGGGGGATTTGAAACCAGTCAGCATGATCCACACCAGCGGCACCATCGTGATCAGCGCATAAAGGACAACCAGCGTCCCGGCGAACCACTTTGAGCGCCCTGAAGGCTCTGTTACGGAATAGCTGCTCATCTTTCTTTAACCTTGTTCAATGCTTTGACATAGATCGAGGCCAGCCCGAACACTGTGACAAACAGAATGATCGCATATGCACTGGCATAGCCCGTGCGCCACTTTTCAAACGCCTCGCGTTTGAGGTTGATCGAGGTCAGCTCTGTCACCGAGCCAGGCCCGCCGCCCGTCAGCTGCACCACCAGATCGAACATTTTGAAATTCTCGATGCCGCGGAACAAAACAGCCAACATCAAGAAGGGCAGTACCATCGGGATGGTGATCGTAAAGAACTGTCGCAATTTACTGGCGCGGTCCACTTCGGCGGCCTCATAGATATAGTCGGGAATAGAGCGCAGACCCGCAAGGCAGATCAGCATCACAAAGGGCGTCCACATCCACGTGTCCACAATCACGATGGACCACGGGGCCAGGTTCACACTGCCTAGCATTTCGAAACTGGACGGATCTTTGCCTGTAAAGAACGCAATGATATAGTTAAACAAACCGATTTGCGGCTGATACAGAAACTTCCAAAAATTGCCCACCACAGCGGGGCTTAGCATCATCGGCAAAACGATGATCGTGGTCCACAAATCGTTGCCCTTGAATTTTTTGTTGATCAGATAGGCCAGCGTGAAGCCAATAAGAACTTGAAAAAAGATCGTCCAAAACAAGAAATGCGCCGTGGCCTGCATGTTCAGCCATATGTCGCTATCTGTCAGGATCCGCTCATAGTTGCGCAAGCCGACATTCTTGATTTCGCGGTTCGGGCTGTTGGCTTTGAAATTGGTGAAGCTTAAGTTGATCGTCCAAATCAGCGGGAAAATGTTGATCGCCAGCAGTAAGAAAATCGTAGGCGCGACGAATATCCACGCGATAGCACGGTCGCTGAGGCCCCTAATTTTCCGTGCGACACGAACGGGCGTGGCAGCGGCAACGCGGGTGGCGGGTGTTTCTGTCATGGACACAACTTTCTAGTGGCAAGGCCGGACGACCCCTGCCTTGCCTGAAGTGAGGAATGTAGGACGGGCCGAAGCCCGCCTTACGGCTTGGATTAAAGCTTGCCTTCGTCTTCGAAGACCTCTGTCCAGTCTTCTACCAACTTATCAAGCGCCTCTTGGGCTGTGCCCTGATCGGCCACCACATAGTCGTGCATGCGCTTTTGCATGGCCAACAGAAGTTCCGCATATGCGGGTTCTTGCCAGAAGTCCTGCACAGACCCCATCGCCTCAAGAAAGTCACCCGCGAATGGCGCGCTGTCTTTGAAACCGGGATCGGTCAGCACTGAATTGTGGGCAGAATAACCACCCAGTGACCACCACTTGGCTTGGACCTCGGGATCGGCGAACCATTTGATATACTCAAGGGCCGCGTCTTGCTTGTCTGAATAGGCCACGACAGAAATACCCTGCCCGCCCAAAGTTGAACCCGCTTGGTTTTGCGGTGGGTTCACGAAGAAGTCGATCTTATCGCCACCTGTGTTGGGATCCGCATAGAGGCCTGGAAAGAACGCAAACCAGTTCATCGCCATGGCGACTTGACCGGATTTGAACGCGTCCAAGCTTTCGCCCATATAGCTGTTTGTATACCCAGGAGGTGTCGCAGTTTCGTAGAACTCTTTGTAGAATTCCAAGGCTTCAACCGCCTCTGGAGAGTTCACAGCGCCTTCCATATCGTATTGGCCGGGCGTGTTTTCGTACTTGAAACCCCATGGGTACAAGGCCGAAGTAATGCCCATCGTGATCCCTTCGGAACCGCGCTCGGTGAAGATGGACGCGCCATAGACCGTCTTGCCGTCAATTTCACGACCTTGGAAGAACTGTGCAATCTCAAGCAGCTCTTTCTGGGACTTTGGTTCTGCCAAATCACGGCCCGTGGCCTCTTTGAACGCAGCCTTGATGTCGTCACGTGCAAACCAGTCCTTGCGATAGAACCAGCCATTGGCGTCGCCCATCGCAGGCAGCGCATAGTAATTTGGCGTGCCCTTGGGCCATGTGGAATAGGCATACACCGTCGCATCGGCGAAATCGCCCATGCTGATATTTTCCTTATCGAAGAAGTCGTTCAACTTGACATAGTGCCCGTTCTCAGCGCCGCCACCGATCCATTGGCTGTCGCCAATCAAGAGATCACACAATTTGCCGCCCGAGTTCAGCTCGTTCAGCATACGGTCCGCGAAATTGGGCCAAGGAATGAATTCAAAGCTCATGGTGTGGCCGGACTGGCTTTCGAATTCTTTGGACAGTTCGACAAGCGCATTTGCAGGATCCCAAGCAGCCCAGCAAAGGGTCAGATCTTCGGCCTGAGCCGTGCTTGCGGCCGCGGCGGCAGCAATGCTTATGGCACTGACAGTGGCCAACTTTAAAGATTTCATGTGTGTTCCTCCCAGAATGTATGCCGGCACCATTTTAGGGCCACCGAATCGTCATGAAGACTTCTTGACGCTATTTGAGGTACGCACCTCAAGTCCAGGAATTTCTGAGGTACGCACCTCAAAAATACCTGAAACGACCGGTAAATCGTTGATCGTAAGTAAGAAAAATGTCCCAGCAATCGAAAGGTAATCGCCACCACCCGTCGAAATTAGACCGCTTTAGGACAACCCGCCCAACACATCACAGCCGCTCAGGACCCTGCAAAAGACACGCGGTCTTGCAGGTCTGCGATGATCTGCGCGCCACACAGGATGGCCCATGTATGGTGGCGCCTTCACCCCCAAAGTGTTACCTGTTTTGTCGATATGCATACCGAAAACGTTACGGTAAATTGAACCACATTTTCGCGGCCTCACGCGCTGCTCGAACACGAAAAGTGATATGCGATGGGTCAAGTTACACTCGAAACGCTTCCGCACAAAAAAAGGGCCACCCGAAGGCAGCCCTTTCCTTGTCGTCGTTTGAATTACGCGCGCTTGCGGCGGCGCAGCACGCCAAAAACACCGAAGCCTGTCAACAGAAGCACTCCGCCCGCTGGCAGTGGTACCGCAGAAACAGGTGCTGCTGTGTAATCATATAGAACGCTTGCAGCGACTGTGCCGTTTGTCTCGACGTCAAAGGCCAAGTTGCCGCCGCCACCTTGGAACGTGGTGCTGACCACCGTTGCAAAATCGATTTCAAACGTATCGCCTGCTGTGCCGACGAACCCTGCCAGAGCAGCTGGGGTCACGTTCTGAGATTCGCTTCCGGCCAAACTAACAGCCGTTCCACCTACGCCTGCTGCGAAGGATTGGAAGCCAGTCGAATCGCTTGCACCAAAGATTGGGCCAGTAAAGAGGTCCGAAGAAAACGAGAACGTGACTTCTTCTGTCGCATTTGCCGTTTGTGCATTAGGCGCATTGTTGTCGATGGCACCCGATGACGTGAAGCTTCCCGTCAGGGTGACAAGCACGCTGTCGAGGGTCCCAAGTGACCCGTCGAATTTGCCCAGCTCTAAAGCCGACGCATTAACAGGTGTGCCAGTGAAGTTCACGGATGTATCAGCAGTGGATGCAAATTCCGTCAGGCTTGGTCCGAACGAATCGGTAAACGTAACGGTGTCTGCAGACGCTGCGATGGCAGTAAAGCCCAGTGCAGCTGCAGAAGTAAGGACAAGTTTGATCATGATAGAACCTTGTAAGGTTCTAGTAAACGTTGAGTTACGTCTGAGAAGGCCCCCCCGTCCCAGAAAGTTGGCGATCGCTACCAACACCCAGAGATTGTAAAATACGCGACAAACCACATAAGGTCAATTTATGGTTAATTTTTGTTACATTGCGTCGAGGTCCTTGGTGACGCCCCCTAAAATCAGCATCGCGACGACTGGAAATTTTCAGAAGCTTAGGTTGATGTGACCCGTCTGAAGCGATCTAAAGTACATATATTCAATGTGTTATACGAAGGTGGGCGCCTCAAAATATCACGCAAGCGCCTTGTTCAAAGAGCCCATCCACCCAACCCTTGAATAAGTCTAAGGTGTCAGCGTTCGCAACTGACCCAGCGTCAAACCACCTAGAGCTTTTCGAGGTTAACGTGAATCACTCGATACGCTTCAGAGCGCCGATTAACCGATACCACGGCAAAAGACACACAGCATGACGGCCGCGGCCATCGAAACCAGCTTCGACAATTATCCGCAATCGCCCGTTGCCGAAATGGTGCGCGTGGCCTTTGGACAGAAGCAGCTGTCTTGGCGCGACGTCAAAATCCCACGCCTGCCGCCCAAGCCGATGCTGATAGCGCTTAGGTGTTGATATCGTCGCACACCGGTCATGCAAATCGGGGCAGAATTTTACGAACTCTCGCCCATCATGGGCTTAGGCGGTCCAGAACGCACCCAACCGATGAAGACGTCGCGGCTTCTGAAACGCGCCTTCGAAAAAACTTGCTTTTAATTCGTAACTCGAATTCAATTGTCAGACATTTAGCGCGATTACCAGTTTCTCGGCGTTTCTACAGCAATCTAAGCCAGAATTAACAAAGGCAGTCACGACCTAAATGCCAAGACAATCAATCGGGAGGATGAAATCATGAACTTAAGGCCAGACCCAACGTTCCACGCGACACCGCAGCTTGCTATGGCTGCACCGACAGAAAACTATGCGTTTACCATCATGCTTAGTCCGGATGGATCGCAATCAGATGGTATCGCGGTCGTTGACGTCAATCCTAATTCAAAAACCTACGGCGACATCGTACATCAGGTCATCGTGCCGCATAAGGGCGATGAGTTTCACCACTTTGGCTGGAACGCCTGTTCTTCCGCATTGTCGCCGCTGACTGGTCACGCCTTCCTGGAACGACGCTATCTGATTGTGCCGGGCATCCGGTCGTCGCGCATTTATATTATCGACGTCAAAGACCCGCTACAGGCCAAGATCCATAAAACCATCGAGCCCGAAGAAGTCTTTGCAAAAACGGGATATTCCCGCCCACACACGATCCATTGCGGCCCCGAAGGCATTTACGTGTCCACACTGGGGGGCGGTGGCGAAGACGGCACGGATGGGCCTCCGGGCATCTTCATCATGGATTGCGAAACCTTTGAAATCATTGGCCGTTATGAAATGGATCGCGGCAAGCAGGACAAGCACTACGATTTTTGGTGGAACCTACCCCAAGATTACATGGTGTCGTCCGAATGGGGTCTGCCGCCGCAATTCGAAAACGGTGTGGTCCCCGAGGATTTGCTGTCCAACAAATATGGCCATTCAATCCATTTCTGGGATCTGCGCGCACGCAAGAACATCCAGACCATCGATTTTGGCGAAAATTACCAGATGGCGTTGGAAATTCGCCCCGCCCATGACCCGTCAAAATCCTATGGGTTCTGCGGCGTGGTGGTTGATACAACGAACCTTCAAGGCGCGATTTTCACCTGGTGGCGCGACGAGGACGGCACATGGCAATCCAAGAAAACCATCACGATTGACCCACGCCCCGAAGACCCCGCCAACCTGCCCCCCCTGCTACAAGGCTTTGGCGCTGTGCCACCATTGGTCACAGATATCGACCTAAGTCTGGACGACAAATACCTGTATGTCGCGTGCTGGGGCTTGGGCGAAATGCATCAATATGATGTGTCCGATCCGATGAACCCTGTTCTGGCCGGTAAGGTCGAGCTGGGCGGTATCGCAAAAGGGGCAGATCACCCCAATGGCAAACCCTTCGCCTACGGGCCCCAAATGGTGGAAATCAGCCGCGACGGGAAACGGGTCTATTGGACCAATTCGCTGTATTCTACATGGGATGATCAATTTTATCCCGATGACGAAGGTGGTCAAATGGTGATGGCCAATAACGACGAAAACGGCTTCCATCTAGATAAGGATTTCTACGTCGATTTCCCGAAAGGGTTGCGCTCGCATCAAATCCGGTTGGAAGGCGGAGACTGTTCCACAGACAGTTTCTGCTACCCGAACGTCTAAAGACTTCGTGGAAGATCAAGCCTCGGCGGCGGCCCTGTGGGGGGCCGTCCTTTTTTCAGGTCTCTATCACGGTGTGAACCCCGGCATGGGCTGGCCGCTTGCTGTGTCGGCGGCGTTGTTTGAACAAAAGGCATCCGCCTTGTTTCGCGCGTTGCTCGCATTGGCAGTCGGTCATTTCATCGCCATGACAGCGATCCTATTGCCGTTTTCGATGATGATCACCCTAGTGGAATATGAAGAACAGATCAGGATCGTCGCGGGTCTGATGGTGATCGGGCTTGGTGTTTATTTGCTGATCAACCGACGCCATCCGCGCTTTTTGGCCCGTGTGAAACCAAGCCGATTGGGCCTGTGGTCTTTCCTGGCGGCCATCGCGCATGGGGCAGGCTTGATGCTGGTCCCGATCTATTTGGGCATCTGCGCTGTGGCCGAACTGGACGCAGGGCACGCGGCTGCGTTTTCGTTGATGAGTTCGAATGTGTCGCTCGCCTTCTTTGTCGCAACAGCCCATACTGCGTCGATGGTTCTGGCGGGGGGCGTGTTGGCGTGGGTTATGTATGTGTGGCTTGGGTTAAAGTTCCTGTCAAAGACGTGGTTTAACCTTGATGTGATCTGGGCGCTTAGCCTGATTTTCGTCGGTGTTATCGCAATTTGGCATGTCATCTTTTGATGATATTCCGGCATGAAATAGATACATGGGCCGCAAACACCGCCCAAACCCAGTCACCCACCAACGCGTTCCAAGACCGGTGCTACGCACCACCAACGGGAAATGGCAAACGGCCCATGACCCGCGCTTTGTTGAATTCGCGCACACGCGCAAAAACGTCAACGCCCAGCTGTGCATAGGCGTCCAAAATATCCACCATCACCCAGTTTTCACGAATTTTTCCATCCTCGATCCGCCAGAAATCCAAGGATTTCATGGTGATGCGCTTACCCGCCGGAGCGATTCCCATCCAACCATCATGGGTGACGGTCTGGATCATGTTCGGCCACCCTGTCACCGCCGCATAGTCGCCATCCCCAAAGAAGTGATAGGTGATGTCATCCAGATATTGGCCGCGATCTGGCATGGCGTTCAGAAACGGGATTTGATGCCAGTTTCGAAACCCTGCAATACCGCGCCCCGTGCCAATGCCTGCTGGGCCATACCAATTCATCCGCGCGCTCCAAAAGCGCTGCATCTCCATCACGTCAGGCCCACCCTGGCTGGGGTGTTTTTTCATATAATTCAACATCGTAACGATATGATCGCAGGACACATTCGCCTGGGTTGCGTCCCAGGGACCGGGCACAAGTCCATCCTGCGTCGCAGGTCCGGGAATGCAAAATTCCAACCCAAGCGACGGGGCCATGGGCCAGGCATTGGCTTGCATCATAACTTCGGGGATATCCCACAGTGTTTGAATTTCGACCACCCGGCCCTCTTGGAACCGGTAGAACTCGTGGAACCGCATATGGGTTAAATGACCCGTCGGCGGGATATTTAACCAAGGTCCAATGAGGGTTCCGACATAATGCCCCCCGCAGCCAATCCAGTCATCGCCCTTGTCTGTCTGCCCACCCATAACGATCCAATCGCGGCGCTCTAAATCGGGCAATGCGTCAAACAAGGGCGCATAGCAGGCCGCATAAAAGGCATCTGGCCCTGTGAAATCTCCAAGCGGATAGGGCATGTGGACGACGGCATCTGGCGACAAAAGCTCTGTCAAAGCGGCGCGCACGTTGTCAGGCTCAAAGTCGACCATCGCCGCGCGCAGTTTTGCCAGCTTGGCTTTGTTGGCTGTGTGAACGTCCGTCATAGCGCGGCCTTGGTCTTTGAGGAATGAGAGGTCACCCAGGGTTAGCCTTTGACCGCCCCGGCCGTCAGACCACTTACGATCTGGCGTTGGAAAAATAAGATCAGCACAAACAATGGCGCCGTTGCAGACACCACGGCCGCCACCGCATACATTACTTTGCCTTCGACCTGGGTTGTGCCAAGGAAGCTGTTAATCGCTGGGATAATCGTTTCATTTTGGTCACTTAGCAACATCGCGGTAACGGTAAAGTCATTATAGGCCAGCAGAAAACTGAACAGGCCCGTGGTGATCACCCCAGGCCACATAATCGGCACAATCACATGGCGAAACGCTTGAAAGCGGGTGCAGCCATCAACCATGGCACTTTCATCCAAGTCTTTGGGTATATTCAAGAAGAACGAATGCAGCATCCACAGGGTAAAGGGTTGATTGATCGCCACAAGCACAATGATCGTGGTGGGCAAATGACCCCAGATATTCCACTCAAAGAAGGGCAACATATAGCCCGACACCAAGGTGATATGCGGCATAGCGCGAAACACCAAAGCCGCCATCAACAACCAGAACGCATAGCGAAAACCCGACCGCGCCAATGCATATCCGCCCAACGTTCCAAAGGTCAGCGAGATGATAACTGTAAAAAACACCACAATCCCGGAATTAATGACGTTCTCCCAGAACCCTTCGATGACCCAAGCACCTTGATAACCAGCCCCTGTGAAGGCGGCTCCGGTTTCTTCAATCGTTTTTGTGCCGCGCAGTGCGTGTGTCCAATCAGCCTTTGAGAAAAAATCTGCCTGAACTTTGAAGCTGCCCCAAAAAGTCCAAAGAAATGGAAAGGCCGCAATGATCAGCCAAATCGCAACCAAAACATACGAAAGCACTTTGAAAAACGTCAGCCGGTTTTCGATCTGCGTTGCCATGATCTGTCCTCAATGCGCTTTGCGGTTGAAGTCACGCCAGGTGCGGATCAACACAGGGGTCAGCAGAACAATCACGCCAATGATCGTCAAAAGCGAGGTCGCGCCAGCAGAGCCATAGAGCGGGTTACCACTTTCGCGCAGGTCATTGTAGATAATCCAGCTGAGCGAGGTCGCATGCGCTTCGGCGGAAAAGCTGACAATGGGTTCGAACACGCGGAAGTTATCCATCAGCAGCATCAGCGTTACGAACGACACCAAAGGCATCAGATGAGGCACCACCACATAGATCATGCTTTGCCACTTATTCGCGCCGTCTATCTTGGCGGCTTCTAATGTGTCCGTGGGAACTGTCTGCAGCCCTGCGTAGAAGGTGATAAAACTGAACGGCAACGTGTGCCAGACACCATACACGATCAACATGGTCCATGTCAGCGCGGTCGAGGCTTTTAAACTGAGGTTCGGATCATCAAAAATCAGCTGGATGGTCGCGCCGATAATCCCGTCACTGTCCACCATCCAAAACAGGATCAGCGAGCCCACCAAAGGCGTGACAAGAAAGGGCAAAAGCGACACGAAAATTGACGGGCCCTTCATCAGTCGCGGCAAGTTATTGACACCTACGGCGATGGCCAGGCCCAGAATTATGACAAGTGGTGTGACAACGGCCGTATAGGTCAGTGTGAACGTAAGCGCGCGGTAAAAGGGCAGGTTGCTGACCTCATCCCAAAAAGCACCAAAGGTTTCTGTGCTGCGCCACGCTGTCCCAATTTCGGCAAAGGCCAGATGCGAGCGGTTCACATACGTACCCAGCCCGTTGAAACGACCCAGCGGTGCCTCTTCGCGCAACTGTTCGGTTGCTTGCAAATCGACTGACGTCGACTGGGTACAGCCAAAGGGCCCGCAGCTTTCAGAGACGACCAGAACCTGGGGGTGTTGCACGTGTAAGGACTGAATAAACACGGACACAATTGGCAACGCGATAAAGAGTATCATCGCGGACAGGGTTGGTAAAATAAACCAAATGAATGTGCGGTGCTTCATTGCACGCCTCGATTAAGACGGGGGATGAAAGGAGCCCTAAAGGGCTCCTTTGCGGGATGTTATTGCAGGAAGCCTGCTTCTTTGGCCGCCGTGCGATACGCCGCTTCGACATCAGCCAGCGCCTTTTCAGCCGTTTCGTCGCCTTTCAGGAAATCCGAAAGCTCGGCACCCAACGCGTTGTGCATAAGGCCGATCTGAGGAAGCATGGGGTAAGGCGCAGCGCCGCCCATAGCTGTGGCCGATACACCAGCAGCTGCAGCGCCAGGGGTGAAGCCATCCAACAACCACACGGCGTCGTCGTTATTGGCGGCAACCATGTCTGGCGTCAAAGAACTTGCCAGTGCAGCAAAGGTCGCTTCGGCTTCCGCATCTGGCACGTTGGCCGCAATCGTGAAGCCATCCCACCACAGAGTGGCCCCGGGAATACCGCCCTGCACAACCGATGGCGCCGCAGACAGAACAGTGTTGGCGGTCACTTGCTCAGAGGACCCTTCGTCATCCAAAACGGCAGAACCGCGCGATCCCCACATAATGCCCAAAGCTGCTTCACCGGCCTCCCAAAGTCCTTGGGTTTCGTTCGAGGCATGGGTCAAATGGTCTGGATGCGCATAAGCTACCAGCGCTTTCATCGTCTCAAGCGCTGCGATGCCTGCTTCGCTGTTGACCGAAGGTTCCGCACTTCCGGGTTCAAAAAACGTTCCGCCATGCCCCAAGAAGGCCAGGTTGAACGATTCACCCAAGTTCCACCCAGTTTGCAGGTTCATCACAATCGGGTATTCCATGATCCCCGCCGCACGGATCGCTTCAGCCGCGGCCAGGACCTCGTCATAGGTGCTGGGCACCGTGTCGATCCCCGCCTGTTCCAGTATGTCCTTGCGCGAGAACAAATGTTGCGAATTGGCCATGAACGCGATCGCCATGACGTCGCCACCGATCGAAATCTTAAGGTTGTCCGGAATATTCGCGCCGTATTTGTCGACCAGGTCGTTCAAAGGGCGCACCAATCCGTCATTCATCAACTGGGTCAGCGTTGCGTTGGCAACGATAACGCTGGTGTATTCGGATGGGTTCGGCGTCAGCGCCGCGTTCATGATCTGGCGCGCTTCTGTTGTGTGATTGCGCGTGAATTCCGCCGCGCCACTGCCGCAGTTTTCTTCGGCCGTTCCCGCAACGGCGTGAATGGCTGGGAAGTCACTTGCAAGGATGCGGATCGACTGACCGGACGGACCACAATCGGCAAAAGCGGCCGAGCCCATCAGGCCAACGGCAACGCTCGCCAACGTAAGTTTTCTAAGATGCATGAGTTTCTCCCTGTTCATGTCTTTACTTTTTCTACGTTTATTTTTGAAGACTATCCGTTCGGATCCACAATCTCAAAGTGGATTTTCGAGACGGTTGCCAGTTGAGACATCAAACAAATGACAATGCTCTGGCGCGACCATGATCGACACCATGTCCCGAATGCCCGCGCGGTAGGTTTTGTCAGCCTTAATCGACACCAGTGACCCGCCAACCATAACGGCCACAGCCGTTGAATCGCCCAGCAGTTCCATTGTGTACACGGGCGCGTTGATCTGACCGTTTGTCTTAACAACTGTCGCGTCCTCGGCGCGAAACCCCAAAGTGACCGCGCCATCAGGTCCGTTCAGCCCGTTAATCTCAACGTTTTCGGCCCGAAACGTCCCATTGCGTAGCGTTCCATCCATCAAATTCATCGCCGGGTTGCCAATGAAACTGGCGACAAATGCGTTCGCGGGACGGTCATAGATTTCAACGGGTGTTCCAACCTGTTGCACCACGCCTTGCTTCATGATGACCACGCGGTCGGCAAGTGTCATCGCCTCGATCTGGTCATGGGTGACATAGATCGTCGTCACGGCAAGTTCATGGCTTAGGTTTTTGATTTGAGCCCGCGTTGAGACCCGCAATTTTGCATCCAGGTTCGACAACGGTTCGTCCATCAAAAAGACATTGGGCTCTCGGACAATTGCACGGGCAAGTGCCACGCGCTGCCTTTGTCCCCCGGATAGCTCGGCGGGTTTGCGCATCAGAAAGTCATCCAGTTCGACCATCGCGCTGGCGCGACGCACTTTTTCATCATGTGTCGCCGGATCTACGCCCCGCACCTTTAGCGGGAAGCGAATGTTGTCATAGACATTCATGTTTGGATAAAGCGCATAGCTTTGGAAAACCATCGCCACGTCGCGATCTTTTGGATCCAGATCATTGATGCGTTTGCCATCTACAAGAATATCGCCCTCGGTTGCGTCCTCAAGCCCGGCGATCATCCGCATGGTCGTCGTCTTACCGCAGCCCGATGGTCCCAGAAGGACCAAAAACTCTTTGTCAGCGATGGTCAGGTTGAAATTATCGACCCCAACGAAACTTCCCCATCTTTTGCCAATGTTGCGCAGTTGAATTTCAGCCATCAGTACCCCAGCCGACTTATTTTGGATGCATCACAATCGAAGCGACACGCGTTTCATCGCAACGTTAGCCAAGTTCATCTGTTTCGGATATAAAGAAGTGCGAGCTTGATCCCCACAGCCACGCCATGTCGCTGACACATGGGTCAGCCGAACTCAAATACCTGTTCAAGAGGCCCCAAATCTTCGGGGGCCGCAAAACCTTCAATGACAACAAAATGTGACTGCGACAGGACCAAAGCCGTGTCCCCCGTCGCAGTTTCTTGAAACAAAAGCGTTTCAACGCCAAGATCAAACCCCGACAAGACGATCATATCAATTCCGACCTCAAAATCGGCGATAAAGTCCGCCACTGGCCCGCTGTCGTCGTGCGGGTTGAACACAAAGCTGTCGCGCCCTTCCCCGCCAATTAACCGATCCGACCCGGCACCTCCGTTCAGCTGATCTTCACCGGCACCACCAGACAGCACATCAGCACCACCCTGGCCGTACAACAGATCGGCACCTGCATCGCCAATCACAGCATCATCGCCGCCGCCGGCCCAAACCTCGTTCACCCCGGGATCTGTGAGGATGAAGCGGTCTGCGGCGGGCGATAAATGATGCACCATTGTTGCCGGAACTGGCGCAAAACCGAATCCAGCATTGCCAAAGGACACATCTGAAGCGTCAAGTTCCCCAACCGCCAAACCTTCGAACACAACAAATCGGTTTTCCCCCAGATCAATGGCCAAACCGGCGGCAATCGTTTGAAAAGACACCTGGTTTAGGTCGCTTATCCCAAAGCCGGTTAGCGTGATCTTGTCCTCACCGACCACAAAATCTGTGATGAAATCCGCCGTCGCAACACCCGGTTCAAAATCTGTCACATCCATCGCGAACAGGTCGGCCCCGGCCCCGCCTGTCAGCCTGTCGCTGCCAAGCCCGCCCAACAGCACATCCGCACCCGCGCCCCCCAACAACACATCCGCACCCCCGCCGCCTGCCAGCACATCCGCACCCGCCGCACTGGCGATGACGTCATCGCCAAGCCCCCCAAAGACCCGGTTCTGGTCTGCATCTGTTGTGATAAAGCGGTCCGCTGCTTCACTTAATTGCGTGGCGCCCGTTTCTTTTAGTCGCAGCACATCGCGCAATTCAGTCAACGCAAAAAGGCTGCCGGATTGTTCAGACAAAACACCAACAGATCCATCCGGGAACTTGAAGAAGCGCGCATCAACCCGGCTAAGTTGTTCATTTAGCTCTAAAAGAGTCGTGGGATTGAAATCCGCGTCGACCAGTGCGACGGCATGCACATCCAGATCCGTACCCGCGACGGGATCTTTTAAGGCGTAGACCTCACCCGATACCAGATCGCCGAACAATGTGGTGATTGTGCTGAAAGATATGTCCGAAGCTACAGGGCCGCTGACAGCGACAAAGGGCAGGTCTTCGCGGCCAAATTGCGCCGTGGGCTGGACGAAACCGGGCTCGTTCACGGGGGCCCGCGCAATGGCCATCGCCTGTCCTGATCCAGACGTTGCCCCGTCGCTGACGTAAAACATGCCTTCACGCGCTGTGCCATCTGGCGTGTCGATATCGCCGGCAGCGCGCCCCCAACCGAAGTTTTCAAGGGTCGTCACATCGCGCAGGTCCGCAACGGAAATAACATTGATTTCTTCTGCGGTCGCAGCCCCAATATCAGAGAAAATGATCTGCGTTCGGGCCGTATCCAGATAGCTCATCTGTTGGCTGCTGCGCACCCCCAACGCGGCAACCTCAAATGCCCCGGTGTCTTGATCGATGATAAGCAGCTTTGACATGCTATTGTTTGCGGTTTGAGGGGCCGACAAGCCATCGCGGTCAAAAATCAACCCATCCCCCCGCGCAAACACCAAATCTCCGTCGGGCAGCGCAAGCATAGCCCCGCCTTGGTGGCCAACATCGCGCGCCTCAAACGCGCTGAGCGCTGTTGGATTTGAAAATGTGCCATCAATTGGATCGTGATCAAACTTATAGATGACTTGAAATACTGGCGCACCCAAAGCGGTATACAGATCCGTCGACCCCGTTTCGCCCGTGCCCCCTGGTGCGTTTGAGCTGTCGGGTAGCGGATCAAATGACATCCCATCGGGCAACGTTGACGACGTGAATGCAATGTAGACAGAATTTCCCGGCCCTGCTGTCATGTTCAAAATTGCGCTGGCCCCGATTGGGGTCAAACCCGTTGGCGTGTCGGTGGCGATCGAAAACATGCCCTCAAGGTCGGTATCTTTCAGCCGCAAGATCGCGCCGGTCTGATCGACAATATAAAGGTCATCTTGCACAACAACAGGCGACGCAAAGTTCGGGCGCGTCCCATTTGCAGGACTAAGTGCATTGTCGACAACGACATCGACGCGCAGCATCAGCGACGACGGCAAAATCGCCCGTGGGATCAACAAATCTTGCGCCACCAGCTTGGACACGGATGCCATGGTTTGATCGGCAGGATCTTCGCGCAATGTAACGGCAGAAGTTTCAAGTTGAGCAAAAGACATATCACCCTCATGTTTCTAAGTCGCGCGACGTCCCATTCCGCAACATCAGAAATAGGCTCGGCACGCTAACAGATCAGACGGGGTACGGTTCTGTATCCCAAGTTCATCAGGATCAGCATAGATGCCGCCCGAGATGTTTCGCGCGCCACGTCTTGAAGCTGCGACGAAACCTTCCGGGAAGTTTAACGCGTCAGGTCATAAGTGCAACAGCAGCGCGACATAGAAACCGTCACACCAAGTTACGCCAAGCCCAGCATACGTTTCTTATCCGCGGCCCATTTCATGATGGTCAAATCAAAGGTCAACGCCATCAATGACACGCAGATGCCAAGAACGAAATTCTTGCCCAAATCTGTACCTGCCAAAGTGCGTTGCAGCTCTTGGCCCAGGTCTTGAGTTCCGATGAATGCGGCGATGATAACCATAAAGAACGCAAACATGATGGCTTGGTTGAACCCGATGGCCATTGTGGGCAGGGCAAGCGGCAGCTGGACGCTTAAAAGTTTTTGCATGCGCGTTGCCCCAGACATGTCCGCCGCTTCGGTCATTTCTTCGGGAACTGTGCGCAGACCTTCAATGGTGTATCGGGTCAGCGGAACCATAGCGAAGATCAGGATCGAGAAAATGACAGCGATATCCGTGATCCCGAACAGCATAATGGCGGGGATAAGATAGACGAAACTTGGGAAAGTTTGCGCCGTGTCACAGACCAACAACACCCGATGCGACCATTTTTCAGTGCGCGCGGCGATGATGCCGATGGGAAGACCGATTAAGGCAGCCAGGCTGACGGCAGAGATCACGGAATATAAAGTGATGATCGCGCGGTCCCACCATCCCGACAGAGCCACGAGCGAAAAGAAAATCACGGCGTATATCGCCTCGCGCCGTCCTGCCAGCGCCAAGGCAAAGGCGGCCACCAGGAAAATGAAGGCCGGCGTTGGGATGGACAGCATGAAGTTGCGGAAGGGGATGAGGATCTGAACATTTAAGAAGGCGCGCAGGAACCCCGTCGTGGCTTTGACCCATTCGATGTTCAAGAACCCTTTGATCAGATTGTCTAATTCCTTGCCCTGGCTGAAGTCTTGTCCGCGACCGACTTCTGCAAAGAACGGCACCACAAGTGACAAAAGCGTGAAGCCTGCAAACAGCCCTGTGCCCAGCAAAAGCATGCTGTGACGTTTCCAAAAGGGCGTGCCGCGTTCAAAATGTTCGGGCTGTTTCGTCACCCACGCCTTGGACATGCGGTCCAACATCACCGCCAGCAACACGATTGTGACACCGATCTCAAATGAGCGGCCCAGCTTGAAACTGCCCATCATCGCCAACAGTTTGGCGCCCAGTCCAGGCATGCCGATGAAGGCGGTCAAAACGACCATTGCCAGACACAGCATGATGACTTGGTTCACACCGACCAGGATCTCGGTTCGCGCCGAGGGAATATAGACGTGACGCAGCATTTGCGCCTTAGTGCAGCCGCTCATCTTGCCCGCTTCGACCACTTCGGGCGGTACTTTTTTCAACCCCAACGTCGTCATCAAGATCATCGGCGGGATGGCATAGATCGTTGTGGCAACCGCGCCCGCGGTGGGACCGACTTTGAAAAAGATAACGGCAGGAAGCAGATAGGTGAAAAACGGCAGGGTCTGCAGCACCGACAGCACCGGTTTGATCACCCGGTCCACCCATGCGTATTTCCAAGCCGCGATCCCTAAGGACAAGCCAATCACAAAGGCCAGCGGCGCGGCAATGGCCAGCACAGACATGGTCTGCATCGCGATTTTCCACTGGCCGATCAGGGCCGTCCACACCATTGTGCCGCCCCCCAGCAGCGCCAAGCGCCACCCGCCCAAGTAATAGCCAATCACCGCCGCCACCGCCGCAACGGCAGTCCAAGGCATGGGGCCAATATTGGGAAAACGCCGCTTGCCAAAGAAGATATTGGCCGAGAAATCCAACAGCCACTCAAGTCCTTCGGTCAGAAACCGTGTCAGCGTCAACAGGCCCAGATCGTCTTTTACAAAGTTGAAAATTGCATCCAGCCACAGCGCGAAATTCGGGATCATCGCTTCAGGCAGACGGTGCAGCCAGCTTGGCAGACCACCGATATACTGCAACGCTGTTAAAACAATCGCGACGCCAACATAGCCAACAGCAATCTGACTGCGGCTATAGACACGCGGCGCGTTTGAGACATTGGCTGCCTCAAGGCTCATGCGTCGACGCCGATCAGAATGTCCAATGCCTCTTTGCGCGACAGCGCCCCGATCATTTGGTCATCGCGTGTGACGGGGATCATATCGCGGCTGTCATTCACCAACATGCGTGCCATGTCATGCACGGTGGTCATCGCATCCAATGGCGCGCCCTCGCCCGTCGCACCGGGCTGGGCCAGAACGCCCGCATGGACCACGCGGGCCTTATCAATATCTTCGGTGAATTTGCGCACATATTCCGTCGCCGGGTTCAAAACGATCTGATCGGGCGTGTCGCATTGTTCGATCGCGCCGTCTTTCATGATCGCAATGCGATCCGCCAGGCGCAGCGCTTCGTCAAAATCATGGGTGATAAAGACGATGGTCTTGTTCAACATCTGTTGCAGGCGCAAAAATTCGTCCTGCATTTCTTTGCGGATCAGCGGGTCCAACGCGCTAAACGGTTCATCCAGAAACCAGATGTCAGGTTCAATGGCCAGGCTGCGCGCGATCCCAACGCGCTGCTGCTGGCCCCCGGACAATTCACGCGGAAAATAATCCTCGCGCCCTTCAAGACCGACAAGCTTCACCACCTCAAGCGCGCGTTCGCGGCGGGTGTGTTTGTCTTGGCCACGCATTTCCAACGGAAAGGCCACGTTTTCCAGTACCGTGCGGTGGGGCAACAGCCCGAAGGACTGGAACACCATCCCCATTTTCGAGCGGCGCAGCTCAATTAATTCCTTTTCAGCCAAGGACATAATGTCCTGACCTTCGACCGAGATCGTCCCGCCTGTGATGTCATGCAAACGCGAAAAACAACGCACCAACGTCGATTTTCCCGAGCCGGACAGGCCCATAATGACCAGCATTTCGCCCTGGTGCACATCAATCGAAACGTCCTTGACGCCCGCAATGTAGCCCGCCGCCCGAATGTCATCAAAGCTGATGCCGGCGGGCATGCTTTTTAAAAAACCCGCAGGGTCAGGTCCAAAAATTTTCCAGACGTTTTGACAAGAAATGACAGGTATATCGGCAGACATGGCGATCCTTGCAGATAAGCGTCCCCGCCCGGCAAACCGGACGAGGCGCGATCAACATAACGATTGGGGGCGGCTTAGTTCAGCCAGCTTTCCCAAATGTCCTTGTTGTCTTCCAACCAAACTTCGGCGGCTTCTTCGGGCTCGAGCTCATCGATATCGACCAACTTCGCCATTTCCGCGATTTGTGGATTGGTGAAGTTGATTTTTTCCAGAACTGCGTATGCGCTTGGCCATTTTTCTTGCATGCCATCCCACGCTGCTTTTTTCAGATACCCGTTGGCAGGGTTACCACAGTCATAAAGCGCATTTGGATTTGGGCCAACGGCTGGATCTTTGTCACAGCCATCAACCCATGTTGGAAATTCAACAAATTCCCCAGGCCAGACCGCTTCGGCAAAGTTTGGCGTCCAGTTGAACACGACGATGGGGCGCTTATCCGCCTCAGCGGCACCAATTTCCGCCCATAACGCCGCCGCCGAACCCGCATTCACAACGACAAAATCCATGTCCAAAGCTTCAACGCGTTCCTGACCATGCTTCAGCCAGTCCACAGGTCCGTCCAAATACCGGCCCTTATCGCCCGTTTCAGCTGTTGCAAACAAAGCGGCACAGTCGTTCAGCGCTTCCCAACTTGGCAAACCTGGGCAAGCTTCTTTGGTCCACATCGGATACCACCAATCTTCGCGGGTCACAGCGTCATGATCACCCACATCGACGATACCGCCCTTTTCCTGGGCCGCGCGGAAAGACGCGCCAAACGCACCTTCCCAGACTTCCATTTCCAGCGTCACATCGCCCAAACGCACGGATTCATATACCGCTTGGCTGTCTGTGGTTACGTATTCTACATAATTGCCGTTTTGCTCTAACATCTGACCAACGACGTTGGACATCACAATTTGGCTTGACCAGTTATGCACTGGAATAACGATCGGATCATCACTGTCCGCGGCGAAGGCCGTCAACGGTGCCAGTGTCAAAACCCCGGCTGTCAAAGCTGTTGTTAGTTTCTTCATGTTTAGCTCCCTATGTCTGTGTCCCGCTTGGACATCGTCGCCGCCAGCGATCTGCGTGACGGCAATATGGTGAATATTTCGACGATTCTGTGCGTCGTAGCTGTGCACCTGAAGTTTACTTTCGCAGGATATTCCTACCAATCAAGTTTTTTTCTTGTCAGTGCTAAAAATTTAACCAACATGAGAATATCGTAAATGCGATCATGGGCGTCTCATCTCGAATCTCATCGCAGCTTTGGGATCAGCAATATGCGGAAAAAGGGTTTTGGAATGCGTTATTCCGGTTTCAAAGTGATCAAAGAAGCTCTGACGGGTCATAAAGGGTGGACACCAGCCTGGCGCGATCCGGAACCGCAAAGCCATTACGACTATATCATTATTGGCGGGGGCGGTCACGGGCTGGCGGCGGCCTATTATCTTGCCAAAGAATACCAGCAAAAACGCATTGCGGTCATCGAAAAAGGCTGGATCGGCGGCGGCAATGTGGGGCGCAATACCACGATTATCCGCTCGAACTATTTGTTGGATGGGAATGAGCCATTCTATGAATTTTCGCTCAAGCTTTGGGAAGGTTTGGAACAGGATTTGAACTACAATGCGATGATTTCGCAGCGTGGAATTTTGAACCTGATCCATTCCGATGCACAGCGCGACGCCTTTATCCGGCGCGGCAATGCGATGATCTTGAACGGCGCGGATGCAGAAATGTTGAGCACCGAACAAATCAAAGCCCGTTATCCGTTTCTGAACACAGAAGATGCCCGCTTCCCGATCCAGGGCGGGCTGGCGCAACATCGCGGCGGAACCGTGCGTCATGATGCGGTGGCGTGGGGCTATGCGCGCGGTGCAGATAGTCGCGGTGTCGATATTATCCAGAACTGCGAAGTGACGGGGTTTCGGATCGAAAACGGCACATGTCTTGGGGTTGAAACCTCGCGCGGATTTATTGGGGCCACCAAAGTTGGCTGCGCTGTTGCGGGATCCTCCGGCCAATTGATGGCCAAAGCAGAAATGCGCCTGCCCATCGAAAGCCATGTGTTGCAGGCCTTCGTCAGCGAGGGCTTGAAACCGGTCCTACCCGGCGTGGTGACCTTTGGGGCGGGCCATTTCTATGTCAGCCAGTCGGACAAAGGCGGGTTGGTCTTTGGCGGCGATATTGATGGGTACAATTCCTATGCACAGCGCGGCAACCTGCCCACAGTCGAGGATGTCTGCGAAGGCGGGATGGCGATTTTCCCGGCGCTTGGACGGGCACGTTTGTTGCGCATGTGGGGCGGGATTATGGACATGTCTATGGACGGCTCGCCGATCATTGATCGTACACATATTGACGGGCTCTATTTCAACGGCGGTTGGTGTTACGGCGGGTTCAAAGCCACGCCAGCCAGTGGGTTCTGTTTTGCGCATCTGCTTGCCAATGACGCCCCCCACCCGAACGCCACCGCCTATCGCTTTGATCGCTTCCAAAAAGGGTTGATGATTGACGAAAAAGGCATGGGCAATCAGCCCAACTTGCATTGAGAGGACGCAGAGCATGATCATCGAACACCCTCTGTTGGGCCCCCGAGATGCAGCGGAATTCACCTATATGGGTGACGCCAAGCTGATAGACCGCCCCGATTGGCAGTCCGACACAGCAGCGCAGGATTTCTATGAATACGGCTATCTGCGCGACAACCCAGCGGGCTGGCACAAAGAACTATGGTTCCATGAAGCGGGCGACAGATCCTGGCTGGTGGTGACGCGCAACACTCTGACCCACGAGATTTCCGAAGTGGTTTTGGCCCGCGATGTGGCCCGTAGCCGAGGGCGCAGCACATGAGCCAGATCAATCGTTTGATGAATGGCGGCCAAATCGCGCGTGCCACCACCCATAGCTTTCGCTTTGATGGCAAGACCTATCAGGGCCATGGGGGCGATACGTTGGCCTCGGCCCTGCTGGCCAATGGCGTGCGCCTGATGGGGCGGTCGTTCAAATATCACCGTCCGCGCGGCGTTCTGACGGCAGGCTCGGAAGAGCCCAACGCCCTGGTCGAGCTGCGCGAAGGCAGTCGTCAAGAGCCCAACACCCGCGCCACGACCGCCGAACTTTATGACGGTTTGGTCGCGAAAAGTCAGAACCGGCTGGGGTCTTTGCGCTTTGATCTGCTGGCCATCAATGATCGGCTGTCGAACTTCCTAACGGCAGGATTTTATTACAAAACTTTCATGTGGCCTGCGGCGTTCTGGGAAAAGCTGTATGAGCCGATCATCCGCCACGCCGCCGGACTTGGGTCTTTGTCACTTGAGGATGACCCCGATGTCTATGACAAAGGCTTTCTGCATTGCGATCTGCTGATTATCGGGGCGGGACCCAGCGGCTTGGCCGCAGCCTTAACAGCGGGACGCGCGGGCGCAGATGTGATCATCGCCGATGAGGATTTCCGCATGGGCGGGCGTCTGAACAGCGAAACCTTTGTCTTGGGGGCGAAAACTGGGGCCGATTGGGCGGCGGCAACTGTTGCCGAATTGCAAAGCCTGCCAAATGTGCGGGTCATGCCGCGCACGACAATCATCGGCGCGTTTGATCACGGCATTTACGGCGCGCTTGAGCGGGTCAGCGATCACCTGGCCACCCCAGTCGCGCACAAACCGCGTCAAATCCTGTGGCGGATCTACACAAAACGCACCATTCTGGCGGGTGGTGCTACGGAACGTCCCATCGCCTTTGAAAACAATGACCGCCCCGGGATCATGCTGGCCTCGGCCCTGCGCAGTTATGCCAACCGGTTCGCAGTTGCGGCGGATCAACGTGTGGTGATTTTCACCAACAATGATGATGGCCATCGCAGCGCTGCGGACCTGCATGCCAAAGGGGTTACGATTGCAGCGGTTGTCGATGTGCGCCCCAATATTCCGCCCAGCCCTGACTACGAAGTCCTGCACGGGGAGGTGATCGACACGAAAGGGCGGCTGGGCCTGAACTTTGTCGACGTTCGGCTGAGCGATGGGTCGACCCGGACGCTAGAATGCGGTGCTTTAGGGATGTCGGGGGGATGGAACCCGAATGTGCATTTGACCTGCCATCAACGCGGTCGCCCAACTTGGAATGCGCATTTAGCCGCCTTTGTGCCGGGGTCAGATCTGCCCGTGGGCATGTGCGTTGCGGGTGCGGCGAAGGGCGATCTGTCCACCACGGGCGCGCTGCAAGGGGGGCGCGATGCGGCGATGCGCGTGCTGGATCTGGACGGTGCGGATATCGATCTGCCCCAAGCAGAAGACGCCCCCATCTCGCTGAAACCGTTCTGGTACGTGACGGGCTGTTCGCGCGCTTGGCTTGACCAACAAAATGACGTGACTGTTAAAGATGTGAAGTTAAGCCACCAAGAGGGCTTCCGCGCAGTCGAGCATCTCAAGCGCTACACAACGCTGGGTATGGCGACCGATCAGGGCAAGACCTCTAACATGGGCGGCTTGGCGATCATGGCCGAACTGGCGGGCAAATCGATCCCCGAGGTCGGCACCACGATCTTCCGACCGCCCTATACCCCTACGGCTATTGGCGCCTTTGGCGGGCGGCATCGCGGCAAGGATTTCCACCCAACCCGCCTGACACCCAGCCACGCTTGGGCCAAGGAACAAGGGGCCGTGTTTGTCGAGGTCGGCAATTGGTTGCGCGCGCAATGGTTCCCGCGCGCAGGCGAAACAACGTGGCGACAAAGTGTTGACCGCGAAGTGCTGGCCACGCGGTCTTCCGTTGGGGTGTGTGATGTCACCACTTTGGGTAAGGTCGATGTGCAAGGCAGCGATGCCGCTGATTTCCTGAATAAAATCTATTGCAACGGGTTCGCGAAACTGGCCGTGGGCAAGACCCGCTATGGGTTGATGCTGCGCGAAGATGGCATCGCGATGGATGACGGCACGGCGGCGCGCCTGGCCGAGGACCACTTTGTCGTCACCACAACGACGGCCAACGCCCTGCCCGTCTATCGCCACATGGAATTCGTGCGCCAATGCCTGTTCCCCGATCTGGATGTGCAGCTAATTTCCACCACGGAAGCTTGGGCGCAATATGCTGTGGCCGGGCCGAACAGTCGTCGCGTGCTAGAAAAGATCGTCGATCAAGACATCTCAAACGCGGCCTTCCCGTTTATGGCCTGTGCCAATATCACAGTGTGCGGTGGCCTGCGCGCGCGGCTGTTCCGGATTTCATTCAGTGGCGAGCTAGCCTTTGAAATCGCCGTGCCCACGGCCTATGGTGACGCATTGATGCGCAAGATTATGCAAGCCGGTGCTGCGTTTGACATCACCCCTTACGGCACAGAAGCCCTTGGCGTTATGCGGATCGAAAAGGGTCATGCGGCGGGTAATGAGCTGAACGGGACGACGACTGCGCAAAACCTCGGCATGGGGCGGATGGTGTCCAAAAAGAAAGACAGTATCGGCTCGGTCCTGTCCGAGAGGCCCGGTCTGAACCGCGACGACGATCTGCGCCAGGTCGGTATTAAACCGGTGGATCCATCAGATCCTGTACCTGCGGGCGCGCATCTCATGGCAATCGATGGTCCTATCGATGCGGCCCATGATCAAGGCTATGTCACCTCGGCATGCTATTCACCCAATCTTGGCCATGCGATTGCCTTGGGCTTTCTTAAGAATGGGTCCGACCGGATGGGCGAGCGGATGCGGCTGGTCAGTCCACTCACGGATGTCAAAACTGAAGTCGAAATCGTCAGCGCCCATTTCATTGACCCCGAAGGAGACCGTCTTCGTGCATGATCTGAAACCCGTTACCGCCCTTGGTGGGACACAGCCGCGCGTCGATACGTTTGACCATGTGAGCGTGCGCGAAAACGATGGGCTGGAACTTGCGTCAGTCGCCGCGCGTTTGGGGTATGAAAGCACCTGCAAAACGATGCTTCAAGACCTGTTAGGCGCAGTTCCCGGGCCCGGCAAAGCGATCTTGCATGACCCAGAGGCGGGGTTTTGGATGGGTCCGGATCACTGGATGATCGGTGCGCCGAAAGACACGCACCCTTTGTTGGCTCAGGATTTGAAACGGCGCTTTGGCCAGGCTGCCTCGATCACAGAACAGACCGGGGCATGGGTCTGTTTTGATCTGCAAGGCCCGGGCATGCCCGATATTTGCGAACGGCTCTGCGCGGTCCCGATCCGCCAAATGCAGGCCGGGGAAGCGCAACGCACTGTGATCCACCAATTAGGGTGCTTTGTCATCCGACGCGTTGACCCAGATCACGTGCGCATTCTTGGCCCTCGCGCCTCTGCTGAGACATTGCACCACGCTTTGATGACAGCGGCGCGCGCGACACTCTAAACTCTTGCAGGAAATGCGTCGTGATCTTTTGCAGAACCGTATCTTCACGACTGTGCAAAAAATATCTTAACAGAAAAATTAACTGTTATACTGGAAACTCACACCCTGAAATACGTGCGATCCTCTTGTCAGATAAAAGCGAAGCGACACTGCAATGAACCTAGAAAAACTGGATGCGACGATGGCGAACACGCTTTTGCAGCAAGACCCGCACCGTGTCGATGACACCCGCGAAAAGGTTCTGGAAGTCGCCATTGGGCGCGAAGTCCGTGCATTTCGCCGCAAGCAGGAAATCACCGTGGCCGAACTGTCCACGATCACCGGCATTTCCATCGGGATGCTGTCCAAGATCGAAAATGGCAACACGTCGCCTTCGCTGACCACCCTGCAAAGTCTGGCCAACGCGCTGTCTGTTCCGCTGACAGCGTTTTTCCGCCGCTTTGAGGAATCACGCAGTGCGGTGCACACCAAAGCCGGTGAAGGGGTCGAGCAAGAGCGTGAAGGCACCCGCGCCAACCATCAATACAATCTGCTCGGGCATATCGGATCGAACGCCAGCGGCGTAATTGTCGAACCCTACTTGATAACTCTGTCAGACGAGGCGGACGTGTTTCCAACATTTCAGCATGCCGGAATTGAGACGATCTATATGCTAGAAGGCCAGGTCGATTATCGGCACGGCGATCAAGTTTATCATTTGCAGCCAGGCGATACACTGTTCTTTGACGCCGACGCGCCGCATGGTCCAGAAAACCTGGTTTCCCTGCCCGCGCGCTACTTGGCAGTGATCAGTTATCCCCAAGGCAGCTAGGTTGCGAACGCGCGACATCCCACAAAGTGGAAAGCACAAAGTCTATGCGCGCTCATGAACGCGCCTATTTCGCCAGCGCAGGTTCGCTGTCTAAGTCCGGCCAAATACCGGGCGATGTCGGCAGCCCGTCATCGAAATTCTTCAAATAGTCCAACATCATAGGTCGATTGTCGATGAACCCCTTATAGGTGGCCAGTTCAACGGGCAAATCACGCACGACCCGGTGCAAGCGACGGCCCCATTTCGGCACAGTCATAATGTCCTGAAAACTACACAAATAGCAGCGGATTGGGAACACCAGCGCATTCGAGCGCGGCAGACGGAAAAACGTTTGCAATTCCACGCGCAAATGCTGTTTCGCCCCAATGTTTTCCGGCGTAAGCGACGTCTTTTGGATACCCCATTTGTGGTAGTTCTCGGGGCTTGTGTCGAGCAGTGGATTGACGGTCATCGTCCAATTCAACCGCCGCGCCGGGGCGCCTTGTTGAATGTTCAGCAAAAACTTCAATGCACGCACGAAAATCCCTTTTTCATGGGCCAACGGCACGGGCGCGTGCCATTCGAAAAAGTTCATGCCGATGTCAAAATCAAGGCTCCAATCGGCCTGGGTCGTGACCATTCCTGCATCCATCCACAGGTTGTCATCCCGCTGATCTAAAACGCAAAAGTCGCCCTGCGCCTGACGTGTGATATATTCCATCGGACCATAAGGCAGCGTGGTTTCATCCAGAAATACGAAACTGTCATCAATGCCCAAGGGCTTGTTAATCCAACGCCAATTGTTACCGTCGCGGTGAAGTTCGAACAGATCGGGGTAGTCCTCGGATTTGCTGACCATGATCAGCTCAAGCAAGTCCCATCCCGCCAATGTCATATGCGGCAGGGACTGACAGCGCAGCGGATCATCGGCCAAAACCATCGCCCGGTCGCGCATTTCTGAAACATAATGCTCGTCTACATCAAAGCGCTTTTCGTAAACCGAGTCCGCCGGGCCGCCGCGATGTTGTTCCATATTGACCGAATACATGTAGCTGTCTTCGTGAAACGGGAATGGAAACCGTTTGATCGCGCGCTCTGAGTTGTAAAACGAATAGTCGTCGCGAAAGGTTTCATCATTGAACTGAATGGTCATTGTTGTTTCTCCTACCGCCGCGCTTAGCGGTCCAACACCAGCGTTTTGCCTTCAAAGCGGCTGACGCAGGGCATAATTTTTTGCCCGCTTGTATGGTCATCATCGTCCAGCCAATGATCGCGGTGAATGAAGTTGCCCGCATAGTCGATCACGGATGTCTCGCACTGCCCACAGGCCCCACCGCGACACAGATACGGCGCATCGACGCCTTCCCGTTCCATCGCTTCCAACAGGCTTTCTTGCTCGCCCACTTGGATCACTTTGTTGGACACGGCCAGTTTGACTTCGAAGGGTTTGCCAGGTTTCGGTGCCAAGAATTCTTCATAGTGAATCGCCTCGCGCGGCCAACCTTCTGCAGCGGCCGTCTTGCGCACCCAGTCGATCATACCTTTTGGCCCGCAGACATAAATATGTGTCCCCAAGGGTTGTCCGTCTAAGAGGTTTTCTAAATCAATGGCTTGGCTTTGATCATCGTAATAGACGTGGGTCTCATTTGGGTGGTGGCTGGTCAGCTCGTCCACGTACGATCCTAGGCTTTCAGACCGGCAGGCATAATGCAAATCCCAGTGGCCATTGAACCGTTCCAGCTGTTTGATCTGCGCCAGAAACGGCGTGATCCCAATCCCACCTGCGATAAACAAATGCTTTTTCGCCCGCAGATCCAGGCTAAACAAGTTGACCGGATAGGAAATCACCATCTGATCCCCGACCGCGACCTTGGTGTGCATAAACAGCGACCCACCCCGCCCCGCATCATCGCGGCGCACAGAAATGGTATAGGCAGTTTGATCCATCGGGTCGGACATCAGCGAATAAGGGTTCAGCCGGGTGATGTCGCCATCCTGCATTTCGACAACTGTGTGCGCGCCACCCGAAAATGTGGGCAGCAGACCGCCATCGGTGCGCTTGAACTCAAACCGGGTCACAAGCGCGTTCAGCGGCACAATATCCGTCACAGTAACTGCGATTTTCTCAGCACCGCTCATTCGTAAATCCCCTTGGGTTCTGGCACGTTGCCGGGGTCTTCGGCGTCTATACATACGCCCTGATAGGCCGCCAAACGGCGCGAATAGTGATCGCGCACAAACAGGTTCAACCCGCAATGGCTGCACTGAAACGGGTCGGTGTCCACGTCTTCGGTGATGCCTTTGCAATGCACACATTGCATGCGCCGCGCGATGCTGCCGCGATGTTCGGTCTGGATTGCAGTGTGCGGAATGCCCGCCGCCATCGCCGCGTTCTGCGCCTGTCCCATCAGCCCTTCGGTGCCTGCCAGATAGACCTGCAACCCCATTTTGGCATCGCTCAGCGCCTTTTTGATCCGCGATTGCGCCGCACCATAACTGGGGCCCGAATAGAACGAAGCCGGGTTAAGCGCGCGCAGGTGGTCCTCGAAGGCCTCGCCTTTTGGGATGTAAATGATATGCGCCTTGGCCATCATCGCAGGCGTTGCCACGTCCAATATGGCCTCGGCGCCATGCGCATCTGCGATAAATAAATGCGCAGACCCTTCGCGGGTTTCCAGCGTGCCATAGACCGGGCGGCTGCGAATACTTTCGGGAAACGTGAATTTCGACATCGTAAACCTCTGAAATCCAAACGGGTGCAGAGACGAACCCTGCACCCAAATCAATCAGCCCTTGGCGGTGCGGATCGTTTTGTCTTTGTCATAGAACGGCATTTCCTCGGCCGTGGCCGCCAATTCTGTGCCATCTGGCTGCTTCACAACCAACTTGGTACCGGGTGCTGCGACCGATGGATCAAGACGCGCGATCGCGACACTATAGGTGTTCAGCTCAGAGGACAGACCATAGGTGATGACGCCGACATCTTTGCCATCCTGCAGCACGCGCGCATGCATTTCCATCTGATCCATACTGTCGCTTAGCTGCACGCCATAGATTTTGAACCGCTCTTTGCCTTTGGACGCATAGTGGTTTTCCGCGCCGACGAACCCTTCCTTGCCGGGCGAGACAGTGAAGTCCAAGCCCAATTCCCACAGCGTATCGCCACAGGTTTCGTTTTCGAACGGGAAGGTTTCGGAATTGTCGCCGGGATAAAACAGCAAATAGCTTTCAATGCGCAACATATCCAGGGTCGAGAACTGAACCGGACGCACGCCCATATCTTTGCCTGCCTCTAGGATACTGTCCCACAAATGGGTCGCGTCTTTGGCCCGGCAAAAAATCTCGTAGCCGCGCTCACCTGTGTAGCCCGTGCGAGAAATCATCACATCCCGCCCGTAAAGCCGCGTTTGCATCAGGCCGAAATAGGCCAAATCGCGGATCGCGGGGATTTCCTGGGCCAGCAGATCGACGGACACTGGGCCTTGCAGTGACATATCATGCAGATCATCGTCGAACAGAATTTCGCAATTCTTACCCGCAGCCGCCGCGGCCAGCTGTTCCATCCCCGTGCCCGTGCCATGCACGATCAGCCAGGAATTGACCGCAATATGGTAAATGATGCAGTCGTCGATAAACTTGCCTTCAGAATTCAGCATCGACGCATAAGTCGAGCGGCCCGGCGCGATCTTTTCGACATTGCGCGTGGTGACCCGGTCAATGACATAGGCCGCATCCGCCCCAACCACGTGCACCTTCTTTAGGCCCGATACATCCATCAGACCCGCTTTGGTGCGCACGGCCTCATAATCGGCCTTGGCGCGTTCGGGCGTGTGGTCATAAAACCACGCGGTGCCCATGCCGTTCCAATCTTCTAGCTCTCCGCCAATTTCAGCGTGGCGATGTGCAAGCGCTGAGGCTCTCCATAGAATGGCCATTATGTGTCCCCTGTGTTCGACTCTGTTTTTGTTATCGTCATTGAGCCTCAGCCCAGTT
Source organism: Paracoccaceae bacterium (assembly GCA_045106335.1). Taxonomy (GTDB): domain Bacteria; phylum Pseudomonadota; class Alphaproteobacteria; order Rhodobacterales; family Rhodobacteraceae; genus Aliishimia. The sequence continues at coordinate 12,987 of JBGCEM010000038.1, read as the reverse complement.
CAAAAAGCAACAATCCCATGCAACTTTTTTTCCTAGCAGGCATAAAATGCAAAAGGGGCCGCCGTATAGCAGCCCCAAGTCTTAACAATTGTGCAGTGTTACTTATCAAAGGCCTTTGCTTTGGCCGTCTCTGATCGTTGACCGATCACAAGCACTGCGACGCAAATGATGGCGGCGATGGCTGTAGCCATGCCAGGCAGAGCCCCGCCCCACCCCATGAACATGGCGCCGTCCACAACAGACCAACTGGCTTCTTCATATGGAAACATGTTTTTCTCCTTTGACTGAGATTATTCGGCTGGGTGTGCTGGGGTGACCGGTGCATCGCCGCCCCATTCGGGATAGCCTGCAGCTGGTACTTTGACCAGATCCATGCCAGCCAGTTCAGCCCCCTCACGGATACGCAACATGCCTGCCATTTTCAGGATCAACGACACAACGTAACCCGGCACAAAGCCACACAGGAAGAAGACAACCGCGCCAACAATCTGTCCAACCAAGGAAATCGTTGGAACTTCGCCCGCAGCACCTTGAAGTGCCGGATAACCCGAACCCCAGATGCCCAGCATCACAACACCGTACAAACCGATGGTGCCATGAACTGTGACAGCGCCCACCGCATCATCGATACCGCGATTTTCCAGCCAGTCCGCACAAGGTTTCAAGATAATTCCTGCCGAGAAAGCGATGATGAATGCGAGTGCAGGGAAATAGATGTCCAGCCCAGAAGCCGTCGAGATGATCCCGGCCAAAGCGCCCGACATCATCCAGAACGGGTCACGCGTGAATAGCCACGACCCGATGATCCCACCCGCAACAGCCATTAGGATATTGAATGCCAGCGAGCCCAAGGTAATGGGTGTGCCATAGATTGTTGCGAATTTGTCGGGGAACCAGGACCATGCCTCGCCCGGGGGCACAACACAGGCCATCAAGAACCCAAAGAAGCCCACGATAATCAGCATCAAGCCAACAACCGTTAGCGGCATGTTATGTCCGGGAATGTGATTGGCCGAGCCATCTGCATTGAACTTGCCGATGCGGGGTCCAAGGTTGATCAACACACCCAGCGCGAAGAAGCCCGCAACTGCGTGCACCAGACCGGCCGCACCGAAGTCATGCACACCCCATTGTGTCACCAACCAGCCATCTGCATGCCAGCCCCACGCGGCCGCCACGACCCATGCAAAGGATCCCAAAACAACGGCCAGGATAATGAAACCCACGGTCTGGATCCGCTCAATAACAGCGCCCGACATGATCGACGCGGTGGTCGCTGCAAACAGTGCAAAAGCCCCAAAGAACACGCCGGAAATGTTGTCCGCAATGTTTGGCCCCATATACTGCGCGCTATCCCCCCAAGCCCAGGCGATGGAATTGGCATATTCCACGCCCGAAATGCCCATCGGACCCGCCGCACCTGGAATCCCTGTTGGAAACCCAAAATAGACCCACCAGCCGAAAAAGTAGAATGTTGGGATCATAAAGGCGAAGGCCAAAATGTTCTTTACGCCCGATGATAGGACGTTTTTAAGCCGCGACGCCCCCATCTCATACGCCAGGAACCCTGCGTGGATGATGATCATCAGCGGGATTGTTAGGTAGTAAAATGTCTCGGCAAACACTGTGTTGGTGACGGCTGCGCCCCCTGATGATGCCTCTAGCTCGGCAATTTTGGCAGCGAGTTCTGCCAGTTGGTCTTCCACGATAATAGCTCCCACGTCGAAGTTTCTGTTGATCGCTACATCCCCACGATCGGGAACGTTTTCTAATGAGTGAAACATATTACAGACAATTCACCTAACTGATTTTTACCTTGTAAGAAAAAAAGTTTCCTGGTGGTTGAGTTTTGGATTTTTGGTGATAGCGTCCGATGGGAAAGCTGGTTCGCCAGACCAGATCCGAGTCGGGAGCATGCCTATGTGCGGAATTGTTGGTCTTTTTTTGAAAGACAAATCACTTGAACCAAAGCTGGGCGAAATGCTGACGGCGATGTTAATCACCATGACAGACCGTGGACCGGACAGTGCCGGCATTGCAATTTATGGCGGTGAATCAGAGGGTCGCACGAAAATGACGGTCCAATCAGATACACCTGAAACAACATTTGCAGGCCTGGAAAACACCCTAAGCACAACGGCCGGTGGACCAGTTTCAATGTCGATCAAAAGCACGCATGCCATCCTGGACATCCCTGCGGGAACGACGGCTCGGGTGCGCACCAAGCTCGACGAATTGGGCATCCGCGTTATGAGCCGCGGCGACAGCCTTGAGATTTACAAAGAGGTCGGATTGCCGAAAAAAGTAGCGGGTCAGTTCGATATTGCGTCCATGTCCGGCACGCATGGCATTGGGCACACGCGTATGGCCACAGAATCAGCCGTCACAACGATGGGCGCACATCCGTTTAACACCGGCGATGACCAGTGCCTTGTGCACAATGGCTCTTTGTCCAATCACAACTCGCTGCGCCGGACCTTGCGCCGCGAGGGCATTCACATCGAAACAGAAAATGACACAGAAGTGGGTGCCGCCTATCTAACTTGGCAAATGCAAAAGGGCGCCACCTTGGGCGAGGCACTGACCAGCAGCTTGGACGATTTGGATGGGTTCTTTACCTTTGTCGTTGGCACCAAGGACGGCTTTGGCGTGGTACGCGACCCAATTGCCTGCAAACCCGCTGTGATGGCCGAAACAGATCAATATGTCGCCTTTGGTTCGGAATACCGCGCCATGGTGGACTTGCCCGGCATCGAAACAGCCCGCGTCTGGGAGCCCGAACCCGCAACGGTCTATTTCTGGAGCCACAATCACACCCCAACTGCCACAGAGAAGGCGGCCTGATGCAAACAATCGACCTTACCGAAACAGGCTTGCGCGAAACCAACAAATTGCTGCACGCACAGGCCGAAACGACCAACCAAACCGCTTGGGAAATTGTGAACCCCAAAGGCGCACATGCGATTGCGTGTGGCTTAGATGCGCCGATTGAAGTGACGGTTAAGGGCTCGACCGGGTATTATTGTGGGGGCATGAACCAGCAAGCGACGGTCAAAATCCACGGCTCGGCAGGTCCTGGCACGGGTGAAAACATTATGTCTGGCAAGATTGTCATCGAGGGCGATGCCAGCCAATATCTGGGCGCGACCGGCCATGGCGGCTTGATCGTCGTCAAAGGCAATGCGTCCTCGCGCTGCGGCATTTCCATGAAGGGCGTTAACATCGTCGTGCAAGGCAATATCGGCCATATGGCGGCCTTTATGGGCCAATCCGGCAATATAGTGGTGTGCGGCGACGCCGGTGATGCTTTGGGCGACAGCTGTTATGAAGCCCGTTTCTTTGTACGCGGCTCGGTCAAAAGCCTGGGCGCGGATTGCGAACAAAAGGAAATGCGTGACGAACATCTGACCTTGTTGCAAAGCCTTCTGGACGAAGCCGGGATCCAGGCCGATCCTTCTGAGTTCACGCGCTATGGTTCAGCGCGAAACTTGTATAACTTCGACGTCGACAATGCTGGCGCGTATTAAGGACACCCCAAGATGAATAAACATGATTCCAAGGGTATCCCCCACACGACGCCGCGCCAATCTGCGACCTTCAGCCAAGACGTGAACAGCGATATCCGCCGGGCGGCTGCCACGGGTATTTACGACATTCGCGGCGGCGGGGCCAAACGTAAGGTACCGTCCTTTGATGACCTATTGTTCATGGGGGCGTCAATTTCGCGCTATCCGCTGGAAGGCTACCGCGAGAAATGTGAAACATCCGTGACCATTGGCGGGTTGCACGCTGAAAACCCGATTGAGCTGGATATCCCAATCACCATCGCGGGCATGTCCTTTGGGGCGCTGTCTGGTCCCGCCAAAGAGGCCTTGGGACGCGGCGCGAACGCGGCTGGGACCTCAACAACCACCGGCGATGGCGGCATGACCCCCGAAGAGCGCGGGCATTCGTCGAAATTGGTCTATCAATATCTGCCCTCGCGCTATGGGATGAACCCAAATGATTTGCGCAAAGCAGATGCGATTGAAATCGTCGTCGGCCAAGGGGCCAAACCTGGCGGTGGTGGCATGCTTTTGGGCCAAAAGATCACCGACCGTGTGGCGGAAATGCGCAACCTTCCCAAAGGGATCGACCAACGCTCCGCCTGTCGTCACCCCGATTGGACCGGCCCGGATGATCTGGAAATCAAAATCCTTGAGCTGCGCGAAATCACCGGTTGGAAGGTGCCGATCTATGTGAAAGTCGCGGGCGCTCGGCCCTATTACGACACGACGCTGGCGATCAAAGCAGGGGCAGATGCGATTGTTTTGGACGGTATGCAAGGTGGGACCGCGGCGACGCAAGACGTGTTCATCGAACATGTCGGCCAGCCAACCTTGGCGATCGTGCGCCCTGCAGTGCAAGCGCTGCAAGATCTCGGCATGCACCGCAAAGTGCAGCTGATCCTGTCGGGTGGCATTCGCTCGGGTGCGGATGTGGCAAAAGCGATGGCGCTGGGGGCGGACGCTGTGGCCATTGGGACCGCTGCGTTGATCGCGCTTGGGGACAATGATCCCCGCTGGGAAGCCGAATATAACGCGCTTGGCACCACGGCGGGGGCCTATGATGATTGGCACGAAGGCAAAGATCCCGCAGGCATCACCACCCAAGATCCCGAGTTGATGAAACGCTTTGACCCCATCGAAGGGGGGCGCCGTCTCAGCAATTATCTGAAGGTCATGACCTTGGAAGCCCAAACAATCGCGCGGGCTTGCGGCAAGAACCATCTGCACAATCTGGAACCAGAAGATCTGGTCGCCCTTACAATGGAGGCCGCCGCCATGGCGCAAGTGCCTTTGGCGGGCACCAATTGGTACCCCGGCAAACCCGGCACATCTTACTAACCAAAATTAAGGGCGCGGCTGATTTCAGACTGCGCCCCATTTCTTAGACGACAGGGAAACATATCAATGGCCACGGACCTTGCAAAATTCGCCGAAGACAACGGCGTTAAATATTTCATGATCTCATTCACGGACCTGTTCGGCGGACAACGCGCCAAGCTGGTGCCAGCGCGCGCAATTGCCGATATGCAGGAAGAGGGCGCAGGCTTTGCCGGGTTTGCCACCTGGTTGGATCTGACCCCTGCACATCCCGATATGTTGGCCGTGCCGGACCCCGATGCTGTGATCATCCTGCCTTGGAACAAAGAAATTGCGTGGGTTCCGGGGAATTGCGTGATGGACGGGCAAGACGTCGCCCAAGCCCCCCGCAACGTGCTGCGCCGCCTGATTGACGAGGCCGCCGCCGAAGGCATGCATGTCAAAACGGGAATTGAAGCTGAATTCTTCTTACTGACCCCTGCGGGCGATCAAATCTCGGACGAATATGACACGGCCGCCAAACCGTGTTACGACCAACAGGCCTTCATGCGCCGCCTGGATGTGATCCGCGAGATCAGCGATCACATGCTGGAGTTGGGCTGGAACCCGTATCAAAACGACCACGAAGACGCGAATGGTCAGTGGGAAATGAACTGGGATTTCGACGACGCTCTGCGCACTGCCGACAAGCACTCGTTCTTCAAATTCATGGCCAAATGCGTGGCGGAAAAACACGGCTATCGGGCGACCTTCATGCCCAAACCTATCGAAGGGCTGACGGGCAATGGCTGTCACGCACATATCTCGGTTTGGGACGCGCCTGGTGCTGCGGCGAGCACAAATGTGTTTGCCGGTGCGGGCGAAGGTCAGACCGGGGAATTGGGCCTGTCCGAACGGGGGAAACATTTCCTGGGCGGGATTATGAAACACGCCAGTGCACTGGCCGCGATCACCAACCCCACAGTCAACAGCTATAAGCGGATCAACGCGCCGCGCACGACCTCTGGGGCCACTTGGGCCCCCAACACAGTGACCTGGACGGGCAATAACCGCACGCATATGGTTCGTGTTCCGGGTCCGGGTCGGTTTGAGCTGCGCCTGCCCGACGGTGCGGCCAACCCCTATTTGCTGCAAGCGGTTATCATCGCCGCCGGTCTGTCTGGTATCCGATCAAAAGCAGATCCCGGAAAGCGGCACGATATCGACATGTATGCCGAGGGTCACAAGGTCAAAGGTGCGCCGAAATTGCCGCTAAATATGCTGGATGCTCTGCGTGAATATGACAAAGACAAGGGCCTGAAAGCTGCCATGGGTGCGGAATTCTCAGCCGCCTATCTTAAGATGAAGCACGAGGAATGGAACGATTACGCCTCGCACTTCTCGGCTTGGGAAAAGACCAACACGTTGGATATCTGATCACAGCTTCGCGCGGTGATTCAAGTTTGCGCGGTGGTTCGGGCCGCCGCGCAGCCAAGCGTTCGCTCAGCGCAGCCACCCAAACCGGCGGATGATCGACGCGTACCAAAGCAGCGCACCTGCCATCAACGCAGACAGCACCATCGACGGCACAATCCCAACCACACGCAGGGTAAAGACGGACGTCAACACCACCCCTGCCAAGGACAGCACAAAGACCGGCACCGCAACACGCTTGCGCAACAGCAACAAAATACACCCCACCGCCCCGCCGAACACGCCAATGGCAAACCCCGCCGTGGCCCAAGATGGGCGCCCTTGGATGATCGCTTGATAAACCGGGGGCATCTGCGCGACTGTGTCTGGATTGGCCTGCGCGATGTAGTTCAAACAGCCCATCAAGTTCCACACAAGGCCCCCCACCGCGATAAGCCAAAAACTGAAATGCGGTTTTGTTTCACCCATATGCCTACCTAAACGTCGCGGCCAAAAACACCGCCCACCAACATGATGCGCAGATTCCGACTTTCCTGAAAAGAAAAAATATTGACTTAAGGGGCGGGTTTCTATGCACTTACATGAACCATTTCCATACAAGGGCTGCACAATGACAAAAAGAATTGCCGTTTTGGGCGCAGGACCATCAGGCCTGGCACAACTGCGCGCCTTCCAATCTGCACAAGCCAAAGGCGCAGACATACCTGAGGTTGTTTGCTTTGAAAAACAGGCCAATTGGGGCGGGCTTTGGAACTACACATGGCGCACGGGGCTTGATCAATATGGCGAACCTGTGCACGGGTCCATGTATCGCTATTTGTGGTCAAACGGGCCGAAAGAGGGTTTGGAATTCGCCGATTACAGCTTCGAAGAACATTTCGGCAAACAAATCGCCTCGTATCCGCCGCGTGCTGTGCTGTTTGACTATATTCAGGGCCGTGTTGAAAAGGCCGGTGTGCGCGATTGGATCCGGTTTGAAACAGCTGTGCGGTGGGTTGAAAAGACGGACACAGGCTTTAACGTCACGGTATGTGATTTGCCCAATGACCGCACCTATACTGAACATTTTGATCAAGTTATCGTGGCCACAGGTCACTTTAGCACGCCGAATGTGCCGCATTTTGACGGGTTTGATACGTTTAAAGGGCGTGTCTTGCATGCCCATGATTTCCGCGACGCGATGGAATTCGCAGGCAAGAATGTCTTGATTGTCGGCACGTCCTATTCCGCCGAAGATATTGGCTCGCAGCTGTGGAAATATGGCGCAAAAAGCATCACTGTCAGCCATCGCACCGCCCCAATGGGATATAATTGGCCCGACAATTGGAAAGAGGTCCCGCTGCTGACAAAAGTCGAAGGCAACACCGCACATTTCAAAGACGGCACCACCACAGATATCGACGCGGTAATCCTGTGCACCGGCTATAAACACCACTTCCCATTCTTACCGGATGCATTGCGGCTGAAAACCGCGAATGTGTTGGCGTCTGATGATCTGTATAAAGGCACGACATATGTGCACGAACCCGACCTGTTCTATCTGGGCATGCAGGATCAGTGGTTCACCTTTAACATGTTCGACGCCCAAGCCTGGTGGGTGCGCGATGTGATCATGGACCGGATCGCCCTGCCCGATCACGCAGCGATGGTCGCGGATGTTGAAGCGCGCAAAGCCGCCGAGGCCGCACTTGAGGACGATTACGGCTGCATTTGGTATCAAGGCGATTACACCAAAGAACTGATCGACGAAACGGATTACCCCAGCTTTGATGTCGAGGGCGCATGTCAGGCATTTAAAGCTTGGAAAGGCCACAAGAAAGCGGACATTATGACCTTCCGCAACAACGCTTATAAATCCGTGATCACCGGAACGATGGCACCGATGCATCACACGCCTTGGAAAGACGCGTTGGATGATAGTTTAGAAGTCTATCTGCAGAACTGATCTTACTTGGGCAGCGTGATCCGCAGGAAAACATAAGTCTTAGACAGCGCGGCCTTATCCTTAAGCGAGACGGCAATCTCTTGATCTCCAAGCTGAAAAGTTTGGAGATCATAGAAGTCAGGGTGGTTCACATCCAGATCCGCTGTGACCTTTGCATCTTCGCCGAGACATGTCGCAACGTTGAACAGAAGTGTATCAAAAGCCTGCGCCGCCTCAGGTACGCGAAATGCAAAAGCCCAGCCACAATGCAGTTGCACCCCGCCTGACAACATGCGCGAACGGTTGCATGAAACCGTGTTTTTCGTGTCGGGAAGCGTCATCACAACGCTACGGCTTTGAAGGTTCAGCGGCGCGTTAAGGTCATCGCAAAACGGATCGCCTTGCGCGGTTCCTGGCCCACACACCAACAAGGCCATACATGTTGCACAACGCCCAATCACGCGCGCCGTCTTACGTCCTGCAATCCCAAAAGCGCATAGATACACACGCGTCCTTTGAAGGGCGGTGAACATCCTCATCGCGCGAACAACTGCTGGCCCTGAAGCACCTCAAATTGCGTTGGCGGGGTGGATTTGCTGACCCAAAACCAATCACTGGCATATTCCATAACGAACCAGCCTTGCCATTCCACGTCACCGGGCCAGCGGCTTTGGAATTCTTCGCCCTCAACACGCCATTGCCCACGACTGGATGTTGCATCGGGTTGCGCAAGGATGGTTGACCCATCCGCGTCGAAATACTGCCGGTATGGCCTGCCCTCCCACTGACCGACAGCTGTGTTCCCACTCAGCAAAATGCCAATCTCATCGCCGCGCAGTTTAACCGATTGTGCCTCAGCGGCACCTGCGAGTACGGCGACTGTTAATGCAAACCGGATCATGACCGGGGCCGTTCCTTTTTGGGATCGTAAGCGGCCAGAGTGTCTGCCACCTTCGCGGGCAGACGCATTTGGTGCCCATCCAGTTTGCCAATCTCAACCTCGGTCCCAACATCCGCATGGGTCACGTCAATCCGCGCCAGGGCAATGTTTTTCTTCAATAAGGGCGAGCGCATGGACGACGTCACTTCGCCAATTTGCGCGCGCCCAATATGGATACAATCCCCATGTGTCACATCAACATTACTGTCGATTTCCAACCCAACCAACTTGCGCATCGGGTGTTCTTTGCGCCGGATCAACGCATCGCGCCCGACAAAATCATCCGTCTTGGATTTTAACGGACACGTAAATCCGATACCTGCTTCAAAAGGATCGGTCTGATCGGTGAAATCATAGCCCGCAAAGATTAATCCCGCCTCAATCCGTAACATATCCAACGCCTCAAGCCCCATCGGGGTCAGACCGTGATCCTGCCCGGCCTCCCAAATCGCATCGAAAATCTCAGCGCAATCCTTGGGGTGGCAAAAGACTTCGTAGCCCAGCTCGCCTGTATAGCCCGTCCGGCTAAGAACAAACGGCGTTCCGGCCTCATTGTGCAGCCGCGCAGGTGTGAACCGGAACCAATCGAGTTGATCGAATTCGGGATTGTGCGGCGCGGTCCAAACGATCTTGCGCAACAGGTCCCGACTTTCCGGCCCCTGCACTGCAACATTGTGCTGCTGATCGGTCGAGGCGCGCACAAGCACTTTCAGGCCGTTCTTTTCCGCCAGCTCGCGCAGCCATTCACCACCGTAATCTGCCCCCCCAATCCAACGGAAATTATCCCGCCCCAAGCGAAACACTGTACCGTCGTCAATCATGCCGCCATGTTCATAACACATCGCCGTATAGACAACGCCGCCAATGGGCAGGGTCTTCATGTTGCGGGTAAATGCATATTGGCACAACGCTTCGGCGTCGGGGCCAGTGATTTCGAACTTGCGCAAAGCCGACAGATCCAAGATCACCGCCTTTTCGCGGCAGGCGTGATATTCCGCAATGGGACCCGCCGCCGCAAAGCAATTGGCCAGCCAATAGCCCTGATATTCAACGAAATTCCGCGTGTGTTTGGCAAAGCTGTCGTGAAAGCCGGTTTGTTTGGTCATTTTGGCCTCTGAGTCTGGTGTCGCGCGCATCGCTATGGCCCGTTGAAAAGTTTCTTTGCCGCTATAGGTGCGGATATGAATGTCGGTGGGGTTCCAGCCATTGGCAGCCGTCGTGTCATCGGGACAGGCACTTGAGACGCAGACGATATCCGTCAGCGCGCGTAGCAGCACATAATCGCCCGGACGGCTCCAGGGTTCATCTGCATACATCACGCCATGATCATCTAGAAATGTGTTGAAGAAGAAGTTGATCGCCATCCAGCCGGGGCGGCCCGTGACGTTATAATCGGCAAGCGCGCTGTTGAAATTGTCCGAGCAATTTACATGCCCCGGATAGCCGATATCATCGTAATATTTCGCACTGCACGCCATCGCAAACGCATCATGACGCCCGCAAGTATCCTGCACGACCTCGACCAAAGGCACCATGTCCTGATCATAGTATTTCGCGTGTAGGCCCGGCATCGGATAGGCATGCCCCATCAAGGTCCGCGTGGTGGTCACATCCAGCGCGTGTTCAATGCCTTTGTCCAGTTTGCGCGCCGAAAAGCATTCAAAATCTGTGCATTGCCGCCCATCGACATCCAGAATCTGAATGTAGTCCCCGGCTTTCACAAAGTAGGATTCCGCCGTCTGGCTGTGAACCCGGATATCGCTTAACGGATCGGCCAGCGGGTCGGGCAACGCAAACCTTCTGTGCGTTTTCAGCGTGGCGCGTTTCAGCATGACTGTCAGGGGGGTCGCTGTATCTTGCGCCTCAAAATCCATCGCAGGTCCTGGGGCGGCGATGATCACAGTGCCGGGTCTGTTGACCGTAAATGCCGCTTCTGTTTTGGCAGGGCTTGTCGTTTCGAACAGATGGATCGCCTGCGCTGTTCCCAGATCAATACCCCGCGCATCCAACCCCATGCGCAATCCACGCAGAGACCGATCACCCGAGATCAACAGCGCCTGAAGTCCCTGCGCGGGACCGGTCCCTGTTGCACCCAGGATCCCGGCATCACTTTTGCCCCCCGCATCCACAGCAATAACCTCACAGCGCTGCCCGCCTTCGGTGTTGATGATGGTCAACTGATCGCCCGTTTCTACCGGAAGCAGAATTGCGCCCTGCCCTGCCACCTCATACCGTTCAGTGCCTGGCGGCAAGGAAAACACTTGTGGCTTTATGATCGCGCTTGGTTTTGGCGGCCCTGGTCGCACCAGAGGATATTCATCTAACACGGTGGTATTCCCCACGCTAAGTTGCCTACACGGAAAAAATGTTTAACGATAAGAATACAGACCTAGATCCATTCAGCAAACAAATTCGGACATCATGCGCAAAGATCAAACCAATTTCATCGACTGGACTGTCGTTTTGACCTGTGCATCAAAGGTTTGCAGCGCAACGTCGTTCAGCACTTTGCGCGCGTTCAAGCTGCGTTTCGTCTTTAGGGTCAATCCAAGCGTCACGATCCAACAAGATCGGAGTTCCTTATGAGCGCCTTAGCCCTGGGCCTCATCGCGGCGCTATGTTGGGGATTTCACGATATTTGCGTGCGCTTTCTCAGCCAGAAAACAGCCATTAGTGCCTGTATCTTTACAGTTATCCTAACGGGATTGCTGTTTCACACGGGCCTTACAGTCGCCACTGGAACACTACAGCCGATGACGGCCCTAGCCGTTTACTTTTCGATGGGGGCTGGAGTGTTTTTCGTGATTGCCACCTTCGGTCTTTATTATGCGTTCCAGCGCGGGCCGGTGCGCGTGGTTGCGCCACTGATTGCCAGCTACCCGATTTTGTCTGTCGCTTGGGCGGCTTTGCAAGGCAGCAACGTGTCCGCACTGCAATGGCTTGCCGTGATTGCCATTGTGGCAGGTGTCTCACTGGTTGCCGCGTTATCAGACACCAGTGATACAAAAACGCCGCCCTTAGGAGCAACTATCGGCTTTGCTGTCCTTGCCGCCACGGGGTTTGCGGGCACGTTTGCGCTTGGTCAGGCGGCCGCCGCGCTCAGCCATGATATGCCCAGCACACTTGTGACGCGCCTGTTGGCCTTTGCGCTGGTCGTAGGGATTGTGTTTGCGTTCAAACAACCGGTCTGGCCCGGCAAACACGCCCTGCCCTGGCTGATTGCTATGGGCATTGCGGACGGAATTGCACTGATGTGTGTGTTGTCGGCTGGGGTTTTACAAGACGCGAAATATGCGTCCGTGTCTTCGTCGCTGTTCGGGTTGCTCACGATCGTTCTGGCTTGGATGTTTCTAAAGGAACGGATGACGGCCCCGCAATGGGCGGGATGTGCTGTGGCCTTTGCCGGGGTCGGGTATCTGGCCCTGTAGCTTTTTCAGCCCTCAAAGACAGGCCCGCAGCAAAACCGTTGTATTTTCAGAGGTCATCTTTATGGGATTTCCGCCCGTACTTGGATCCGCCAAAGCACCGGCCACAAGGCGATCTATGTCTGGATCTTTCACCCCCAACTCGGTCAGCGATTTCGGGATCCCCAGCAAGGCGTTCAGCTTGTCCACATAGGCGCAGAACCCATCAAACCCGCCCGCGATACCCAGATAATTGGCCGCGTTGCTCATCCGATCCGCAATTGCTGTGCGGTTGAATTGCAAAACGGCGGGCATGCAGACGGCGTTGGTTGTGCCGTGGTGGGTGTGGTGCATCGCGCCAATTGGGTGGGACAGCGCGTGAATGGCCCCCAGCCCTTTTTGAAACGCCGTCGCCCCCATGGCGGCTGCAGACATCATATG
>JBGCEM010000037.1:0-51758 GCA_045106335.1 Paracoccaceae bacterium | reverse complement strand
CAGGCAGGCGTTCGAGCTTTTTGCGCACGCGCTTTATGGCAGCGGGCAGTTCCCATTCTTTGAACGGAGCGTTCGCCTTGGGTCTTGAACCAATGGCGACCACAAGTCTCACTGCGCAAAGCGCCCGGTTTGCGGGCGAGCCCAGGCAAATAGTGTACCGAATCATAAAGGCTTTTACCTCGACCGAATTGGCCGCGTACCGGCGCACAGCGTCATAGCTGCCGTCATAGCCGAGATTGCGCTGCTCCTCGTAAAACGCATCGATAAACCGAACCGGATTGTCAAGGCCAACATAGTCTTCTACAGCGTCAGGTAAGAGTAAAAACTGATCGCGCTCAGTGCCTTAGATATGTTTCATATCCATAGATTACAGGCCGAGCACGCATCTGGGAATCCTGAATTTTCACACAGTCTGCATGAGCGATGCACCAAACGTTACAAATAATCCGCCAAACACGACCTCAGTCATGCGCCAAAACCAAAAGGCGTGTGATGGGTGGCATCCGTAAAGCACCTCAAAGAAATTGAACGCATGAAACACCGCGTCGAGGAATTGTACTTCGCCAGGATTTTCAGCGATAAGAAATTGGATGCAATGTTTGCTTGGTTGACGGCAATGTGAGGAATGCAACTACAGATTGTGCCAATATTGTCTGCTAGCAAACGTCGAAGGCAGGATATCGGGGTAAAGGAAAATCCAAACTTCCGGAAAGAACGCTTAATATCAAGAGCTTGATATGATAAATGGTGCCCAGGAGAGGACTCGAACCTCCACGTCCATACAGACACCAGCACCTGAAGCTGGCGCGTCTACCAATTCCGCCACCTGGGCAGGTGTCGCGAAGCATGCGTTAAGCGTAAGCTGCAATTGTGTCAAATGGAATCTGCGCTGTTTTGCTCACTTGTTCCAAAACGCCGCGAGGTCTACACCACTCTCAATTGTGAAATGAGGAACAACATATGTCCAAGCTGGTCACTCTTTATGGCGGATCCGGATTTGTCGGGCGATATATCGCTCGGCGTATGGCCAAAGAGGGGTGGCGCGTCCGTGTAGCAACGCGGCGACCGAATGAGGCAATGTTCGTCAAACCTTATGGCGTTGTCGGTCAAGTTGAGCCTGTTTTGTGCAACATTCGCGATGATGCGTCCGTGGCTGCGGTCATGCAAGGGGCGGATGCTGTTGTGAACTGCGTTGGCATCTTGGCCAGCAGCGGGAAAAACACGTTTGATGCTGTGCAGGCTGACGGGGCGGCGCGCGTTGCCCGGATCGCGGCCGAGCACGGTATTTCGCGGATGGTGCATGTCTCTGCGATTGGTGCCGACCCTGAAAGCGACAGTGAATATGCGCAAACGAAAGCGCTCGGCGAAGCAGCTATTCTTGAACATATGCCCGATGCGATGATCTTGCGGCCCTCTATTATTTTTGGTCCCGAAGATCAGTTCTTTAATAGGTTCGCGTCGATGTCCCGGATGGGGCCTGTGCTGCCTGTCGTTGGGGCAGAAACGAAATTCCAACCCGTATATGTGGATGATGTGGCCGCCGCCGCGGTGCAAGGGGTCTTGGGCCAAGCGCCCGGTGGGATCTACGAGCTTGGCGGACCCGAGGTGCAAACCTTCCGCGACTTAATGGGCACAATGTTGTCGGTCATCCGGCGCCGCAAGATTGTCGTGAACATCCCCTTCCCTGTGGCCATGGCGATGGGTTTGGGCTTCGACGTTGCGAATTTCGTGAGCTTTGGATTGCTGCCTGCGCAGATCACACGGGACCAAGTGCACAATCTACGACATGACAATGTTGTGTCAGCAGGTGCGAAAACCTTTGCTGATCTTGGGATCACTCCAACCGATATGGATGCGATCCTGCCCGAGTATCTTTGGCGCTTCCGGCCATCGGGCCAGTATAACGAGATTAAGGAAAGCGCGCGCAACCTGCGGACTTAGTGCGTTTTACGTTCAATAGGCAAGGTCTGGAAATGCGCGCTTAAGCCCAAGCGAAAGGCCGCGGGTTTTGCATTTATGTTTAAAAAAAGGCTTTATGTGTAGGCAATCACCAAAAGGATCACGCCCAAGACGCATCGATAGATAACGTAGGGCGTGAAACTTACCGATTTCAGCAAGCGCATCATTAAAACCAGCGCGGCCAAAGCCGAAACAAACGCAAAGCCCGCCGCAATAGACGCATCGCGCAGCAAAGCCAGGTCGGCTTGGGCGAACGCATCGCCCAAAAGCAGCACGCCTGAGGCCAGGATTGTAGGGATCGACATCAGCATGGCCAGTTTTGCGGCGCCCTCGCGATCATAGCCAAGCTTTCGCGCAGCTGTGATGGTGATGCCCGAGCGCGACGTGCCCGGAATCAACGCCAAAGCTTGCGCCAATCCCATGAGGGCTGCGTCCTTTAAGCTCCATCCATCGGACGTCTTCGACTTGGCCCCGGTCATGTCCGCCCAATACAGTGCAATCCCGAACAACAACATGGTCCAGCCAATCACGGCAATGGACCGCATCGCCTCATTCAGCCCTGTCACGTGCAAAATCGCG
The DNA here is from genome assembly GCA_045106335.1 of Paracoccaceae bacterium. Taxonomy (GTDB): domain Bacteria; phylum Pseudomonadota; class Alphaproteobacteria; order Rhodobacterales; family Rhodobacteraceae; genus Aliishimia. The sequence continues at coordinate 49,220 of JBGCEM010000037.1, read as the reverse complement.
CCCACGATCACCACGGGCACTGTCGAAATGGCCAAGCACAAAGCCAAAAACGCGCCGGGCGTGTCGACTTTTCCCAGACATAACCGCGCCGTCCCGGCCAATGCCAACTTCACGTCCGCCCAGAAATACGCAATCACCGCAAATAATGTGCCGACATGCACAGCGACATCTAAGGCCAGCCCCTGGTCTTGGCCTCCGGTTAACTTAGGCAACAACACAAGGTGCCCGGACGACGATACTGGTAAGAATTCCGTCACCCCCTGAATTACGGCCAAAATGAAAAGACTAAACAGAGGCATAACAATCCACGATTCTGAAGTTGTGCAGTCCTACTGCATTGCGGAACCGTATGGAATCGACGTTTTAGGTCCGTATCGTACCTAAAAATGTAGTATTTCGCGTCATCCACATCAATAAACATTTAGAAACAGCGTTAAAGGTCAGCATTTGTGACTTTTATTTTAGAAATCTCTAGCGTAACAGAGCGGTCGGAACCAAGGGGGGATAAAATGGCCGAGACTCCGATGTTGAAATTCGTCTCTGTAGGGCGCGACATGCCGCAGAAGCGCGCAGCTGATACCCGCAACAAGGATTTCCAGGAAATCTATGCGGAATATGCCGATCAGAAAGCCAAAGAACAGGCCGGTCGCTGTAGCCAATGTGGTGTACCCTATTGCCAAAGCCACTGCCCGCTACATAACAATATCCCCGATTGGTTAAAGCTGACAGCCGAAGGTCGGCTGCGCGAAGCCTATGAGGTCAGCCAGGCGACGAACACGTTCCCCGAAATTTGCGGACGGATTTGCCCTCAGGATCGGCTTTGCGAAGGCAATTGTGTGATCGAACAATCCGGCCATGGCACTGTTACCATCGGATCTGTGGAAAAATATATCACCGACACGGCCTGGGAAGAAGGCTGGGTACAGGTCATCAAGCCTGCTGTTGAACGCACTGAAAGCGTTGGAATTATAGGCGGTGGACCGGGTGGACTGGCGGCAGCAGATGTGCTGCGTCGTGCTGGTGTTCAGGTTACAATCTATGACCGCTATGACCGCGCAGGCGGATTGCTGACCTATGGGATCCCTGGGTTTAAGCTGGAAAAAGATGTCGTGATGCGGCGTAACGAACAGCTTGAACAGGGCGGCGTCACGTTTGTAATGAATTGCGATGTGGATGCGGCCAAATTCGCTGAAATTCGCGACAAACACGATGCTGTGATCATCGCGACAGGCGTGTACAAAAGCCGTGAGTTGACGATGCCCAATGCCGAAAGCCAAGGCGTTGAGCGCGCCATCGATTTCCTAACCGCTTCTAATCGCAAAAGTTTTGGTGATGTAGTGCCCGAATTCGACAGCGGTGCGATGAATGCTGAAGGTAAGCGCGTTGTCGTGATTGGCGGCGGCGATACGGCTATGGATTGCGTGCGTACCTCGGTGCGCCAAGGCGCGACCAGCGTGAAATGCCTGTACCGCCGCGACCGTGCCAATATGCCCGGCAGCCAACGCGAAGTTCAAAACGCCGAGGAAGAAGGGGTCATCTTTGAGTGGCTGAGTGCCCCCAAAGGCTTCACCACCGATGGCGACAAAGTCGCAGGCGTGATGGTGCAGAAAATGCGCTTGGGTGCTCCGGATGCCACAGGACGCCAAGCCCCGGAGGTCATCGAAGGCGCGGATTACGTCGAAGAGGCCGATCTGGTGATCAAAGCCTTAGGATTCGAGCCCGAAGATCTGCCCACGATGTTTGGCCAGTCGGACCTAGAAGTCACGCGCTGGGGCACGATCAAGGCGGAATTCACTACGGGACAAACGGCAATGGAAAATGTCTATGCCGTGGGTGACATCGTGCGCGGCGCATCTTTGGTGGTCTGGGCGATCCGCGACGGGCGCGACTGTGCGGACGCGATTTTGACCAAACTGAACGCAGGGGCCGCCATCGCAGCCGAGTAATGCCACGCGACCAGCAGGTGGGACGAACACCATGAGCAACACACCAGATATCCGGACAGCAACCTGTCTGTGCGGTGCCGTTACATTTACCGCGACGCTGAAAACGGCGGGTATCCAACTGTGCCATTGTCAGCAATGCCAGCGCTGGACGGGCGGCGGCCCTTTGACGGTTCTGCGCGTTGAAGACGTGCAAACACAAGGACAGGACAGCATTCAATCCTATCACGCCAGCGCACATGGCGAGCGTGCCTTCTGCAAAACCTGCGGCACAACGCTGTATTGGAAAATGCAGGGACGAGATATCGCTTTTCTGCCTGTCGGACTATTTCATGATCAAACCGGGCTGAGTGTGCGCGACGAAATCTTCGTCGATCACCGCCCCGATTGGCTACCCGCATTTGAGGGTGCCACGCAACAAAAAGAGGCCGAGCTTCAGGCCCAACTCACCGCATTTCTGGAAAGGGACGCCACATGACCAAATATGACGCAGACTGGGCGAAAGCCGAAGCGGCAAAACGCCAATGGATGGCGGAAAATGGCCTGTATTCCGAAACGGAAGAGCACGCCTCATGTGGGGTCGGGCTGGTCGTCAATGTAGACGGCAAACCCAGCCGCGCCGTTGTCGAAAACGGCATCAAAGCACTGCAAGCGGTGTGGCATAGGGGTGCTGTAGATGCGGATGGCAAAACCGGTGATGGCGCCGGGATCCATGTGCAAATCCCCGTTCCGTTTTTCTATGACCAGATCGAACGCACGGGCCATATACCCAACCGGGATGTGCTGATTGCGGTGGGCCAAGTGTTCCTGCCACGCACAGATTTTGGCGCGCAGGAAACTTGCAGGACCATCGTCGAAACCGAAGTGTTGCGCATGGGCTACTATATCTATGGTTGGCGGCATGTGCCTGTGAACGTGGCGTGTTTGGGCGACAAGGCGAATGCGACACGACCCGAAATCGAACAGATCCTAATTTCGAATTCCAAGGGCGTGGATGAAGACACGTTTGAGCGCGAACTCTATGTGATCCGCCGTCGTATCGAAAAGGCCTCGGCTGCGGCTGGAATTAACGAGCTATACTTGGCCTCACTGTCATGTCGCTCGATCATTTACAAAGGCATGATGCTGGCAGAACAGGTCGCGGATTTTTATCCTGACCTGCAGGATGAACGCTTTGAGTCCGCCTTTGCGATTTATCACCAACGCTATTCGACCAACACATTCCCGCAGTGGTGGTTGGCGCAACCCTTCCGCATGCTGGCCCATAACGGCGAAATCAACACGCTTAAAGGCAACGTGAATTGGATGAAAAGCCACGAAATCCGGATGGCCTCGGGCACGTTCGGGGACATGGCTGAAGATATCAAACCCATCGTGCCAGGTGGCTCGTCCGACAGCGCCGCCTTGGATGCGGTGTTCGAGGTGCTGGTGCGCGCCGGGCGCAATGCCCCGATGGCCAAAACCATGCTGGTGCCGGAAAGCTGGTCCAAACAAGCCGTTGAACTGCCGCAAAGCTGGCGCGATATGTATTCCTATTGCAACTCGGTGATGGAACCTTGGGATGGCCCGGCTGCCTTGGCGATGACCGATGGACGCTGGGTGTGCGCGGGTCTGGATCGCAACGGCCTGCGCCCCATGCGCTATGTTGTGACGTCCGATGGGATGGTGATTGCGGGTTCGGAAACTGGGATGGTGCCTTTGGATGAGGCGCGCGTAATTGAAAAAGGCGCGCTTGGCCCCGGGCAATTGTTGGCGGTCGATATGGCCGATGGACGTCTGTATCATGACACCGAAATTAAGGATCAACTGGCCGCCGCACAGCCTTTTGGCGAGTGGGTCGGCAAGATCACCGAGCTGGACACGGCCCTGGCAAGTGTTACCGAAAAGCCGATGTTTGAGGGCGCAGATCTGCGCCGCCGTCAAATTGCAGCGGGCTATTCCATTGAAGAGCTGGAACAAATCCTCGCGCCGATGGCAGAAGATGGCAAAGAGACACTTGCATCCATGGGCGATGACACCCCTTCGGCCGTGCTGTCGAAAAAGTACCGCCCGCTCAGCCACTTCTTCCGCCAGAACTTTTCGCAAGTCACAAACCCGCCCATCGACAGCCTGCGCGAATTTCGGGTGATGAGCCTGAAAACGCGTTTCGGCAATCTGAAAAACGTGCTGGATGAAGACAGCAGCCAAACCGAGATCCTGGTTCTGGACAGCCCCTTTGTGGGCAATGCGCAATGGGACGAGGTCACCCGCGCGTTCAATGCAGACTTGGTGGAAATCGACTGTACCTTCGGCAAGGATGCCCCGCTCAGCGATGCGTTGACCCGGATCCGCGCCGAGGCCGAAGACGCCGTGCGATCAGGTGCGGGCCACATTGTTTTGACGGATCATATGTCAAGCGCAGACAAGATCGCGATGCCGATGATTTTGGCCACCAGTGCCGTGCATTCGCATCTGACCCGCCAAGGGTTGCGCACCTTCTGTTCGTTGAACGTTCGGTCTGCTGAATGTGTCGATCCACATTATTTTGCAGTGCTGATCGGCTGCGGTGCTACAACTGTGAATGCCTACTTAGCCGAAGATTCCATCGCCGATCGTATTGAGCGCGGGCTGCTGGACGGCACCTTGACCGAGGCCGTCGCCCGCTACCGCGCTGCCATCGACCAGGGCTTGCTAAAGATCATGGCCAAGATGGGAATTTCGGTGATTTCCAGCTATCGCGGCGGGTTGAACTTCGAAGCGGTGGGTCTGTCGCGTGCCATGTGCGCCGAATTCTTCCCCGGTATGACATCGCGCATCAGCGGCATTGGCGTCAGCGGTCTGCAATCCAAGGCCGAGGATGTGCATGCTTTGGGCTGGAAAGGCGGCACAGATGTGTTGCCGATTGGGGGTTTTTACAAAGCGCGAAAGACCGGCGAAACCCACGCCTGGGAAGCGACCTCAATGCACATGATGCAGATGGCATGCAACAAGGCGTCTTATGCGATGTGGCAGCAATATAGCGCCAAAATGCGGTCTAACCCGCCAATCCATTTGCGCGATTTGATGGATATCAAACCCATCGGCGCAGCCATCCCGTTGGAAGAGGTGGAAAGCATTACCTCGATCCGCAAGCGGTTTGTGACACCGGGAATGTCCTTAGGTGCGCTTAGCCCTGAGGCGCATAAAACGCTGAACGTTGCGATGAACCGTATTGGCGCAAAGTCCGACAGTGGCGAGGGCGGCGAAGATCCGGCCCATTTCGTGCCCGAGCCCAATGGCGACAACCCGTCTGCGAAGATCAAGCAAGTTGCCTCGGGGCGCTTTGGCGTGACGGCAGAGTATTTGAACCAATGTGAAGAACTGGAAATCAAGGTCGCCCAAGGCGCAAAACCGGGCGAAGGTGGACAACTGCCGGGCATGAAGGTCACCGACCTGATCGCGCGTCTGCGCCATTCGACCAAGGGTGTGACCCTGATTTCACCGCCTCCCCACCACGATATCTATTCCATCGAGGATCTGGCCCAGCTGATTTATGATCTGAAACAGATCAACCCGCGCGCCAAGGTAACGGTGAAACTGGTGGCATCCTCTGGGGTTGGCACGATTGCTGCGGGTGTGGCCAAGGCCGAAGCCGACGTGATCCTGATTTCGGGTCACAATGGCGGCACGGGCGCATCGCCTGCGACGTCGATCAAATATGCGGGTCTTCCTTGGGAAATGGGCCTGACCGAAGCGCATCAAGTGCTGGCCATGAACAAGCTGCGCGACCGGATCACTTTGCGCACCGATGGTGGTTTGCGCACGGGCCGGGACATTGTGATGGCCGCGATGATGGGGGCCGAGGAATACGGGATCGGCACAGCCGCGCTGATCGCGATGGGCTGCATCATGGTGCGTCAGTGCCAGTCTAACACTTGCCCCGTGGGCGTGTGTACCCAGGACGAAGCGCTGCGGGATAAATTCACAGGCAATGCGGATAAGGTCGTCAATCTGATCACCTTTTATGCCACAGAAGTGCGCGAGATATTGGCCAGCATCGGCGCGCGGTCTTTGGACGATGTGATCGGGCGCGCGGATTTGCTCTCTCAGGTCAGCCGTGGCTCTGCGCATCTGGATGATCTGGATCTGAACCCCATGCTGATCACGGTCGATGGGGCCAGCAAGATCGTCTACAACCGCAACCGTCCGCGCAACGCCGTGCCCGACACGCTGGATGCAGAAATCGTGCGCGATGCAGCGCGGTTCCTGGAAGATGGCGAGAAGATGCAGCTGTCCTATGCGGTGCAAAACACACACAGAACCGTTGGCACGCGGATTTCCAGCCATATCGTCAAACGTTTTGGGATGCGCAACACACTGCAGCCCGACCATTTGACTGTGAAACTGCAGGGCTCTGCGGGGCAGTCCTTGGGCGCATTTGCCGCGCCGGGTCTAAAGCTGGAAGTGTCAGGCGATGCCAATGATTATGTCGGCAAGGGCCTGTCCGGTGGCACCATTGTGGTGCGCCCACCCATGGCCTCGCCCATCGTGGCGGCTGAGAACACAATCATCGGCAACACGGTTCTTTATGGCGCGACCGACGGGTTCCTGTTTGCCGCAGGGCGCGCGGGCGAACGGTTCGCCGTGCGCAATTCTGGTGCGTCTGTGGTGGTTGAGGGCTGCGGATCCAACGGGTGTGAGTATATGACCGGCGGTGTCGCGGTGATCGTCGGTGATATCGGGGCCAATTTCGGCGCTGGTATGACGGGCGGCATGGCGTATCTGTACGATCCCGAAGGCAAAGCGCCTGCGCTGATGAATATGGAAACGCTGGTCACGTGTCCGGTCACGGTTGATCACTGGAAAGATCAGCTTGAAGGTCTGCTGGAACGCCACCTTGAAGAAACCGGTTCGCGCAAAATCGCAGATATTTTGCAACACTGGGACATCGAACAAGGCCACTTCATGCAGGTCTGCCCCAAGGAAATGCTGAACAAACTGGCCGCCCCTTTGGGTGTTGAGGACACAGCCGTTCCCGCTGAATAAACACATGGCAGGGCGTGCAATCAGCGCCCTGCCCCACTGACCGGTGAATTCACCCCTTGGAATTCTGCGCCCCACTTCGCTATAGCAAACCCATGGCGAAAAAGAGCAGAGCCAAAAAGGCCGCCCCCACAACCAAAGCCCCGTTTCGACCCATCCGTTGGGTGACCCGCTGGACCTTTCGGCTGGCCACTGCGTTGGCTGTCTTGGGCTTGGGGTTGGTGTTGCTATGGGGCAGCGTTAATCCGCCTACGACCTTTTACATGATGCAGGAAAAACGCCGTTTGGGCGATCTGGATCACGCCTGGGTGTCGATGGACGAAATCGCCCCGGTGATGGCACGCTCGGTGGTTGCGGCAGAGGATGCGAATTTCTGCCTGCATTGGGGCTTTGATGTCACTGCGATCCGATCCGCGATTGAAGACGGGCGCGGCCGTGGGGCCTCGACCCTTTCCCAGCAAGTGGTGAAAAACGTATTCCTTTGGCACGGCCGCACATGGGTGCGCAAAGCGCTTGAGGCCGTATTGACGCCAGTGGTGGAAGCGGTCTGGTCAAAACAGCGCATCTTGGAAGTCTATCTAAACGTGGCCGAATTCGACGAAGGTGTGTTTGGCGTAGAGGCCGCAGCGCGGCACTATTTCCGCGTCGGCCCCGAAGCGTTATCCGCCCGGCAAGCCGCGCGACTGGCTGCTGTACTGCCCGCCCCAAAATCCCGATCCGCCGCCAAACCGACCGATTTCATCCGCAAACGCAGCGCGTCCATCGCAGATGGGGCTGCAACCATTCGCGCAGATGGGCGCGCAGACTGCTTCCAGAGTTGAAAAACCCACCCGCGCAGGGCATTGATACCAAGACACATTTGACGAGACCCACATGGCCAAACTGTTTCACGTTCCTCTGTCCCCTTTTTGTCGCAAAGTTCGGCTCAGCTTGGCTGAGAAAAAGATCGAGGTCGAACTGATCGAAGAACGCTATTGGGAACAAGACCCCGACTTCATGAAGCGCAATCCTGCGGGCAAAGTGCCCGTGCTGCGTCTGGACGGGATTGTGATGGCCGAAAGTGCCGCGATTTGCGAATATATCGAAGAAACCCGCCCCGAGCCGTCCTTGATCCCCAAAGATCCTGAAGGCCGTTTGGAAGTGCGCCGTCTGGTCAGTTGGTTTGACGACAAATTCCATCACGATGTGACCTCAAAGCTGCTCTATGAGCGGGTGAATAAAAAGGTCATGAAGCAGGGCTATCCCGACAGCAAAAACGTTAAAGCAGGTGCGAAGGCCGTGAAATATCACCTGGATTATATGGCGTGGTTGCTGGACCACCGCCGTTGGTTGGCAGGCGACGTGATGACATTGGCTGATTTCGCCGCCGCCGCGCATTTGTCCAGTCTGGATTACACATCGGATGTGGATTGGAACCGCCATGATGTGGTCAAGGATTGGTACGCCAAGATCAAATCTCGTCCTGCGTTTCGGTCTATTCTGGCAGATCAAATCCCCGGCTTGCCGCCCTCGCGTCAGTACACGGATTTGGATTTCTGATGACATCGGGCGACCCTCGGGCGTCGATGCAAGGACCTGAGCGGGACGCCTTGAAACGCGATATCGTTGCCCGTGCATTGGACGAGGGGTTTATCGCCGCCAAGATCTGCAAGCCCGATGCGGTGCCCGATGTGATGGCGCGATTGCAGGCTTTTGTGGATGCCGGATATCACGGACAGATGGGCTGGATGGCCGAGCGTATGCATTGGCGCGGCGCCCCAAACGTGCTGTGGCCCGAAGCCAAATCTGTGCTGATGCTGGCGGAAAGCTACACGCCAGACCATGATCCACTGCAGATTCTGAACCACAAAGATCGCGGCGCGATTTCGGTTTATGCCCAGGGTAAGGACTATCACGATCTGGTTAAAAAGCGCCTAAAACGGCTCGCGCGTTGGATGGTGGAACAGACCGGATGCGCCGTTAAAGTGTTCGTCGACACCGCCCCCGTCCCGGAAAAAGCGCTGGGACAGGCGGCGGGATTGGGCTGGCAAGGCAAGCACACCAATTTAGTCAGCCGCGATTGGGGCAATTGGGCTTTCTTGGGCTCGGTCTTTACATCCCTTGATTTGCCCAGCGATGCACCCGAAACGGATCATTGCGGGAACTGCCGAGCTTGTTTGGACATTTGCCCGACAGACGCCTTTGTTGCGCCCTACCAAATGGACGCGCGCCGCTGCATTTCTTACCTGACAATCGAACACAAAGGCCCTATCGCAGTCGATCTGCGGGCACGGATGGGCAATCGCATTTATGGCTGTGACGATTGTCTGGCCATTTGCCCTTGGAACAAATTCGCCCTCACCGCACATGAAGTCCGCTACGCCGCCCGCGACGACCTAAAATCCCCGGCTTTGCGCGATCTAGCGCGCTTGGATGACGCGGCCTTTCGCGCCAAGTTTTCCGGCTCGCCCATCAAGCGCATCGGACGGGACCGGTTTGTCCGCAATGTGCTCTACGCCATCGGAAATTCGCAAGACATCAGCTTGTTGGAAACAGCGCGCGATCTGACAAAGGATAACGACGAAACTGTCACAGACGCCGCGCGTTGGGCCGCGTCACAGCTGTGTCGCGCACAAAGAGCCGCAAAACTATGACCATTTCCTTGGGTGTTGATACGGGCGGAACCTATACAGATGCGGTGCTGATCCGCGATGAAGACACAGTGATCGCCAGTGCCAAGTCCCTGACAACGCGACATGATCTGGCCATAGGCATCGGCGGGGCTGTGCATGCTGTGTTAAAAAGTTCAGGCATTGCCGGCAGTCAAATTGGGCTGGCGTCACTGTCCACAACGCTTGCCACCAATGCACTGGTTGAAGGTCAAGGCGGGCGGGTTGCGCTGATTTATATCGGATTTCAGGAACAAGATCTTGACCGATACGGCCTGCGCAACGCCCTTGCCGGGGATCCTGTATTGATCTTGCAAGGTGGACATACCCATGCCGGAGTTGAGGCGGCACCCCTGGATCACACATCACTAGATGCATTCCTGACGGCCCATCCCGGTATCAGTGGCTTTGCTGTCGCCAGTCAATTCGCCGTGCGCAATCCCGATCACGAACAGCGCGCCACGGCGATGATCAGTGCCCAGACCGGACGGCCTGTGAGTGCGTCGCATCAATTGTCGGCCAAGCTGGGAGGCCCAAAGCGGGCGATGACAGCTGTGCTGAATGCGCGCTTAATCGGCATGATTGATCGCCTGATCACCCGTGCCGAAACGACTTTAAGCGAATTGGGGATCACCGCCCCGATGATGGTGGTGCGCGGCGATGGGGCGTTGATCAGTGCCGCACAGGCCCGTCAGAAACCGATTGAAACGATCCTAAGCGGGCCTGCTGCATCAATTGTCGGGGCGCAGTGGATGACCGGTGCGCGCGACGCATTGGTCAGCGATATCGGCGGCACAACAACAGATATTGCACTGTTGCGCGATGGCATGCCCGCGATTGATTCTGATGGCGCGCGCGTGGGACCGTACCGCACCATGGTCGAGGCCGTCGCTATGCGTACAACGGGGCTTGGTGGCGACAGTCAGGTACACTTCATTAGCGAAGGTCTGCAGGGCGGTATCACGTTGGGTCCGCGCCGTGTTGTGCCGATCTCTTTGATCGCGCAGGACGCGCCCGATCTGGTGCACGCAGCGCTGGATTCACAGCTGAATACGCCGACCCCAGCCGAACATGACGGCGTCTTTGTGCGGCCAGTCGATGCAATGTCGAATGATGGTCTTAGCACCCGGGATCAGGATTTGTTGCAGCGCATTCGCGCCGGTTTGCAACCCTTGGGCGCTGTTTTGCGCACACGGATGGATCATGCTGGGTTACAAAGGATACTGGCGCGCGGATTGGTGCAAATTGCCGCCATAACGCCATCCGATGCCAGCCATGTTCTTGGGAATGTGTCTGTGTGGGACACCGACGCAGCCCGCAAAGCGCTTCTTTTGTGCGGGCGCCGTCGAACAGGTTCGGGTACTCAATTGGCACCATCTGCAAATGAGATGGCGCAAATAATAGTCGACCAACTGATCCAGCAGACCAGCCTTGCGCTGCTTGAGGCCGCCTTTGACGAAGATCCGGCAGATTTTGGCAGCCCTGCCGCTGACCTTGCGCGCCATGCGTTGGTGCAACATGGTTTGTCAAACCACGCAAAGATTGTCCGCCTTAATGCGGGTCTGAATGTCCCTGTGATTGGTCTGGGGGCGTCCGCGCATACTTATTACCCCGCAGTGGGTGCGCGCCTGGGGTCCGATATGATTTTGCCAGACCACGCAGGTGTCGCCAATGCAATTGGAGCCGTTGTTGGGCGCATCACAATGCGCGCGCAGGGCAGCATCACCGCCCCCTCCGAGGGTCAATTTCGCGTCCATTTCAAAAGCGGCCCCCAGGATTTTAGCGAACTTGACCCAGCCCTGGACAGCCTAGAACACGCCTTACGCGCCGATGTACAGGCTCAAACACAAACCGCAGGCGCGCAGGACGTGCATGTGAGCGTCACGCGCGATATTCGAATGGCGTCAGTCGAAGCACGTGACGTATTTGTCGAAGCAACCCTAACAGCACAGGCCAGCGGACGCCCCCGCATTGCACGAACCTAACGGGTTTATTCCGCAGCGCGCTTTGGCAAAACCCAGTCTGGGCGCACAAAATGGCAGGTATAGCCATTCGGGATGCGCTCTAGGTAATCTTGATGCTCAGGCTCTGCGTCCCAAAAATCGCCGACAGGGTCCAATTCAGTCACCACAGATCCGGGCCATAAACCTGACGCGTCGACATCCGCAATTGTGTCCAATGCAGTGTTTTTCTGATCCTCATCCACATAATAAATCGCCGAACGATAGCTGAGGCCCACATCATTGCCTTGACGGTTCGGCGTGGTCGGATCATGGATTTGGAAAAAAAATTCCAGGATCTGGCGATAGGTAATTTGCGTCGGGTCGAAAAAGATCTCGATCCCTTCTGCATGGGTGCCATGGTTGCGATAGGTCGCATTGGGCACATCGCCACCGGTATAACCGACCCGCGTTCGGTTCACGCCAGGCATTTTGCGGATCAGATCCTGCATGCCCCAGAAACATCCCCCCGCCAGTACAGCACGTTGCTCGCTCATGCGATATCCTCCACTTGATCCAAATAGGCGCCGTAGCCTTCGCCCTCCATGTCATCGCGATGCACGAATCGCAGCGAGGCCGAATTAATGCAGTAGCGCAGCCCGCCCCGATCCTGAGGGCCATCGGGGAACACATGACCCAAATGACTGTCGCCATGTTTCGATCGAACCTCGACGCGCACCATGCCATGGGTTGTGTCGCGATGCTCGGTCACATTGTCGATGGGTTTAGTGAAACTGGGCCACCCACAGCCCGATTCGTACTTGTCGGATGAGGCAAACAGCGGCTCGCCCGATACGATATCCACATAGATCCCAGGTTCCTTGTTTCCCAAATACTTGCCTGTGCCGGGGCGTTCCGTACCGCTTTCTTGTGTCACCCAAACTTCCTCTGGGGACAAAGTGGCCAGAACATCGGGGTCTTTGAAATAGCTTGTCATGCGCGCGTCCTTGTCATGTTTGGAAGTAATGTGGGGCAGTTGGTGCAGATTTCCAAGGGTGATCCAAAGCCAACGCATCCCCGTATATGCGTTAGGAGGATTTTGCATGTTGCGCATTCTAACAGTGATACTGGCTTTTTGTACGGTGATCCCGGTCTGGGCCGCACCTTTGGACACGCAATTTCCGAACATTGATGGTGGTACGTTAGAGCTGTCAGACTGGCAGGGTCAGCCGATTTTGGTTGTGAATACGGCCTCGCAATGCGGATTTACGGGTCAATATGAAGGGCTTCAAGCGCTGTATGATCGCTATCGCGGCCAGGGGTTGGTGGTATTGGCTGTGCCCTCGGATGATTTCAACCAAGAGCTGGGCAGCGGAGCCGAAGTCAAAGAATTCTGCGATATGGCCTTTGGTCTGGATATGCCCATGGCAGATATTTCACGGGTGAAAGGGCGCAAAGCCCATCCGTTTTATAAGGAAATTCGGCGCGCGACAGGGTTCCAGCCGAATTGGAATTTCAACAAGATTTTGATTGATCGTGATGGGAAGATTGCAGGCACGTGGCGCTCAAGCGCCAAACCGCTGGGTTCAAACATCGTACAAGCCATTGAGGCAGCATTGCTAAATTAGCGTAATTTAAGCGTCAAGGACGGCATCAAGAAACCGCCGCACGCTGACGATATCCGGCTTGTTTTCAATCCGCGTAATTTCGCGCTTATTTCGCATCGCAACCAGGGTCGAACGTCGCTTGATCTTCAGCCGTTCTGCCCACACGGACGGACCGAACGTGTCCCAATCCACATCGACAAAGGTAATCGCGGTATAGCTTGGGTTTTCCACGACCAACTGGCCCAGAATTTCAGACTTTCGTTGACAGGTCAGCGACCATGTGGCCCGCCAGTTCAGCACGATTTTATCGGACCTGCTTTGCAAATCCTCCCAAGTTTCACGCACGTAAGGCACACTTGGATAGCTCGATGCGACGGATGGCACGGCGCATGCGGCAAAGCTAAGGCAAAAGAAGCGGCGTTGCATGGGATTCGATCCTGAAATTGAAGGTCCAGACTTACCCTACCACGGACGGGTTTCAAGTTGGTTTCTGCGCCTTTGAAAGCTGCACCGCCAAAATCCCGACCATGATAATCGCCACCCCAATGATATCGCGCATCGACAATGTCTCGCCCAGCACAAACGCAGCGACGACGACCCCGAAGAAGGGATTCAAAAAGTGAAACGTCGCCGCCTTGATTGCCCCAATGCGCTGCACCAAGGTGAACCAAATCCAAGTGGCCAACAGCCCAGGCACCAATGTCGTATAAACAAAAGCCGTGTACCAGGCGAACGAAGGACGGAAAAATAAAGTCTCGGTGAAGGCCGACGCGATCCCCAAAGCGACGGCACCCACCAGCATTTGCAAGCCGACTACCATCATCACATTGCCACCCGACGTGGCCCCACGCATCGACAAAGTCGCCACAGTCAACGCCATCGCGCCCAACACACACAAGGCGGTACCAGTCAAATCGACCCCCGCCGTCAAACGCGCTTGCATGATGATAACGACCCCGGCAAAGCCTAAGATCAAACCGAGGATGCCCAATTTCGGCAAACGATCCCGGAAGACGACCCAGAGCGCAAACGCCACCATCAACGGCATGGTCGAGGCAATGATCGAGGCAAACCCGGCCTCAACCCATTGCATCGCCACGAAATTCAGCCCTAAATAGAGCGCATTCTGGCAAATCCCGAAAATGAAGGTAGCGCGCCATTGCTCCGACGTCAGTCGCCAGCTTTGACCCAAAGCCCGCGCCAGCGCGACACCAATCAGCCCAGACACAAAAAACCGCAATGCAAGCGAAGCCAAAGGCGGTGCATCCGCCACAATGATGCGCGCCGAGGTAAAGGCCGATGACCAAATAAAGGCAAAGGTCAGGCCCATCAGAATGGCTTTGATATCCATGACTATGGTTCTTTTCGTTGTGTAGCCTGCGGATAGGCGACGCATGACATGACTGAGTCTAGGCCCCCTTGGTTTAAAAAGCGATAGGCCCTGCACCTTAGCACTGCACAAAAAAAGGGCCGCCATAGGCGACCCCGAATTCGATACTTCACACGTGTGAATTTAGCCGTTCACACTGTCTTTCAAAGCTTTTGCGATGGTCATTTTGACCACTTTATCCGCTTCTTTTTTGAACTGCTCGCCCGTTGCGGGGTTGCGCACCATACGTTCGGGGCGCTCACGGCAATAGATTTTGCCAACGCCTGGAAGCGTGACGGCACCGCCGCCACTCACTTCGCTTGTGATAATGCCACACACGGCATCCAACGCTTCGCCTGCTGATTTTTTGTCCGAGCCCATCGCTTCCGCCAATGCGGCCACGAGTTGGGTCTTGGTCATGGGTTTTGCCATTTGTTGTCTCCTTCGCGTGCCCGCTCTATTGGGCCTCTAATCGGGACTGTAACGGAATGTAGTATGCACGCACAACGATTAGTGGCATCGAAAATGAAGAAAAACGCAGGAAAATCCCTATTTTTGCGACTTTTTTCCCGTTACAGAAATGCTGTTTCGTCGAAAGAGCGTAATTTCCGGCTATGAATGCGATCAAGGGGCATATCCCGCAGGCTTTCCATGGCGCGGATTCCGATCATCAAATGGCGGGCGACTTGGGTTTTATAAAAGTCCGAAGCCATTCCCGGCAGCTTTAATTCACCGTGCAAAGGCTTATCCGAGACGCATAAAAGCGTGCCATAGGGCACCCGAAAACGATATCCATTTGCAGCAATCGTAGCGCTTTCCATATCCAGAGCAACAGCGCGGGACTGCGACAGGCGTTGCACGGGGCCGGTATGTTCGCGCAGCTCCCAGTTGCGGTTGTCGATGGTGGCGACGGTTCCGGTGCGCATGATGCGTTTCAGCTCATAGCCTTTCAGCTGGGTGACCTCGGCGACGGCCTCTTCCAGGGCGATCTGGATTTCCGCCAATGCTGGGATCGGCGTCCAAACTGGCAGGTCATCATCCAACACGTGATCTTCGCGCAGATAGGCGTGGGCCAGCACGAAGTCCCCCAGCGCTTGGCTATTGCGAAGACCCGCGCAATGCCCGACCATCAACCACGCATGCGGACGCAGCACTGCGATGTGGTCTGTGGCGGTCTTTGCATTGGATGGCCCGACGCCGATATTGACCAGTGTGATGCCCGACCCATCGGCGCGCTTCAGGTGATAGGTCGGCATTTGGGGCAGCTTGGCGGGCTGGGTGATCGGATCATCGCCGCAGGAAATGCACTGATTTCCGGTCGAGACAAATTCGGTATAGCCACTGTCTGGATCGTCCAAAACCTGACGCGCATAGGTTTCGAATTCCGACACATAAAACTGATAGTTGGTAAATAGCACATGGTTTTGGAAATGACCGGGATCCGTCGCGGTGTAATGTTCCAGCCGCGCCAACGAGTAATCGATGCGCTGTGCGGTAAAAGCCGCCAGCGGTGCGATCCCATTTGTGGGCTGATAGGTGCCGTTGACGATATCATCATTGGTGGTCGACAGATCCGGCACGTCGAACACATCACGCAGGGTAAAAGTCGCGGCACCCTCTTGGGGCACCGAAATCGCCGAGCCCATGGCAAAATGCACTGGGATGGGCGTGCTTGAGGGGCCGATCTCGACCGGCTGGCCGTGATTTTCGATCAGCAGCCCAATTTGCTGGATTAGGTATTGGCGGAACAGATCCGGGCGCGTGATGGTGGTCGCATAACTGCCCGGCGTGCTGACATGACCATAGCTGAGCCGCGTGTCGACCTGGGCAAAAGACGCTGTGCGAAAGCGGATTTCGGGGTAGTACGCGCGGATGCGGGCCGGGGGTGCGCCGTTCTCCATGGCGGCCATAAACTGGTCGCGCAGGAAGTGAACGGCCTGCTCATAAAGGTCTGTCAGTCGATCAACTGCATCTGTGGCGATGTGAAATGTTTCAAAGTCAGGGGTTTTGGGCGTTTGCATATGGCTCACGTAATGGGTTCAAAAATTGGCATAAATTCAAAGCTGCGCACATCAACCAAACCCAGATCAGACAATCGCAATTCCGGGATCACGACCAAAGCCAGCAAAGAGTGCTGCATATTCGCGTTGTTAAGCGTACAGCCACAGGCGCGCATCGCGGCGATCAGGGCGTCGGCTTTGGCAGCAACTTGGGCGGCAGGTTCGTCTGACATCAGACCTGCAATCGGCAATTCAACCATGGCCCGTTCAACCCCATCGGCAAACAGGCACATACCCCCGCCAACCTCAGCCAAACGATTGGCAGCGCGGGCCATATCGGCGCGATCGGTTCCGACCACGATCATATGGTGACTGTCATGCGCCACAGTCGAGGCCAAAGCCATGGGTCCTTCATATCCAAACCCCGACACAAAGGCGTTGGTCACACCCCCCGTCGCTTTGTGGCGTTCGACCAAAGCAATTTGACACGTGTCGCCCTCGCTTTGCACCAGCCCATCGCGTACCGGCAAATCGATCTGCAACGCTTTGGTGGGGGCTTGGTTTTCCACCACACCAATCACATTCGCACGCACGGCATTGGCGCCTTCGGGCGCAATGATCTCAAAGTCCTGATCGCTCAGCGTATGACCCAAATGCACCGTATCACGGGCGGTGTCTGGCCAGACATAATGAGGGCAGTCGACCTTTAAAACCCCGTCTTGGGCCACGGTTTTGCCGCGCGCAATCACATGTTCGATCGGCAAGGTGGTCAGATCCGAGGTCAGGATCACATCGGCCCGCCGCCCAGGGGTCAGCGATCCTAATTCGCGTTCCAGACCGAAATGCGTGGCGGTATTCAACGTTGCCATTTGTAGCGCAATCAAAGGATCGCAGCCGCATTCAATGGCATGACGCACCACCCGGTTCATATGCCCGTCATTGATCAGCGTGCCAGAATGGCAATCATCGGTGCACAGAATGAAATTGCGCGGATCCAGGCCCTTTTCGGTGATCGCAGTGATCTGGCTTTCCACATCATACCACGCACTGCCCAGCCGCATCATGGACCGCATGCCTTGGCGCACGCGGGCAATCGCGTCGGCCTCGCAGGTGCCTTCATGATCATCCGCCGGACCACCCGCCACATAGGCCGCGAAATCAGGCCCTAAATCGGGCGAGGCATAATGCCCACCCACAGTTTTACCAGCCGCTTGCGTAGCCGCAATTTCAGCCAGCATTTTGGGATCGGCATTGGCAACACCGGGGAAATTCATCATCTCGCCCAGCCCAATGATGCCCGGCCAGGTCATGGCCTCGGCAACATCCTGGGGGCTAATCTCGTAACCTGTGGTTTCCATACCCGGGGCCGAAGGCGCACAGGATGGCATCTGTGTGAAGACATTGATCGGCTGAAGTGCTGCTTCGTCATGCATCATGCGCACGCCGTTCAGACCCAATACATTCGCGATTTCATGCGGATCCGTGAACATAGTCGTGGTGCCATGGGGGATCACCGCGGCAGCAAATTCCGCAGGGGTCAGCATTCCGCTTTCGATGTGCATATGCCCATCACATAGCCCCGGAATCATGTAGCGACCTTTGGCGTCAATGACCTCTGTCTCTGGGCCAATTTGCGCTGAGGCGTCCGGCACCACACAAGCAATCCGGCCATGCCTGATCGCGATATCATGGTCGCAAAGCGTTTCACGCGTGTGCACATTCACCCAGACACCGCCCCTCAGGACTGTATCCGCGTGGGCACGGCCAGCGGCGACGTTGATCAGATCGGGGGCAACTTCAGGCCAGGTCGGGAAGGTCTCCATGCGCTGATGTTTCAAAAATTTTCTACTTTCGCAAGGGCCTTGATGCGGTGGCAAATGGCTCGACATGGGATTTCAGTTGGGTCATGTTGCGAATTATGGAGTATGAAACGATCAGCGCTGAAACCTTTGGCGCCCAATTACGCGGGATCGGCGTGAACGTGGTTGTGCGCGATGTTCTGGCAACCTGCGCATTTCTGGAAACGGTGTTTGAGCTGTCGATCCACCGCAAATCTGCTGATTTCGCAATTGTTACCTATGGATCGGACGTGTTTCAGCTGCATAGTGACAGCACCTATCATTCCAATCCGCTGCTGGGTCTGATCCCGGAAAATCCTCCCCGTGGGGCCGGGATTGAAATTCGGCTGTACGACACGGATCCAGATCTGGCCGCCGCGCACGCGGAACAGGCAGGTGGGACAATTCTGCAAGCCCCGACTGACAAACCACACGGTCTGCGCGAAGCTTATATTCTGTGCGGCGATGGCTATGCTTGGGTTCCTTCGCGGCCCTTGTAAATCAGGCTTGATCCTTGGCCACCCAAGATGCACCTTGACCAGGCACAACAGGAGAGCGCAATGTCCGTGACCGAGCTTCGCCCAAACATAGACCATTGGCAGGACCGCGTGGACCTTGCGGCCGCGTTTCGCTGGACGGTGCGGCTGAACATGCATGAAGGGGTGTCCAACCACTTTTCGTTGTCAGTCAATGACGATGGCACCAAGTTCCTAATGAACCCTAACCAAGTGCATTTTGCCCGGATTAAAGCCTCGGATATGCTGGTGATTGACGCCAATGATCCCGAAACGCTGGAAGGCCCTGACGCACCCGATCCGACGGCCTGGGGGCTGCATGGAGGAATGCACCGCTTTTGCGCACATGCCCGTTGCGCGATGCACATTCATTCGATCCACGCCACTGTTCTGGCCTGTTTGCAAAACAAAGTGCTGCCGCCATTGGATCAAAACGCGGCGATGTTTTACGACCGTCAGGTGGTTGATGACGCCTATGGTGGCTTGGCGTTTGAGGACGAAGGCGCACGCTGTGCGCAACTGTTTGATGATCCGAAGAAGTTCGTGATGGTCATGGGCAATCACGGGATCATGGTGATCGGTGACACGGTCGCGCAAACTTTTAACCGGATGTATTTCTTTGAACGCGCCTGCGAGGTCTATATCCGCGCGCTGCAAACTGGCCAGCCTTTGTCGATCTTGCCAGACGAGATTGCGGCAAAAACCGCAGATGAGATCGCATCTTACCCCGAACAAGACATACGGCATTTGGCTGAGCTGAAAGCGATTTTAGATGCTGAAGGGTCTGATTATGCGTCTTAACTTACGGAAAACTCTGTAATGGCCCGCGAAGAATGGAACCATAAACCGCCGCTTCCCCTGACGGTGAACCCACTGTTTGAGCGCCCACTGATCGCGCGCGAAGTGGTGCGTTGGTATGCGGGGGCTTGGGTGCCGATCTCGATCAATGTGATCTTAGTGAGCATTGCCCTTGTCGCGTGGCTGTTCTTTTCGCCTAGTTTAGCCGAAGCCGCGACCCCGGGCTGGTGGATGGCGGAAATCTTGCTGCGCAATGCAGTGATCCTGATCGCCGTCGCCGGTGGTTTGCATTGGTTCTTCCACGGCGCGCAGATGCAGGGACTGGCCAAAAAATACGATCCGCGCCCGTTCCCGCGCAAAGGCAAGATGTTCACGCACGGTGATCAGCTGCGCGACAATATCACCTGGGCTTTAGGGTCGGGTGTGCCGATTTGGTCGGGGCTGGAAATTCTCATGTGGATGGGACTGGCACAGGGTTGGATCGCGCATATGAGTTTTGCTGACAATCCAATTTGGTTTTTTGGCTTTTTTCTATTTCTCCCGATTTGGGAAAGCTTTTATTTCTACTGGATCCACCGGCTTTTACATTGGGGGCCGTTCTACAAATTTCACGCGCTGCATCACCGAAATACGGATGTGGGTCCGTGGTCGGGACTGTCGATGCACCCGATTGAACATCTGATGTTCTTTGGGTCCGTTTTGATCCATTTTGTGCTGCCCACACATGAGCTGCATTTGGTGTTTCACCTGCTGTTTTATGCACTTTATGCCACTGTCACGCATACCGGGCATGAAGGGCTTTGGGTAAAAGGGGCCAAGCGGCTGCATTTGGGGAATTTTCACCATCAGATGCATCATAGGTATTTTGAATGTAATTACGGGACGTTAGAGATTCCTTGGGACAAATTGTTCGGGACATTTCACGATGGGACGCAGGCGGCGAAGCAACGGATGCACGACAGACTGAAGGCGCGGCGCGCTTGATCTTTGGGTTTGTTGGGGGCTCTGCCCCCGCCCGCTTCGCGGTCTCCCCCGGAGTTTATTTTGCTAAGTGAAGCCAATCTGCGCTCTGGTGGGGGCATATGAAGACACTTTTATCATTTGGTCATGGCTATTCGGCGCGGGCTTTGGCGCGGCGTTTGATCCCGCAAGGGTGGCGCGTCATTGGGACAACACGTTCGGCGGATAAGTTTGAGGTTTTGCGCGATGAGGGCGTTACGCCTGTTTTGTTTCCGGGGGGGGATTTGGCGGCAGCGTTTGCGGCGGCCACACATGTGTTGATTTCGCCTGCCCCGACTGGGGATGGGGATCCGGTGTTGGCGGCCTATCATGATGAGATCGCGCGGATTGCCCCCCGTTTGCAGTGGGCGGGGTATTTGTCGACGACTGGGGTTTATGGGGATCATCAGGGCGGTTGGGTGGATGAGGAGACGGAGTTGTTGCCCTCGACCCGGCGGGGGCAGTTGCGCAAAGCGGCTGAGGCTGATTGGCGGTCTGTGCCGGGGTTGCCTTTGCATATTTTTCGACTGGCCGGGATTTATGGGCCTGGACGTGGGCCTTTTGCGAAAGTGCGTGCAGGAACGGCGAAGCGGGTTATTAAGCAGGGGCAGGTGTTTAGCAGGATCCATGTTGAGGACATTGCGCGGATCTTAGAGGCTTCGATTGCACGCCCTAATCCTGGTCAGGCGTATAATATGTGCGATGATGATCCCGCACCGCCACAGGATGTGATGGGGTATGCGGCCGCGTTATTGGCCCTGCCGATGCCGCCAGAGGGTGATTTTGACACTGCTGAGATGAGCACGATGGCGCGTAGTTTTTATGCTGAGAACAAGCGCGTGCGCAATGATCGCATCAAAGATGAGCTGGGCGTGAAACTGATCTATCCGAATTATCGCGTTGGGTTACAGGCTTTGTTGGACGTGGACCCGGACCTACGTTAGGCGCGGGCGGATTTGATGTCTGTGATGCCTAATGTTTCTAAGACCTTAGCTTCAATATGATCTGCATTCAGGGCTGCCACGGCATACATATCAGCGGGTGAGGCTTGGTCGATGAACGTATCTGGCAGGACCATCGAGCGGTATTTTAGGCCGGTGTCGAATACAGCCGCATCAGCCAAAAGTTGGGCCACATGTGAGCCGAATCCCCCGACTGCGCCTTCTTCGATGGTGATCAGTGCTTCGTGATTGGCGGCGAGGTCTAGGATCAGGTCGCGATCCAGCGGTTTGGCAAAGCGCGCATCGGCGATTGTGGGCGTGATCCCTTTGGCTGATAGGGCTTCGGCGGCTTTTTGCACTTCGCTTAGGCGCGTTCCGAAGGACAGGATTGCGATTTGGCGGCCGGTTTGGATGATGCGACCTTTACCGATTTCAAGCGGCACGCCTTTTTCGGGCAGATCTAAACCGACGCCTTCGCCGCGTGGATATCGGAAAGCGATGGGGCCGTGATCATGCGCGGCAGCCGTGGCGACCATGTGCATCAATTCGGCTTCATCTGCGGCGGCCATAACGACCATGCCAGGCAGATTGGCGAGGTAGGCGACGTCAAATGCGCCAGCGTGCGTGGCACCATCTGCGCCAACAAGCCCCGCGCGGTCGATGGCAAAGCGCACAGGCAGGCGCTGAATGGCCACATCGTGCACGACCTGATCGTAGCCGCGCTGCAAGAACGTCGAATACATTGCGCAGAAAGGTTTCATGCCTCCGGCCGCCAACCCGGCACAAAAGGTCACGCCATGTTGTTCAGCGATCCCCACATCAAAGGTACGCGACGGGTAGCGTTCGGCAAACAAATTCAGCCCTGTGCCATCGGGCATCGCGGCGGAAATGGCACAGATTTTATCGTCTGCGGCGGCTTCAGCCAGCAAAGCGCGCGCGAAGACGGATGTATAAGATGGCGCGTTTGAGACCGCCTTGGATTGCTTGCCGGTCACCACATCGAACTTGGACACGCCATGCCCTTTGTCGCGGGCTTGTTCGGCGGGCGCATAGCCTTTGCCTTTTTTGGTGATGACGTGGATCAGCACCGGGCCGGTTGCACGATCTTTCACTGTGCGCAGAACGGGCAGCAATTGGTCCATGTCGTGCCCGTCGATGGGCCCCAGATAGGAAAAGCCGAGGGCTTCGAACAGTGTACCGCCCACGGCCATGCCTTTCAGCAGGTCCTTGGCCCGTTTTGCACCTTCGCGGAAAGGTTCAGGCAGCAGGCTAACGGCGCCCTTTGCGGCGGCCTTCAGGTCTTGGAACGGTTGTTCGGCATAGAGTTTGGACAGATAGCTGGATAGCGCGCCGACCGGTGGGGCGATGGACATTTCATTGTCATTAAGGATCACGAACAGCCGTTTGCCAAGCCCGCCTGCGTTGTTCATGGCCTCATATGCCATGCCCGCGCTCATGGACCCGTCGCCGATCACGGCGATGCCATCCCCAGCGCCAGTGTCGGGAACACCGCCCAAATCGCGTGCCACGGAAAATCCAAGGGCGGCCGAAATGGAGGTGGAAGAATGCGCAGCGCCAAAGGGATCATAGGAGGATTCGGCGCGCTTGGTGAACCCGCTTAGCCCATCTTTCTGGCGCAATGTCCGAATGCGGTCGCGCCGTTCTGTCAGGATTTTATGAGGATAGCATTGATGCGAGACATCCCAGACCAACTTGTCACGCGGCGTATCGAACACCGCATGCAGTGCCACGGTCAGTTCCACCACACCAAGCCCGGCCCCCAGATGCCCGCCCGTTTCAGAGACAGCAGAAATGGTTTCCTGACGCAACTCGGTCGCCAATTGGGTCAATTCAGCGTCGCTGAGCCGCTTTAGATCTGCGGGCCGTGCGATTTGGTCCAGCAGCGGCGTGGTGGGGCGCTTAGACATCAAGATTCTCCTAGTTGTCGCGCGAAATAACGAACCGCGCGGTTTGGCGCAATGTGTCTGCGGCCTCTTCGTACGGATCTAGGTGGGCGATAGCCCTGTGCATCAGCTGATCGGCGCGGCGTTTGGCCTCATCCAGACCAAGCAGGGACACGAAGGTGGCTTTGCCTGCGTTCTCGTCTTTGCCCACGGCTTTGCCGACCGTGGCCACGTCCCCCGTGACGTCCAGCACGTCATCTGCGATTTGAAAGGCAAGGCCCAGATCGCGGGCATAGTTTTGTAAGGGGGTAATGTCGGCCTGTGCCAAACGCGGACCCGCACAGGCAGCCCATTCGATCAGCGCGCCGGTCTTTCCCCTTTGTAGGGTCTGTATTTGGTCCAGCGTTAAGGGCTGATCCGAGCTTTCTGCCGCAATGTCCAGCGCTTGGCCCAGCACCATACCTTGGGCGCCAGAGGCATGCGCCAGCGACAGCGCCAGATCGGCGCGCACATCACCGCTGCCGACCTCGGGGTGCGCAACCATTTCAAAGGCAAGTGTTTGCAGCGCATCGCCTGCTAGAACGGCTGTGCATTCGTCCCATTTCACATGCACGGTGGGCTGGCCGCGCCGCAGATCATCATCGTCCATGCAGGGCAGATCGTCATGAACAAGGCTGTAGGCGTGCAGGGCTTCGATAGCCGTCGCAGGCCAGATCGCCCTCTTAGGATCTATACCATGCAACTTTGCGCCTTCGATCACCATAAACCCGCGCAGGCGTTTGCCGCCGTTGGTGGCATGGGCCATCGCCTGCACTACGGGCAGATCCTCGAGCGCACCCAGCACCAGATCAAACTGCGCCTGAATGCCAGAGGCGCAGGCAGTCAGTTCATCGCGGAACAAGGTTACAGACCTTCGACTGGCTTCAGGCCTGTTGCGTTGCCGTCCGCGTCCAGTGTGATGGCGGCGACTTTTTCTTCGGCCTCTTTTAGCTTGGCTTCGCAGCGCTTTTTCAGCGCATCGCCGCGTTCATACAATTTGATCGAATCGTCCAGCGCCACATCGCCGCGTTCCAGCTGGGACAGCACTTGTTCCAGCTCGGCCATAGCTTGTTCGAAACTCATGTCATTTACGGGCGTGTCAGTCATGCGGTGGCTTTCATAAGTTCTTCTATATGGGCGCGCGTTGCGCGGGCGAGCGCATCCAGATCATACCCCCCTTCCAACACGGAAACCACCCGACCCTGACACAAGTTTTGCGCGAGGGTCAGGATGTTGCGGGTCAGGTCGGCAAAGTCAGCCGAAGTCCACCGCAGATTGGCCAGAGGATCGTCCTGGTGCGCATCAAATCCGGCAGAAATCAGGATCATTTCCGGTTTGTGCTCCGCGACGCGTTTTAGGGCGGTGTCCCATTTGCGCATCATCACCTCGCGCCCCGAACCGGGTTCAAGCGGCATGTTCATGATCGTACCGTGCGGGCCAGTTTCGTTTCGCATGCCCGAGCCAGGCCACAGGGGGCTTTGATGCGAGGATACGAAAAACACGCGCGGATCGTCCTGCAGCAGGGCCTGGGTGCCGTTGCCGTGATGCACGTCGAAATCCAGAACGGCGACACGGGTCAGCCCGTGCACATCCAGCGCATGTTTGGCGGCGATCGCGATGTTGCCAAAGGTGCAAAAGCCCATTGGCGTGGCTTGTTCTGCGTGATGCCCCGGGGGGCGGGTTGCGACAAAAGCGTTGTCGGCCTCACCTGCCATAACAGTGTCTACGGCCTGCACGGCGCCGCCCGCCGAGCGGTAAATCGCATCTAGCGATCCGGGCGACAGATAGGTGTCGCCGTCCAACCAATTGTGGCCCTGCGAGGGGATTTTGCCGGGAATACTGGCGATGTAACCTGCATCATGCACCCGCGCGATCTGCGCGTCATTGGCCTTGGGCGCTTCCAGTCGCAGCAGGTCCAAGTCCTCAAGCGCGCGCAGGACATAGGTCAACCGCGCCACTTGTTCGGGCGCGCCCGGAGGGTTCACATGGTTCAGACAGTCGGGGTGTGTGATCAGGGCTGTGGTCATTTAATCCGTCGTCAACATATAGCCCGCGCCGCGCACGGTTTGCAGGTAGCGGGGTTGTTTCGGGTTGGCTTCGATTTTGCGCCGCAGCCGTGTGATTTGAACATCTACGGCGCGTTCCTGGGCTTGACCGCGATCCCGTCCCAGCTGCTCGACCAGCTGTGTGCGCGACAACGGCTCGCCGACCTGCGCCGAAAAGATGCGCATAAGCTGGCTTTCGGTGGCGGTCAGACGCACCAAAATTTCGCCCTGCCAAAGCTCACCTCGGTCAATATCGTAGCGGATCTGCCCTAAGGTTAGAGCTTTAGGCTTGACGATATCGGGCTCGATCTCGGGCACCCGGCGCAGCACGGCATTGATGCGCAACAGCAGCTCTTTGGGCTCAAACGGTTTTGACAGGTAGTCATCGGCGCCCGCTTCTAGCCCGCGAATGCGGTCTTCGGTATCGCCCTTTGCGGTGAGTAATAAGATCGGCATTTGCGAGGTTTCGCGCACAGACGCGGTCAGGCTTATCCCATCTTCACCCGGCATCATCACGTCACAAATCATCATGTCGAAGTCCAGCCCCAACAGAATTCGTCGCGCATGGCCGGCATCGCGGGCAGCGCTGACCAATAACCCGTGACGCATCAAAAATTTCTGCAACAAAGATCGAATGCGTTCGTCATCGTCTACAATCAACAGATGAGGGTCCAGATTCATTTACGTCCCACTTTCTTTCAGCCGACCATAGGCCCGCCGCATCTCGGGATCCATCATGGATTCCAATACTTTGCGAAAACCTACGACGGCCTCGGGGCCCGCCTCGCGAAAGGCGGCGCGCATCCGGGCACGCTGGGCATCCGATAACACACCTTCTAACGCACGCCCTTTGTCGGTCAAATGCAAATGACGTTCGCGTTTATCGGCCTGCCCGACTTTGCTGATCACCAAACCATCCGCAATCAACGTGCGCAACACGCGGTTCAGCGACTGCTTGGTCACACCTAGAATGTCGAGCAAGTTATTCACCGTGGTGCCTGGCGCGCGGCCGATAAAGTGCACAGCGCGGTGGTGCGCGCGCCCGTAGGCCATGTCCGCCAAAATGCGGTCCGGGTCTGCCGTGAACCCGCGATAGGCGAAAAACATCGCCTCAATCCCTTGGCGCAGCTGCTCGTCTGTTAAGAAAAGCAAAGAGTCTCCACGACGTGGCCTATCTGGCATAGGATTTTCCCCCGATCACGCGCGATTATATGTCAGCCTTGTTGACATTCCAAGTCATAACACGTACCAACTGACAGGTTTTGCGCAATAAAGTGTCCGAACCGGACGTAGTTGTGAAATTTTAGTACAAGCTGATGGAATAAGGAGTGAACCCATGGCAAGTGGATATGATGATCGTGATGGCAAGATTTGGCTGAATGGCCAGATGGTCGACTGGCGTTCGGCCAATGTCCATGTCCTAAGCCATGCCATGCACTATGCGTCTTCGGTCTTTGAAGGCGAGCGCGCTTATAATGGCAATATTTTCCTAAGCCGGAAGCATTCCGAACGGCTGCACTTTTCCGCCGGAGAACTGGATTTCCAAATTCCCTACACGGTGGATGAACTGGAAGCGGCCAAGCAGCAGGTTCTGGCCGTGAACGGCTTGACGGATGCCTATGTGCGCGCTGTAGCGTGGCGGGGTGCCGGCGAAGACATGGGTGTCGCGTCAGCCAAGAACCCGGTTTGTGTGGCCATTGCGGCATGGGAATGGGGCGCCTATTATGGCGATGCCAAGAACAAAGGCGCAAAGCTGGATATTTCCAAATGGAAGCGCCCAAGCCCGGAAACGATCCCCGTGCATGCCAAGGCCGCAGGCCTGTATATGATCTGCACCACATCCAAACACGCCGCCGAAGCAAAGGGCTGTTCGGACGCGCTGTTCATGGATTATCGCGGGTACGTGGCCGAAGCGACCGGCGCGAACATCTTCTTTGTGAAAGACGGGGAAGTGCACACACCCAAGGCGGATTGCTTCCTGAACGGACTGACACGTCAAACAGTGATCGGTATGCTCGAAGACCAACAAATTAAGGTCCATGAGCGCGTGATCATGCCCGACGAAATGGAAGGCTTTGAGCAATGCTGGCTGACTGGCACTGCCGCCGAAGTCACGCCCGTCGGGCAAATTGGCGATTTCAGCTTTGAAGTCGGGGCCCTAACCCAAAAAGTCGCCGCCGATTACGAAAAGCTGGTGCGCAGCTAATGGACTACGCCGCATTCGCCCGAACGTGGGAGGCGGCGTGGAACAGCCATGATCTGGATCTGATTTTGGGGCATTACGCCCCAAATGTCGTGTTTCGCTCACAAAAGGCGATGCGCTTGGTAGGATTTGGCGAAATGACCGGCAAACCAGCGCTGCGGGATTATTGGTCCAAGGCGCTGGCCAACCAACCGGATCTTCACTTTGAGGTGGTCGATGTGTTTGCCGGACATGGCATGGTCGCACTGACATATCTGAACCACAAAAACGTCCTCGCGGTGGAAACGCTTCGCTTTGGGCCCGATGGTTTGGTCGTCGAAGCCTCGGCCTGTCACGTGTTGCGTTAACCTTTGGGGTCTACCAAATGCCGCGCTTTGCCGCGACTAAGACCCAATTGCCGTTCGCGCCAAATGATCAACGCCCCCCCAGCAATCACTAAGGCTGACCCCATCAACATCACCGCTGTAGGCAGCTCAGAAAAGACGACCCAGCCAATTAAAATCGCAAAGATCATAGAGGTATAGTCAAACGGGGCCAACATCCCAGCCGCGCCGAAACGATAGCTTGAGGTGATCAAAATTTGCGCCACTCCGCCAATCAGCCCCGCACAAATTAGTAAGCCCAGCGCCATTGATGACGGCCATACCCATCCCAGCGGTATGGTAAACAGCGACAAGGTGGACGCGGTGATCGAAAACCAAAACACGATGGCAGCAGTATGTTCCGTTTGCACCAATTGACGCACATGGATTTGCACCAAAGCCCGCAGCACGGACGCGCCCAGCACCATCAAAGCCCCTAAAGTGGCGGTGTCCGACAGATCAGCTGTTCCCAAACGCGGCCACATGACGACCATCACACCGACCAATCCAAGCGCCACCGCGGATATACGAATCATGCGAATCCGTTCGCCCAAGAATATCGCCGCGAATAAAACTGTAAAAATCGGCGTCGCATAGCCAATCGCTGTAACTTCCGGCAGCGGCAGCAACGTAAGCCCCGAAAATGTTAACGCCATTGCGCTAGAGCCAATCAAACCCCGCCAAAAATGTCCTTTTGGGTTCTTCGTCGACAGACCTTCGCGCAGGTTGCCTTGGCGCACCAACCAAATCGCGATGATGGGAATCGCAAAGAACGAGCGAAAAAACACTGCCTGCCATGGGGGGACCTCTTGTGTGGCGGCTTTGATCAACGCAGCCATGACCATAATCAAAAACACGCCAGCTATTTTCAGCGCGACGGCGCGACCCGGGCGGTTCTGCGTTGAAGGAGCATCCATTGGCATAGATGTGCTCTTTTTCGCGCGTCCCCGCAAGAGTGCACCGCGACCCTTCGGGAGGATAAGGGTCGCGATGCAAGCGATCGCAATGTAAAAGATTGGGGGTGCGATCGGCTGGGGAACTTGAACAGACCGCGATGTCTGCGTTGTGTGATTTAGCTGTCTTTCACCTTCGGAATGGTCGCTGTCCGAGACACTGTGCGGTTGGTCTCGAGCTGTTCAGACGCCTGTGCGACGCCGTGGACATGGGTCGATCCAGTTGCAATGACCGTCAGTCCCAGTGCGATGGCCGTCGTTAAAGCAGTGATACGTAGCGTGTGATCGAACATCGGGTCCTCCATTCGGTATGACGCTCGCATCAAGCACACGAATGACTCATGTTGCAAATCACCCCTAAGCACAGAAGCGTGATCGCTTGCAAAACAGCGCCAGAAGTCGCCTTTAGCCAATTGACCCACGATTACGGCCAATCTGACCCCGATGCAGCAACAAGTGATCCAGCAGCACACAAGCCATCATTGCTTCACCTACCGGAACAGCGCGAATTCCGACGCAAGGATCATGTCGTCCTTTGGTAATAATCTCGGCAGGCGTTCCGGATTTTGTAATCGTCTTGCGCGTTTGCAAGATGGACGAGGTCGGCTTAACCGCAAAGCGCACCACCACGTCTTGCCCTGTGGAAATGCCGCCCAGAATGCCGCCCGCATGGTTTGAACTGTATTCCGGCCCGTCTGGCCCCATGTGAATTTCGTCTGCGTTCAACTCGCCCGTTAGCATCGCTGCAGACATGCCTTCCCCGATTTCAACGCCTTTTACAGCATTGATTGACATCATCGCGGCGGCCAGATCTGTGTCCAACTTGCCATAGATCGGCGCGCCCAAGCCTGCAGGCACGCCGCGCGCGACAACTTCGATCACAGCCCCAACAGAACTTCCCGATTTACGCAATCCATCTAAGTAGGCGGCCCATTCTTGTGCGGCTTGTGGATCAGGGGTCCAAAACGGGTTTTTCTCAATCTCAGTCCAATCGAAGCGGTCGCGGTCTATTTGGTGCTTGCCCATCCGTGTCATAAAGCCGGTGATTTGCATATTTGGGACCAGCGTTTTTATCGCCTCGCGCGCCAAACCACCTGCCGCAACACGCGCAGCTGTTTCGCGTGCTGAAGACCGCCCCCCGCCGCGATAGTCCCGGATCCCGTATTTTTGCCAATAGGTAATATCCGCATGGCCCGGGCGGAATTTATCCATGATTTCGGAATAGTCTTTGGACCTCTGGTCCGTATTTTCAATGAGCAACTGAACTGGCGTGCCTGTGGTTTGTCCTTCGAAGACGCCGGACAAAATTTTGACCTGATCCGCCTCGCGCCGTTGCGTTGTGTACTTATTTTGACCTGGTTTACGCTTGTCCAGCCAGTGTTGAAGCATTTCCGCATCAATCGGAACACCGGGCGGACAGCCATCCACGGTTGCGCCCAACGCAGGTCCGTGGCTTTCGCCCCAGGTCGTTACACGGAACAAATGTCCAAAAGTATTCAGGCTCATGTTGGTTTGATCCTTTGGAATGCTCGCGGGGACATACGCGCCACGTGATCGCTTGCCAAGATCTATCGTTTCACCGTGTTTTGTCCAACTAATGCAAAATTGAGAACAATTTGTTCACGCATTAGTAGATGCAATTTTTCACAAACCCGTGATACCGACCGATGGTCTGCATGTGTTTTGCAGGTTTTGTAACTCGTACTGGACTTAAAATGATAGTGAATTCAGGATTTATTGCACGCCCTGTTGATGGCGTCGGAACCAACACCACGAACACAAATTGGGGCGCTGCCGGCAGTGACCTTTTGCGCCTCGCAGGGGACAGCCGCACCGAAACAGGGGGTATGGCAGGCCAAGATCGGCCCGGCGCACGCGAGATTTCGAACATTGTCGCCGCGCAAACCGGAAATACCAGCAACGAAAACGGTGTGTCAGATTTTCTGTGGATCTGGGGACAGTTTTTGGATCACGATCTTTCCTTGACCGAATCCGTCGGTGGAGAACAAGCCAACATCGCGGTGCCGCTAGGGGATCCGCTTATGGATCCAACAGGCACAGGCGCCGCAATCATCCCATTTACTAGGGTCCAAGCATCGGAAACTGGCGGGTACCACAACGAAATTACCTCCTACATTGATGCGTCGATGATTTACGGATCGGACATCGAAACGCTGACCACGATGCGTACGGATGGTGGCAAATTGGTGATGACGGAAGAAAACCAGCTAGAGTTGGAGGGTGCCAATCTGCTTACAGGTGATACGCGTGCCGCCGAAAACGTGGCGCTGTCATCTATGCACACAATCTTTACCCGCGAACACAACCGAGTGGTAGAAGAGCTTGCCGCGGCGGATCCAAGCCTGACTGCAGATGCGCTATTCGATGCGGCCCGTGCACAGGTCGAAGGTCTTGTTCAGGCGATTACCTACAATGATTTTCTGCCGATTCTTTTGGGTTCGGACGCCTTAGGGGCCTATTCCGGGTACGACGACACTGTAAATGTCGGCATTTCGGTTGAGTTTTCAACAGCCGTATACCGCTTTGGTCACACGCTGCTGTCGTCAGAGTTGGCAAAAGTTGCTGAAGATGGAACGGATACCGGCGAACTTGCCTTGCGGGATGCGTTTTTCCGACCTTCTTTGTTGGACGAACCAGACATGATTGAAGACATTCTGCGCGGTGCTGCGACACAGGAAAGTCAGGCGCTTGATACGATGGTGGTCGAAGATGTTCGCTCGTTTCTCTTTGGTGCGCCGGGTGCGGGTGGATTTGACCTTGCCGCATTGAATATCCAACGCGGTCGGGATCTGGGTGTCGACAGTTACAATGATTTGCGGGACGCCTTGGGTTTGGACCGTGCAGAAAGTTTTGACGATATTACCTCAAACAGCGAAATTGCCGGTCGACTACAGGCTGCCTATGGTGATGTGGATCTGGTTGATGCTTGGGTCGGTGGGCTTGCCGAAGATGCGTTAGATGGCGCGATGCTGGGTGAAACGTTTTCGATCGTGATGATTGATCAATTCACGCGGCTACGCGCGGGCGATCCATTCTGGAGCGAAAGCCGCCCTGATTTGACGGATACCGACCGAGAAGAGATTTGGAACACATCTTTGTCCGATGTGATCCTGCGCAACACTGACGTCGAAGCACTTCAAGATGATGTTTTCTTTGCGATGAACCGCATTACGGGCACGGATTCTCGGGACAAATTGAAGGGCACAAAAGATGCGGACTTTATATTTGGCGCAGACGGGCGGGATAAGCTTTGGGGGCGTAATGGCGATGATGATCTGCAAGGTGGTGCCGGAAATGACGTGCTGCACGGCAACAAAGGCGATGACCGTTTAGAAGGCGGCACCGGACAAGACAAACTGATCGGTGGACGCGGTGATGACGTTCTGATTGGGGGCGAAGGTCACGACGTGTTCAAATTCAACGCTCGGCACCGGGATGACGATATCATTACGGATTTTGAGGTCGGCGTGGATTGTATTATGGTGCGTAACCCGGGTCGAAAAGCGCTTCAAACAGAGCAAATCGACGAAGATGTGGTCCTGTCGGCCAGATCCGGTTGGACGTTAACTCTGGAAAATGTCGATCTGGATGAGCTTACGGGCGTGGATTACTTATTCACCTGGTAACCAATCACTCGCCAATATCCGCGCGCCATCAAATAATGCAATGCCTTGCCTCGGCGCGCGAACACTTTTATAGATCATCACACCTCGGGGGGCCATTCACGGCTGAGATGCGCAAGCGGACCCGTTGAACCTGAACCGGTTAACACCGGCGGAGGGAAGGTCTGGGCGTTTTCCATATCTGACCATCCGCCAGCAATATGGAAAGTGATATGAAATATACCCTTCTTGCAGCTGGCCTTTTGGCATCCTCGGCAATGGCCGAAACACCTGTGCTGACAGTCTATGCCGGCGACTACTTTACATCTGAATGGGGCCCGGGTCCCAAAATCGAAGCGGGCTTTGAAGAAATTTGCAATTGCGATTTGCAATGGTCCACGGGCGATTTATTGCCGCGTTTGATGCTGGAAGGCGCGCGCACCAAAGCTGACGTGGTGATTGGCCTGACCTCAGATGTGTCTAAGAAAGCGCGCGAAACTGGCCTGTTTGCCCCGCATGGGCAGGACAACAGCGCGTTGACCCTGCCGATTGAATGGAGCGATGACACCTTCCTGCCGTTCAACTACGGTCACACGGCGTTCATCTATAACACAGAACGCATGGACACCCCGCCCACCAGCTTTGATGCGCTATTGGACATGCCTGACGATGTAAAGATCGTGCTGCAGGACCCGCGCACCTCGATTTCGGGGATTGCTTTGGTGCTGTGGATGCAGTCGGTCTACGGCGACAAAGCAGGCGAGGCATGGGCCAAACTGGCACCGAAAATCCTAACTGTGACAAAAGACTGGTCGTCGTCCTATGGGCTGTTCACGGATGGTGAGGCTGACATGGTTCTGTCATACACCACGTCTCCGGCCTATCACATTTTCGCGGAAGAGGACCTGACCAAGAAGGCCGCGATCTTCCCTGAGGGGCACTATTTCATGGTTGAAACCGTGGGTAAAATCGCCGGCACCGATCAACCGGAATTGGCCGATGCGTTCCTGTCCTATGTCCTAAGCCGCGATTTCCAGAAGATGATCCCTACGGCCAATTGGTCTTTCCCGGCTGCTTTGCCAACCGATCAGTGGCCCGCCGGATGGGCGGATTTGCCCCTGCCGGACAAGGTTTTGTTCTATTCCGAAGACGAAGCAGCGGCGCTTCTGGGCGGCGCGATTGAGACATGGCGCGCAGCGCTCAGCCAATAAACCCAACGCTTGGGATTGGGGTCGCTGTTTTGGTCAGCGGCCTGATCCTGTTGGCGTTCGGGGGCGTGATGTCGCGCGCCACCGATGCGGGATCTTTGGCCGCCGCTGATTGGGCGGCCATTCGCTTTACAATCTGGCAAGCCATTCTGTCTGCGCTGATTTCGGTCACCTTGGCCGTCCCCTTGGCGCGCGCTTTGTCGCGGCGAAATTTCGCAGGCCGGCGCTGGTTGATCACCTTGCTGGGTGCGCCGTTCTTGTTGCCCGTGATGGTTGCCGTTCTGGGCTTGCTCGCAATCTTTGGCAATAAAGGCTGGTTAAACCTGGGCCTGGACGCCTTGGGCTTTGAAAGCGTGTCGATCTATGGGGCCCATGGTGTGATCCTGGCGCATGTGTTTTTTAACCTTCCCTTAGCGACGCGACTGATCTTGCAGGGATGGCAAAATATCCCATCCGAACACTTCCGTCTGGCTGCAAACCTACGGGTCAAGTCATTGTTTTGGCTTTTGGAATGGCCCATGTTGCGCCAGGTGGTGCCCGGTGCGCTGGGATTAGTTTTTGTCATATGCCTGACCAGTTTCGCAGTGGCGTTGATCTTAGGCGGGGGGCCGAAAGCGACGACAATTGAGCTGGCGATCTATCAAGCTTTTCGGTTTCAGTTCGATTTGGGACGCGCGGCTTTGCTGTCAATTATGCAGATGGGGATCGCGCTGACGGCTTGCTTTGCGTTGTTTCGCGTGCTGCCTATGCATGATCCAGCTTTGGGAATGGATCGCGTGCAACGGCGCTGGGATCAAAGCCGTCTGGATCCTTGGTTGATCCTGCTGGGCACTTTATTTTTGGTTCTGCCGATGATCAGCATTTTGGGCCAAGGCGTACCGGGATTGATCGATCTACCGCTGACGGTTTGGCAGGCCACGCTGCGCTCTATTATGGTTGCGCTGGCCAGCACCGCTTTGCTGCTATTTCTGTCCTTGCCCTTAGCCGTTCTGATCCTGCGCGCTGGCGGGGCCGAGGCGGCGGCGATTTTGGGGCTGGCGACATCCCCTTTGATGCTGGGCACGGGGTTGTTCATCGTGGTGTTCCCCTTCGCCAATCCCGTCGATTTGGCACTGGTGGTTACATGCTTGGTCAACGCGATCATGGCCCTGCCCTTTGCTGTGCGCGTGCTGGTGCCAAGTTTGCGCGACGCTGTGCAAACCTATGGCCGCCTATCCGCGTCGCTTGGCCTTACCGGTTGGGCCCTATGGCGGATTGTTTTGTTGCCACGCCTGCGCCGCCCCTTGGGGTTTGCATTGGGACTTGGGGCGGCGCTGAGCATGGGCGACTTGGGTGTGATTGCGCTATTTGCTGATCCGATTCGCGCGACGTTGCCGCTGCAGATCGAACAGCTTTTGGCGGCTTACCGGATCGAACAGGCCGCCAGTGCGTCTTTGGTATTGACGGCGGTGAGTTTTGCCCTGTTTGGGCTATTTGATGCATGGGGGCGGGCGCGTGCTTGACCTGCAACACGTTGAATTCAGCATCGGCAGCTTTGCCTTGCGCGCGCATTGGGCTCTTAAGCCAGGCGCACATTTGGCGGTCATCGGACCTTCGGGGGCGGGTAAGTCAACGTTACTTGCAGGGATCGCAGGGTTCACGGACCAAGCCAGCGGGCGGTGTCTTTGGAACGCCGGCATATTGTCGGATCGCCCAGATAAGCGACCGGTTGCAATGCTGTTTCAGGACCACAATTTGTTCCCACATCTAAGCGTGTCACAAAATGTTGGCCTCGGCTTGCAGCCCACAACGCGGCTTACCCAAGCGGAACAAAACAAGATTGATGCAGCCTTGCAGAATGTGGGGCTAGATGGGCTCGGCAAGCGCCGCCCCGCGCAATTGTCCGGCGGACAGCAAAGCCGCGTTGCTTTGGCACGGGTTCTGGTTATGGCGCGACCGATTATTCTGCTGGACGAGCCGTTTTCCGCCCTGGGACCTGCGCAGCGCGCGCAAATGCTGAATCTTGTGAAATCTGTTGCGAATCAATTGGATGCCCTGCTGATTATGGTCACCCATGACCCCGGCGAAGCACGTGCGTTGGGCGGCTTTGCTTGCTTTGTAGAAAACGGAGTCGCGCACCCACCCGTCGAGGCCGAGACGTTTTTCAACGACCCACCCCAGGGCATGCGCGACTATATCGGGCTTTAAATCGCAGCGGGAAGCCCTGCCCGCGCGTCCAAAATCCCCAAAGCTGCCAAAGCCGCTTCCCGCCCTTTTTCCACAAAATGTGCCTTGTAGATCGCCACATGATGCGCGGTGTCCTGGAAATGATGCGGCGTTAAGGACACTGACAGCACCGGCACGCCTGTATCCAAACTAACACGCATTAAGCCATCAACGACGGCACTGGCGACGAAATCGTGGCGATAGATCCCGCCATCGACCACCAAAGCGGCACAGATTATCGCCTGGTA
The DNA here is from genome assembly GCA_045106335.1 of Paracoccaceae bacterium. Classification (GTDB taxonomy): domain Bacteria; phylum Pseudomonadota; class Alphaproteobacteria; order Rhodobacterales; family Rhodobacteraceae; genus Aliishimia. The sequence continues at coordinate 12,831 of JBGCEM010000037.1, read as the reverse complement.
CTTCTGTGTTTTTACAAGACTTTGCGCCATCAAGGGCAACTCAAACGCGCCAGGTACATTAAAGACGTCGATTTGATCCAGAGGGATAGTTTGCTGAAAGCCGACAAGGGCTTGATCCACGATTTCTGCGTGCCAGCTGGCCTTTACAAAGGCGTATCGGGTGTGTGTCATCTTGGCCTCCTTTTGTAACAACGACACGTCACCAGAGGCGAATACGCAAACACCCCCCGCGCGGCAGCGAGGAGCGATCTGCGTTCTCTTTCATCCGGACTATGACCGTCGGCGCTGGTGTCTCACCAGCTCTGCTGACACCCCAATTGGGGCCGCTCGTGGGCTCTTGTCTATTTACGACAAATACCACCGGTGGGGAATTTCGCCCCGCCCTGAGAACGCTTTTGATAATGGCGCTTGTCGTCTTGGGGATCAAGCGCTGTATAAGGGGGCTGATCTGTAAGGCGATAGGAGCACTCAGATGCACCCAAATCCCGTGTTTCATACCAAAGAGGCCCATGAAAATCTAGCCTTTGCCAAAGCGCGTGCTTTTGGAATGTTGGCCGTGAACGGGCCAGAGGGACCGCTGCTGAGCCATGTGCCGTTCTTGGTGGACGACGATTGTGTTTGGCTGCATTTGGTGCGCTCAAACCCTATTGCGCGCATCCTAAAAACACCTCAGATCGCCAAGATTGTGGTGAGTGGGCCAGACAGTTATGTCTCGCCTGATTGGTATGGCGTGCGCGATCAAGTTCCCACATGGAATTACGTTGCGGTGCACCTTACGGGCCAGTTAGAGCTGCGCAACCCATCCGAATTGCGTGCCCTTTTAGAGCGCCAATCTGCGCATTTTGAAACGCAACTTTTACCGAAAAAACCCTGGCGCACGGATAAAATGACGCCAGAGGTCATGGAAAAGATGATGCGCATGATCGTTCCGTGTCGATTGCACCTGACTGATATTCAGGGCACATGGAAGCTTAATCAAAACAAGCCCGATGACTTACGCCTTTCTGCTGCGGATCACATCGAAGGCTCCGGTATGGGTGTTGGGTTGGTTCAGATCGCGAAAATGATGCGTGATGTTTAGCCGGAAAATAGGGAAAACTTGAATGAGATTATTGTATTCGCAAACTTCGCCATATGTGCGCAAGGTCATGATGGTCCTTCATGAAACCGCGCAGTTGTCAGATGTAGACCTGATCCCGTCTCAGACCGCTCCGACTGCGCCCGTATCCGGTTTGGCCGCCAAAAACCCCTTGATGAAAGTACCGGCATTGGAACGACCAGACGGCGCCACATTGTATGACAGTCGCGTGATTTGTGCCTATTTGGCGGATCGTGCAAAAAGTTCTTTATACGGCACTGGCACGCGTCATTGGGATATCTTGACCCTCGAAGCCACGGCCGATGGGATCTTGGATGCCGCTCTTTTGTTGACGTATGAAGGCAGATTGCGCCCAGAAGACAAGCGTTGGGAAGATTGGTCAGAAGCACAATGGGCCAAGATCGTCTCGGCCTGCGAAGCATTGAATAACCGCTGGATGAGCCACCTCAATGGGCCGCTAGATATTGGGCAAATCTCGGTGGCCTGTGCTTTGGGTTATGTCGATTTCCGACACGATGCGCGAAACTGGCGTAAGGGTTGCGACGCGCTTGCAAGGTGGTTTGATACCTTTGCACAGCGTGCAAGCTTTCGCGCGACGCCACCAGAATAAAGGTCCATTTCATGCGCAAAATACAACCGCCTGCGACCACATGCCCCGCTGTTGTACTGGACGCGTTAACCTCGCGCCGCTAGATACACCAAAGACTCAGGCAGGCCTTGCGCTTGCTGTGTAATAATATTTGCCAGCTGAATGGAGAAAGCGCGTGTCCAACGCAGAAGACCACGACAGTGAACGCAGGGATTTCCTGTATTATGCCGCAGGTGGCGCCGGTGCAGTGACGGTAGGGGCCGCTGTGTGGCCGCTTGTCAATCAAATGAACCCATCTGCAGATGTGCGCGCCCTCAGTTCGATCCGTGTTGATGTATCGGACGTAGAGCCCGGCACGCAGCTTAACGTTCTGTTCTTGGGTAAACCGATCTTTATCCGCAGACGTACGGCCGAGGAAATCGAACAGGCCCGCGCGGTCGATCTAAACGATCTGCCGGACAACGACTCGCGCAACGATAATTTGGGTGGCGAGGCCTCTGGGGCTGACGAAAATCGCACGATCACGCCATTTTCAGGCGAAGATACTGGCGAATGGTTGGTCATGCAGGGCGTATGCACCCATTTGGGCTGCGTGCCTTTGGGCGACGCAGGCGATTTTGGCGGCTGGTTCTGCCCCTGCCATGGATCGCACTATGACACATCCGGACGTATTCGGAAGGGCCCTGCGCCTGCAAACCTGCCAATTCCGATGGCGGTTTTCGAAGACGATTCCACAATCAAACTCGGGTAAGGGAGTAGAAGACCATGGGTGGTATTCCACACGACCATTACGAACCGAAATCCAATGGGGAAAAATGGCTGCATAGCCGCTTGCCCATCGTTGGTTTGCTATATGACACATTAATGATCCCCACACCCAAGAACCTGAATTGGATGTGGATTTGGGGAATCGTTCTGACGTTCTGTCTTGCGTTGCAGATCATTACGGGCATCGTTTTGGTGATGCACTACACGCCGCATGTGGATTATGCTTTTGCATCGATTGAGCACATCATGCGCAATGTTGAAGGCGGTCACATGATGCGATATTTGCACATGAATGGCGCGTCGCTGTTCTTTGTCGCGGTGTACGCTCATATTTTCCGCGGCCTATATTATGGATCCTACAAAGCCCCGCGTGAGGTGACGTGGATCATTGGTATGCTGATCTATCTGATGATGATGGGCACAGCGTTCATGGGCTATGTGCTGCCTTGGGGTCAAATGTCGTTCTGGGGCGCAACTGTGATCACCGGCTTGTTTGGCGCAATTCCGTTCATCGGAGAGCCGATCCAAACATGGTTGCTGGGCGGTCCTGCCGTTGATAACGCGACCCTGAACCGCTTCTTTTCGCTGCATTACTTGCTTCCGTTTGTGATCGCTGGCCTTGTTGGTCTGCACATTTGGGCGTTCCACACGACTGGGAACAACAACCCAACTGGGGTGGAAGTTCGGCGGACATCGAAAGAAGAGGCGCAAAAAGACACTGTTCCGTTCTGGCCATACTTTGTGATCAAAGATTTGTTTGCACTCGCCCTTATCCTGGTGGTGTTCTTCGCGGTCGTCGGCTTTATGCCTAACTATCTGGGTCACCCAGACAACTACATCGAAGCAAACGCTCTGGCGACGCCTGCTCACATTGTGCCCGAATGGTACTTCCTGCCATTCTACGCAATCCTGCGAGCATTCACTCCAGATGTTTGGATTGTGATGTTCGCGGACTTTATCTCTGGCGGTATCATTAAGTCTGACTTCTTCGGTGTTCTCGCGATGTTTGGTGCGATTGCTGTGATGGCTTTGGCTCCGTGGCTGGACACGTCGTCGGTCCGCTCGGGTCGCTATCGCCCAATGTTCAAGTGGTGGTTTGCCTTGCTCGTTGTGGACTTCTTCGTCCTAATGTGGGTTGGCGCAATGCCTGCTGAGGAGCCCTATAATAGCATTGCTCTGATCGCTTCAACGTATTGGTTTGTATACTTTTTGGTCATATTGCCATTGTTGGGCGTGATCGAGAAACCTGAGGCAACGCCAGCAACAATCGAAGACGACTTTGCAGCACACTACCCCAAGGCACCATCCGCTGACGGGTCTACCGCACAGCAGCCCGCAGAATAAGGATCAGAAGCAATGTTTAAAACAATTGTACTTGCTGCAGGTCTGGCACTTGGGTTCACCGGCAGCGCTTTCGCTGCCGGAGCCGCCGGCGAAGTCAAAGACGTCGACTTCTCTTTTGAGGGGCCATTTGGCAGCTTTGACCAAAACCAGCTGCAACGCGGTCTGCAAGTCTACACAGAGGTTTGCTCTGCCTGTCACGGTTTGCGATATGTACCCATTCGGACACTTTCAGACGAAGGTGGACCTCATCTTCCTGAAGACCAGGTGCGCGCGTATGCGGAAAATTATGAAGTTTTTGATCCAGCAATCGACGACTTTCGCCCGGCCATACCAACCGACAACTTTCCGATGTCTGCCTTGGAAAATGCGCCGGACCTTAGTCTGATGGCAAAAGCGCGCGCGGGCTTCCACGGACCATACGGGCTTGGAATAAACCAGTTTTTCAAAGGCATGGGCGGTTCGGAATATATCTATTCCTTGCTGACATCCTATACTGGCGAGGAAAAGGAAGAAGCTGGCGTCACTTTGTATGAAAACAAAGCATATCCCGGCGGGTGGATTTCAATGGCGCCTCCGCTCTACGGAGAAGACGTGGAATTCGCAGACGGCCATGACAATGACCTGAGTAACATTTCAAAAGATGTGTCCGCATTCTTGATGTGGACTGCAGAACCGCAAATGATGGCGCGCAAACAAGCCGGTTTTGTTGGCGTGATCTTTTTATCCATTTTGTCGGTTCTTTTGTACCTGGTAAACAAACGGATCTGGGCACCCGTAAAGGGCAAAGACGAATAGATCATTTTCCTTAGGAACGATTTCAAAGCCCCACTCCACACCAGGCAGTGGGGCTTTTTTTGTGGGATTTTAGGTCAAAATTCGCCTATCGTTGCTTTATGCAAATCACCGATTTTGACCTGAATGCAATCCAGCCTGGGTTTATTGAAAACCCTTACCCAACACTCCATGCGCTCCGCAAAGCTGACCCGCTTCATGAAAATCCAGATGGGTCGGTCTATTTGACCCGTTATGATGATTGCCTACGAGTTTATCAATCTCGGAGCATGCTGTCAGACAAGACCCAGGCGTTCACCCAAAAATTTGGCAATTGCCCCCTTTTGGAGCATCACAGCACATCATTGGTGTTTAACGATCCACCCTATCATACAGTTGTGCGTAAGTTGATTTCCAGCGCCTTCACACCTCGCAAACTTGCTGAGTTTGAACCCTTAATCGAACGCATTGTGGACAAACTTTTAGATCAAGCCGCCGATCAAAAACATTTTGATCTCATTGATAATTTTGCAAAAATTTTGCCGACCGAAATCATTTCCTTTATGCTTGGGATACCTGAGGTTTATCGTGCGCGCCTGCGCGATTACTCGATTGCGATATTGGGGGCCTTGGATCCAATTGTCCCCGATGATCGCATGAAAGCCGGCAATGACGCAGTTCAGGAATTTGCGCATGTTTTGGATGACGTGATACAGCATCGCCGCAAAAACCCAGATACCGCGCAGCAAGGAGAAGTGTTGCAATCTTTGATATTTGGCGTGCATGACGGGCGGCAATTGACACAAGTCGAACTTATTCAAAACTGCATTTTTCTGTTGAATGCAGGACATGAAACCACAACCAGCATGATCGGTAATGCGATTGGATTGTTGTTGGATCATCCAGACCAGTTGGCGCGCCTGCAGCGGGACCCAAACTTAATCGCAACGACTCTTGAGGAAACGCTGCGGATGGAAAGCCCTTTGCAAATTGGCAATCGGCTTGCGGGGGAAGATATTACTTTCAGAGATCGCTTAGTTCACAAAGGGACTTATATCCATACTTCTATTGCCGGGGCGAACCGCGATCCAACTGTTTTTGAAGCGCCAGATACGTTTGATATCAGTCGAAAGCCCAATAGACACATCGCATTCATCTCTGGAATCCACGTCTGTCTTGGCGCGACCTTAGCCCGGATGGAGGGCCGCATCGCAATTGGTCGCCTAATTGCCCGGTTTCCAAAACTAGAGGACGCGGGATTGCGGGTTAGATTGCCGCTTGCTCGGTTTCGCGGCTACAGCAGTTTTCCAATTCGTGTGTAACTATGCAAACAAGCGCGTGCTATCGGCGCTGCGAATTTGGATCGGTTCGATAACACCCGTTTTCTGCACCGCTTCGAAATGGACTTCGGCGAATTGCTCTGTCCGTCCCATATGAGGATGTTCCGTAAGCACGTGGTGTGTCCGCCCGACTTGACGCGCCAGATGTTGAGAGACCTGTTGCGCTCCAACAGCCCGCAAATGTGCTGCCCGCTCTTTGATCACACGGCCATGAAGCTGCGGAATCCGCGCAGCAGGCGTGCCTTTGCGCGGGGAATAGGGAAACACGTGCAACCAAGTCAGCTGACATTCATCAATCAATCGCACGGAGTTTTCAAAATGCGCTTCGGTCTCTGTTGGAAATCCCGCGATAATGTCGGCGCCGAACGTCATATCCGGGCGCAGTTTCAGCGCCGTTTGCGTGAATTGTATCGCATCATCACGCAAATGACGCCGTTTCATCCGCTTTAGAATCAGGTCATCCCCATGCTGCAAAGACAGATGGAGATGGGGCATCAATCGGTGTTCGGTCGCGATGGCCTGTAGCAAATTTTCATCAACTTCGATGGAATCGATAGAAGAAATCCGCAAACGCGGAAGGTCTGGAACAAGCCTTAGGATCCGCATCACCAGATCCCCCAGCTTCGGTGTCGCAGGCAGATCTGCGCCCCATGAGGTTAAATCGACCCCCGTTAACACGACTTCATTGAACCCACGATCCACCAATCGCTTGATCTGATCAACAACGACTCCGGCCGGTACGGACCGCGAATTCCCCCGTCCAAAGGGGATAATGCAGAAAGTGCATCTGTGATCACACCCGTTTTGAACCTGCACATAAGCCCGAGACCGCGTACCAAATCCATCGATCAAATGTCCTGCGGTTTCGGTGACCGACATGATGTCATCGACCTGAACGACCTCGGTCTTTCCGACAAAGTCAGGCGTTAATCCTTGCCAGGTCTTGGCTTGCATTTTTTCGATATTGCCGATGACCGTGTCAACCTCGTCCATGGCTGCGAACGTGTCTGGTTCTGTTTGCGCGGCACAGCCAGTTACAATCAGTTGCGCGTTTGGGTTATCTCGCCGCAATTTCCGAATGTCTTGACGGGCTTTGCGAACGGCTTCCGCTGTGACTGCACAGGTGTTCACGATCACGGCGTCTTGAAGCCCTGCGTTTTGAACCAACTCTTTCATCGCCTCGGTTTCATAGGCGTTCAAGCGGCATCCATGATTGGAAAAAACAGGGCTGTTCATAGATTGGCCAAAAAATCTGGTGTCAAAGTACCGGTAAAGACATGTGCCGTCGGCCCGGTCATCCAAACGCCCTGGTCTGTCCAGTTGACGAACAGCGTTCCGCCATCCAAATCAATCTGTACTTTACGGCCAGTTAACCCACGACGCGCAGCCGCTACTGCGGTGGCACAGGATGATGACCCCGAAGCCAGCGTTATGCCCGCGCCGCGCTCCCAGACCCGCATCCGCAGATGATCAGGCCCAATGACTTTCGCAATCTGCACATTGGTGCGCTCAGGGAACAATGCATGACGTTCATGAACCGATCCAAATTGTGCCAAGTCTATGGCGTCAAGGTCGTCGACGAAGAACGTACAATGTGGATTGCCCATCCCTGTGGCCGTCGGAGCCCCCTCAATCGGCAGTTCCAACGTGTTAATTTTCTGGCTTAGTGGGATCTGATCCCATTGCAAAAGAGGGGCCCCCATATTCACCGACGTCAGGCCGTTCCCAGCGTCCTGCGCGTGCAAAACACCATGATCCGTGGTCAAAGATACTGAAGTTTTACCCGTTTCCTTCATGATCATCCGCGCGATACACCGCGTTGCATTCCCACAGGCCGCAGACAGGCTGCCATCCGCATTGTAAAAGGTCAGATGGGCGTCATGGGATCCCTTGGAAATCACCGCCAACTGATCAAAGCCAACGCCGCGATGTCGATCCGCCAAAGCAATCGCCAGATCGCCAGTCACACGGACCGCGCGCGCACGTCCATCCAAAACGACAAAGTCATTCCCCAGCCCATGCATCTTCATGAAGGGCAATTCTGTATCAAATCCACTCTGCATGCGGCTTCATACCGGGCCTTAGAACCGGAATCCAGTGTGTCATCGTCAACTTCGGGAATACCTGCGCAGTCCGACGTTGCCTTAGAAATCCAAGTTTTCCACGCTTAGTGCGTTTTGCTGGATGAATTCACGGCGGGGCTCGACAACGTCGCCCATCAGTTTGGTGAACAGATCATCGGCACCCGCCATGTCATCGACTTTGACTTGCAAGAGCGTGCGCGCGTCTGGGTCCAGCGTTGTTTCCCACAATTGATCAGGGTTCATTTCGCCCAAGCCTTTGTAACGCTGCAATGTTAGCCCGCGCTCGCCTTCCTCTAAAATGGCTGCCAGCAGATCCAATGGCCCTTGAATCAACTGCACACGATCCTTGCGCACTAAGGTAGCGGCAGTGCCATAGACCTCTTGCAGAGACTGGGTGAAGGTGCCTGTGCGACGTGCTTCGCCCGAGCGCAACATAGGCCCATCAAGTGTACGCACCTCTTCAACCCCACGCAGGATCCGGGCCAACCGCACCCCGTGATCTTGCGTGATGCGCCCTTGCCAACCGCGCTCATATTCCAGCGCAATCAGATTCAGACGCTCGGCGACTTTATCAGCTACAGCTTGCAGATCACTGTCGACCGCCCCCGGCACAAAGGCCCCGGCAATCGCGGCTTGTTCCAGGATGTGGCGCGGATAGTGGGTTGGGAAGGCGTCAATCACGCGGCGCAGCTGGCGGGCCTCTTCCACAACACGGGTCAGATCGGCACCCGCCATTTCGGCGCCATTGCCAAGCTTCAGGACGGCCCCCTCAACACCTTGGTTGATAAGGTAATCATCCAAGGCAGCTTGGTCTTTCAGATACACTTCGGACTTACCCCGCGCGACTTTGTACAAAGGGGGCTGTGCGATATACAAAAACCCACCTTCGATCAGCGCGGGCATTTGCCGGTAAAAGAAGGTCAATAACAAAGTCCGGATATGTGCGCCGTCTACATCTGCGTCCGTCATGATGACGATCTTATGATAGCGCAGCTTGTCGATGTTGAATTCATCGCGGCCAATGCCAGTCCCAAGCGCCATCACCAGATTGCCAATTTCCTGACTGCCCAGCATGCGGTCAAACCGCGCGCGCTCGACATTCAGGATTTTCCCCCGGAGCGGAAGGATCGCTTGCGTGCGTCGATCACGACCGGTTTGGGCAGAGCCGCCCGCGCTATCGCCTTCGACCAAGAAGACTTCGGTCTTAGACGGATCTTTTTCCGAACAATCCTTTAACTTCCCGGCCAAGAAATTCACATCCATCGCCGTTTTGCGGCGGGTCAACTCGCGGGCTTTGCGCGCAGCTTCGCGGGCAAAGGCGGCCTCGATGATTTTTGAGACAATGACTTTCGCCATGCCAGGATTTTCTTCGAACCACTCAGACAGCTTTTCGCCCAGCAGGCCTTCGACCGCAGGACGGACTTCGGAACTGACCAGCTTGTCTTTGGTTTGCGACGAGAATTTCGGATCGGGCACTTTGACGGATAGAACGCAAGTTAGCCCTTCGCGCGCATCATCGCCCGTAAAACTGATCTTTTCTTTTTTCGCGATGCCAGTGTCCTGCGCATAGCGTTGGATCACGCGGGTCAGCGCGCCGCGAAAGCCCGCCATATGGGTGCCGCCATCGCGTTGCGGGATATTGTTGGTAAAGGGCAGGACGTTTTCGTGATAGCTGTCATTCCACCACAGCGCGGCCTCAATCCCGATATCGTCTTTTTCGCCCACCACATAGATCGGTTCGGGCATGATCGAGGATTTCGAGCGGTCCAGATATTTAACGAATTCCTTGACGCCGCCGTCGTAATACAGCTCGGATTTCGCGGGTTCTGCGGGGCGGTGATCTTCGAGGATAATCCGCACACCCGAATTCAGGAACGCCAATTCACGCAGGCGGCGTTCGAGCGTATCAAAGGAGTATTCCAAGTTGGAAAATGTGCCGGTCGACGCCAGAAAGCGGACCTCGGTTCCCGTTTCGCCGTTTGCATCGCCAATGACTTCAAGATGCCGGGTGGTATCGCCATGCTCAAACCGGGCAGAATGAATCTTGCCATCGCGCCAAACCTTCAGTTCCAACCACACAGACAAGGCGTTCACCACTGACACACCAACACCGTGCAGACCGCCCGAAACCTTATAGGAATTGCTGTCAAATTTCCCGCCCGCATGCAGCTGGGTCATGATCACTTCGGCCGCAGACACGCCTTCTTCTTCGTGCATGCCAACGGGAACGCCCCGCCCGTTGTCGCGCACGGACACACTGCTATCGGCATGTATTTTCACATGAACATAGTCCGCATGGCCCGCCAGCGCTTCATCGATGCCATTGTCCACGACTTCGTACACCATGTGGTGTAAACCGCTGCCATCATCCGTATCCCCAATATACATCCCAGGGCGTTTGCGAACGGCTTCTAACCCTTTGAGAACTTTAATGGAATCTGCGCCATAGTCATCGGGGGTCTGCTGGGTGTCGGACATGTGCCTGCCTTGTTGTTTTTGTGCGTCTTTTTTAGCCTTTTTTTGCAGGAATGTCACGGTCTCAACGCAATATTTTGCGGCTGAAACATGCCGGGACGCGATACCTATGTCGGGCTGACGGCGGCCGAGGACGTGGACCGGGTGTTTGGCGAAGTCGATGCCACCATTGAAAAAACAACCTTGAGGAATGTTCTATCACGCCGTGCATGAATCCGGTCTTTTGGTGCCCGTACGTGATCGGGGTGCAGCCGTCTATGAGAATGGGGAATTTGTCTGTCTTGAAGGTCTGGTGGTTGGCGCAGATGCAGAAGCCAAGTTGACGCACGACATTGAAACCATGCTGACAGACACCAGGGATGCAAACAAAGATATTGGACAATGCGCCAAAAAATCACCTCCTCGCTGACGCAGCTCAGCATGTTGTCGATCAATGCGCGGATCGAAGCCGCCCGATCTGGGGATGCTGGACTTGGCTTTGCGATGGTCGCGGACGACATGAAACCACTGGCCGAACATAACACAAAATGGGCGCGGCTGATTGAAAGCAAGTTAGATATCGCCAGCGCCAAAGCATAGGTGGCTTGTTACTGCATGCTGCTTTGTGCCTGAAGCATCCTTAATCACAAATGCCCCCAGAAGGTGTCGTGTGGCAGGGCATTTGGTCCCCAAGTTTAAGGCAGGGCGCTCTCGTGTCATGTGAAGGGCAAGACGAGCCCAACACAAATCAGCAACCCCCCTGCTGTTAAGTTCAAACGCCGCAAGGCTTTGGGCGATGTAATGTGGTCGCGGATCCGCCCGATAAACCAGGCCAAACAAAGATTCCCAATCAACGGGACCAAGACACTAAGCGCGCAAATCAGCGCGATATCAGCTTTTGTCGCCGCAGATAGGTCAAAAAAGCCTGGTAAAACGCCCAAATAAAACAAGATAGCCTTTGGGTTGCCCAAAATCGCCACAACTCCCGCAAGAAATCCTGCGACCATGCCGGGGCGTGTCATGCGATTGTCTGTTGAAATTGGTGTATCCGCGTGTCGTATGACGGACCAACCCAACCAAAGGAAAAATAGACACGCGACCCAACGCAAGACGGTCAAAGTGCCCTCATATTCCGATGTGATCCAACTTAAACCCAAAATCGCCAAAAGCGGCCACACCACATCGCCGACAGCCACGCCCAAGGCCAGCGGCCACGCACTGTTAAATCCGCCGGACACCGCGCGCGCAACCAATGCCAACCAAACGGGTCCTGGTGTCAGGAATAAGATCAACAACGCCAGGGAATACAGCGCGAGGTCACTGGCAGCCAAGCTCATGGGCCCGTCACCGTAGAAAGGCCGTCAACATCGTTCACATATAGCATTTGCGCACGCGACCCCATTTCTGCGAATAGCTCTGGGCCGGTACCGGTCATCCAGGCCTGTGCGCCCAAAGCGCAAATCTCGTCGTACAACGCCGCGCGCCGATCTGCGTCCAAATGCGCTGCGACCTCGTCTAACAAAACCAAAGGCGCCATGCCCAAATCTTCGGACAGCGCACGGGCATTCGCAAGGATCAACGACACGAGCAAGGCTTTTTGCTCTCCGGTTGAGCAATCGCGCGCAGGCACGTCTTTCGACGCAAATACTCCGTATAAATCGGCACGATGCGGGCCGATCAAAGTCCGGCCGGCCGCCAAATCCCGCGTGCGATTGTCTTGCAGCGCCAGACGCAGGTCATCTTCGCGCGCAGGCATCTCGCCATCCACGCAGGTGAGTTCGAGTGTTGCGGTAGGAAAAGCCGTCCGAGCACCGTTCTGGGCGCGCGATAAGCGTTCGACCGTGCGCACCCGCGCAGCATGGATCGCAGCCCCAGCTTCGGCCATCTGATTTTCCAAGGCAGTATACCAATTCGCATCCCGCACCATGTCCTTAAGCAACCGATTACGTTCACGCATCGCCCTGTCATAGGCCAGTGAGGCTTCCGCATGAGAAGGCTCAAAGCTCAGAACCATACGGTCCAGAAATCGCCGCCGCCCCTCGGGCCCTTCGATCCACAATCGGTCCATTGCAGGCACCAACCACAACACCCGTGCGATACGTCCCAGCGCAATTTGGCTGGCCGGCTTTTCGTCAATCCGAACTTGGCGCGCAGCCCCGCCTTGCGACAGGCTTTCAATTTCATGCACCTGTGCGCCGGATTGCAGCACGCCGGTTAGTTTGCAGCCCAAGGCCTCGGGAGGGCGAGTCATATCCTGGGCAGACGCTCGACGCAGCCCACGACCCGGTGAAAACAGCGACACAGCTTCCAACAAATTGGTCTTCCCCGCGCCATTGGGGCCATAGATCGCAACGGGGCGGGCATCGACTTTGATCACCGCGC
>JBGCEM010000036.1:0-2657 GCA_045106335.1 Paracoccaceae bacterium | reverse complement strand
CCCAAGTGCATCTTTCGTCCGAGACTGGCGCGACGCTCATATCTGAACTACCGGGCACTGCCCCGGAAATGCAGATCGGAACCACACATGCCTTTTCGTTTGATGCGCGTGACATCGCTTGGATGAACACATGAGCACGCGCCCTTCACCCGGCCCTTGGTTTGCTGCCCCCGTCGCGCTTTTCATGATCGTCTGCTTTGCGGCACCGATTGTCATCGTGACATGGTATAGCTTCATGCCCAGCCGCACGTTCGACCTGACAGGTGATCTCACGTTAGAAAACTACCGGTCTGCACTTACTGACGGATATGGACGCCCACTGATGTGGTCGCTGATTGGGGCGACAACGACCACAATCGTTACCGCGAGTTTGGCTTAGCACAAGGAGGTGATCCTGCATCGGCATGCGGGAAAATGGGCTTAGGTCGGGTCCGCACTGATGGCGCTGCCGATTTTCATATCTGAAAGCGTTCGGCTGTTTGGAATGTCCGTCTTTCTGATGCCGCGTGGTGGAATCTTGGCGGGATCGCTCAGCGCCGTCTTTGACATTCAAATCGGGTCAATTCTGAACACATGGGCCGCAGCACAACTTGGAATGATCTATATCCATCTCCCCTTCATGCTGTTTCCACTTCTTCTGGGGGTAAGTCTGATCCCAGCCGACCGAATGGAAGCCGCAAGAGACCTGGGTGCCAATCGTTGGCAAACGTTTCGAGAGATCGAACTTCCATTGGCTGCCCCCGGCTTGATGATTGGTGCGCTGTTGACGTTCGTGCTGTGCCTTGGTGCCAATGCCGAAGCGGCAATTCTCGGTGGACGGGCGGTGACCGTCATCACTGCAGCGATTGAGCAACGGTTCAACTATGCTCAGGACTGGCCGATGGGAGCTGCGCTTACCGTAATTGTCATCGCAGTGACCGCAGTCATCGTTCTACCGGCCCTGTCTCGCCTTGATCTCAGCAAGTTGACCGGTCGATGATGCGGGGGCGTCATACAGGATCGCTGCGCTTACTTTGGATCGTCGCGATCATGGCATTTTTGTATATCCCAATTGTTTCGGTCGTGCTCGCGTCAATGGCCAACACGCGTTACATGCGCTTTCCACACAAAGTCTGGACACTGGACGCCTATCGCGAGGCAATCGCATCGTTCACGACCTGGCAAATTCACTCGATTTCTTTTTGGATTGCCTTTTTCGTTGTGATTTTTGCCGTCATCCTAGGCACGCTTGGAGCAGTTGCGTTTGCCCGCTTTGACTGGCGTGGCCGCAGCATGTTCCAGCGTCTTTTAGTCCTGCCGATCTTCTTTCCCCAGCCAGTTCTGGGTCTCGCGCTTTTGTTGTCCCTGAATGCTGTCGGTTTTTCGCCAAGTTGGAAGACCGCTATAGTCGCTCATTTGGTGTGGATCGTGCCGATTGTGACACTGGTGATTTCGATACGCTTCTTTGGATACGACCCGGCACAAGAAGAAGCCGCACGCGATCTTGGGGCAAACCGTTGGCAAGTCGTTCGTGAAATCACATTGCCTGCTCTGTGGCCTGGAATATTCTCCGGAGGACTTTTTGCATTTCTGTTGTCCTGGTCGAACTTACCACTTTCGATCTACACATCAGGTCCGGATACGCCATTACCTGTGTGGCTATTTACCCGGACAGCAACGAACTACTCACCTCTCGTACCGTCAGTAGCCGTGATTGGCACTCTTATATCGGCACTCTTGGTGGTAACTCTTGCCCTCATCATGTTTGCGGCACATCGATTTCGGACCCGGCTCGCCTGAGCTTATGCGCTTGGGTTTTCGTTTTGAAAATGATGCAAGTGTATAGAAAGAATGCAACTTCCAAACACTTTTTCAGATCGGCAAATTACGGTCATATCGGCATTGGGGATTTCATTTGCTTCGCCATCAAAGATTGCTGCTCATTGCTACTAAAGCGCTGAAGAGGCGTCAGTTCGGGTGGCATTCGCGGGCTGCCCAGTCTTCCGGGATGCTGGAGTTCGGCTTCTGAACATTTCCAACAATCAGACTGGCATCTACCGCGAAGTCTTGGTCACCAACGAGCCCTTAGTTCAAGCCGCGCGAAACGGTCATCTCAAAAACAGGTCGCTATCGCGGAACCTGCCACGGCGGTTCTCTGCGAAGGTGGAGTGATCCGGGATACCGTCAATCATTTCAAGGCGCCTAGCCATGGACATGAGAGGTTCCGATGACCCTCCTCGCAAAGCCACCGTTCCGATCGGATGCCAAAGCAATGCCCCACAAATAGCATTCGGATCATTAGTTCCGGATCGACAAATGGGCGCGCAGTATGGCTATAGAACACTGCCAAATGGACGCGGGTGCTGTTTAGCATAAAAACCGATCACTTGAGCGCAACACGTAATCTGGTGGAACGTGATCCTCAAGAGAGAGCTCATAAAACAACGCCGCTTGCGTGTCCTGATTCAATCAGACCATCATAAATACTCCCGTTCAATTGAGGAATTAAACCAGCCAACGGTTTCTCAATCAAGCAAGAGTTTTTCAACATGGCGTAATCAGAACCAGCGCTCCACCGTGCCTGTTATTCTGGATGTCCATGTCATAGAAAAGGAGACTGCCCAATGGAATATTTTGCCGGTTTGGATGTGTCTATGGAGGAGACGCACATCTGTATT
>JBGCEM010000035.1:0-17925 GCA_045106335.1 Paracoccaceae bacterium | reverse complement strand
TCTGCGTATGAGATGGGTGCGCCGCTGGCTTCTGCGAGCGCGGGTGCGTTTGGCGTTGTGCTGGCATGGGCTGCAATGCGCGCGGGCAGCAGTGCGGCGTCCAGATCATCGATCGCAAGCGGCGTTGGCGTGGCAAGGGTGGTGAGCGTCTTCACCTCTGAAAATGATAGGGCCTCGACCTCTGTGAAATCGACCCATTCTCCGGCGGAAAAATCTGCAATTGTTTTGTCTAGACTATCTGCCAAGGCTTCAGCGTTGACGATTCCTTTGTATTCGGGATTGACCGCAAGACGGTAGCTAAAGTCACCAGTTTTTGGATCATTGGTTGCATGAAAGCTGATCGGGCTGGCTTCACGGGTCTCAATTATGCTGGAGGTAGATCCATTTGGCAGTGCAAAACCACCGGTTCCCAGAACATAGGACATTGTGACATCGAAGAGTCCACGTGCGTTTTTACCGGTGAGGCCAATTTCTCGGTAAAGTGCATCAAGTGGCAAGCGATTATGCCTTAAGTCTTCATCAATGTGCTCATCAAAAGCCGCGACACAATCGTATAAAGACCACCAATCCTCAAACGTGGCTCGCAGTGGGATCAATCCGGCAAGCATTGCCACAGAATTAAGGCTGTTGCGATCGCGGCGGTGCAAGGCTAGGCCGCACGATAAATCAGTTTGACCAAATCGGCGCGCCAAAACGACAGCTAAAATTCCAAAGAGTGCACGATGTGGCAGCAAATTTGCAGCTTCGGCGGCAGCCGGGAAACCAATGTTAGCTGGGATATTGCGGAAGGTGATCGTAGCAAACGGATCTTCGCTTGGCGTGGTTGGTGCTGTTATCAAACGTGGCGGGACTGTTGAATAACGCTCGGACCAATAGGTCAAATCAGCCTGAAATTGCTGTGAGGTATTATAAGACAGATCGGATTCTACGAGGGGCCGAACCGAGCTGGTAGGCAACTTGATGTCCGTTTGCCCACCTAGGATTGAAAGGTAGGCCTGTAGAAGGTGCGATAGAGCGATCTGTACCGAGACCGTATCAACAATGATATGGTGAAAGCTCAGCGCAACATAGCTTATGTTACTGATCTGTAACAGATCGACCCGCCATAGAGGCGAGTCCCCAAATGGCATTGGATCGGCAAACATCTGATCGAGATGAGCCTTGAAGGCAGCATCCGGGTCGTCTGATTGAATTTCCAAAACATTGAGAGGTGCCTCACAGTCTTTGACAATCCATTGGCGTGGCTGATCTGGGTCAAGGCGCAAACGCAACGCTTCATGGCTTTGGGCCAAAACTCGCATAGCCTTGCGCAGTGTCGATGCATCGAAATGCTGTTCTGTCTTGAGCCAGCCCCCCAAACGATAGCCGCTGCTATTGGAAACCCGCGCATCAAACCACATCATCAACTGCGCATTGCACAAGTTGAAAAAGTCCGTGTTGGGCGAATTATCCGCAACCATAATTTAACCTCAAAACTGATAATCCATAGCGCCCCGGTCAATAGGGCACTGTGTCAAACTATACGTCGTATTTTGGCCGGCTAAGCGGCGTTTTGGTTTAGATCCGATACAATTTCTTGGTTGTCATCGTCACCGACACCGAGGATTTTCGCGACATCGTCAGCAACAGCTGTAAGAGAGTCCGCCCCGAGCAATTGCATCACTGGGATAGACTGTCCCACATCGCGCTCAAGGGCGCTGGCAAGTTCTACCGCCATCAAACTGTCTAGACCAAGCTCGCCGAGTGCTTGTCGCGGGTTTACTTGGCTGGCGTTTGTTCCAAGGACTTTTGCAGTCGTCTCAACAACACGCTCAAGTATAAAGCCACGCTGCTCTGTCTGTGGGATATCCTTCAGAAGGTCAGCCAGCGTTTCATCCGCTTGCAAGGCTGCCGTTGCGTCATTTTGCAAGATTGGCTCAAACCTAGGGCTGCGTGCCGTAGGCAGCATTTGCTGCAGCCGACTTAGGTCAATCCGTGCGACGCTGACACGCGAAGCTCCCGAAGCTGACAAACGGCCTAAATCAGCAAGTGCTTGATCGGCAGAGGTCGCATCGAGGCCAGTCCGAGATTTCAACATTTCGCGCACGTTTTCGTTGCGTGTCAGGAACCCTGCATCAAGGATCGCGCCCCAGCCTACGGATAGACCAGGCAGGCCATTTGCGCGACGGTGTTCCGCCAAGGCATCGAGGTAAAGGTTGGCGGCTACGTAGGCACCTTGGCCCGGGTTGCCAACCACCGATGAGATCGACGAATACAGAACAAACATCTCAATTGGATCTGTTTGCGTTGTTTCGTGCAAGTTTCGCGCGCCCAGCATTTTTGCGCTGAACACATTTGACAGTTGGACCGCGTCCATGTTTTGGATTGGAGCATCTTCAATGACAGCAGCGGAGTGGATGACCCCAATCAGCGGCGGCATTTCGCGGCGGATCGTGGCCAACAAGTTCTCGACCTGAGCTTTGTCTGCGACATCGGCAGCAAAGGCGCGCGCATTGATACCGGATCTTTCAAACGCCTTCATAGCTTGCTGTGCCTCTTCGCGAGACGCCCCAGAACGGGACACCAATGCCAGCGTGTCGGCACCTTGTTCTATCAGCCATTTCGCAGTTGACAGGCCAAACCCACCCAAACCACCGGTCACCAAATATGTGCCACCAGGACGAACTTGGTTTTTGGCGCGCATCACATGCAGGTCTTCGGGGCGATCCAATTCCATCGACACGACAAGTTTCCCAACGTGGCGAGATTGCTGCATCGCGCGGAAGGCTTCGGACGCCCGTGAAACTGGCAAAACCTGATGTGGCAAAGCCTTCAGTTCCCCCGAGGCAAATTGGTCTATCACTTGATTAAACATTTTTTGCGCAAGGGCAGGGCGTTCGATCAGCAGCGTATCTGCGTCGATGCCGAAGTAGGACAGGTTGTTGCGGAATGGGCGTAGGCCGATACGACTGTTATCATAGAGGTCTCGTTTGCCGATTTCGAGGAACCGACCAAAAGGCCTTAGGATGTTCAAATTCTTCAAGATGGCCTCGCCTGCAAGCGAGTTGAGGATAACGTCAACGCCTTTGCCTTCCGTGATTTCCATCACTTGGTCGGCATACTCCAACGTACGAGAGTTGAGAACATAATCGACACCTAACAACTCCAACATGCGGCGTTTCATAGGAGATCCGGCTGTTCCGATAATAGTCGCGCCTTTTTGCTTGGCTATTTGGATCGCCGCAAGGCCGACACCGCCAGCTGCACCGTGGATCAAGATGGTTTCGCCTTCTTCAATCCGAGCAAGGTAATCAAGGCCGTACCACGCTGTCAGGAAAACAGTCGGAACGGTGGCTGCTTCGGAATATGACATGTTAGACGGCATTTTTGCGACTGACTTTGCGGCTGTTGTTACATGTGTACCAAAGCACGAAGACGCGAAGGCCATGACGCGGTCGCCTGGTTTGACGTGTGTCACGTCTGGGCCGACGCTAACAACTTCGCCGGCACATTCCATACCAATCGTCGGGCCGGAAAAGCCGTGTTCGACGGCTTCTTCTGGCAACATCCCCATGCACCAAAGGACATCACGAAAGTTCAAACCAGCTGCTTTAACTGCGATCTCAATGCCGTCACCCGTGGGGCTTTGGCGCGTAAGTTTACGCAAGTGAAGTGAATCGAGACCCCCTTTAGGGGTGAAATCAAGTGCATAGGCGTCAGCCTTGAGACCTGCATATTTGGCTTCATCCGCAGGGGTCGTTATCCGCTCGCGATTGACATAGCGATGACCATCTAAAAGCTGAACTTCTGTTTCATCATCGCGCCGCGAGATTTCTGTCGCCAAGGTTTTCGCATCGTCGCCATGCATATCGATCAAGCGAACATCCAAGAGAGGGTATTCATTGCCAATTACGCGACCCATGCCGAAAAGTGCGGCCTCAAATGGATCGACCGGGCCTGCTCCGTTCGCAGTAGCGAAGCCGCCGCGTGTGACGATTGATAGGGTGCACTCGAAGTCCTGACGCACCATTTCCATGGCCCTGGTTAAAGCTGCCGCGATTAAAGTGCGCTTGACTTGAACATCGTGTACATTCGCGTCTGTTTGTGGATCGCTGAGTAAAATCACGTTACTTGGCTCTGCATCGTTCAGCGCTTCTTGCAACGTCTCAACAGCGACTTCGCCGGTTTCCTGCGGGAAGTCTACGACTTGTGCGGTATGCCCAAGGTCGGACAGTTCTTGCGCAAATTTTTGCGCGAAGCCGGCTGTCTTTTCTGCCACGATAAAAATGGTTTCGGGTTCCGAGACAGGCGCCTGCATCTGAGCCTTCGCGTTGCTGGTTCCTATCAGCAGTTCCGCAGATCCGTTTTTCAAACTTGTCGCTTGAGTGAAGCCCGATTTCTCAAGGGTAGATGTGTTAAGTTCAAGTCGAGCGTTTTGCAACAGAGCTGCCGCTGCACCTTCTTGCGGGCCAACCACGCAAAGCTTGCCTCCGTCGGCCATAACCGATTGCAATGTATTCAGGAATGTAGGCGTGCGACCATTATGGGCGTAAAGTTTGGTGCCAATTACGAGATCGAAGTAGTTGGCCGTGAGGCCTTGCTCAAAGAAATCTTTGGCCAAGTCTAAAGTCGACGTTCGCATGAAGTTATGCATCGACAAGCGCCGCTCTACCTTGGCAACCAATGCTTCAGATGGGTCAGTGAACAGATAGTCGGTACGCTCCGCGGGCAAAATGGGCAAGATCCAAGATGCAAGACCACCGGTTCCGCCGCAAACCTCGAGGATGCGCATTGGACGGTCTTCCGGCCAAGCGTCGACCATAGACTGTATGGTCGCAATTGTAAGTTGGTTAGTTTCCGCGGCAAAAGGAGCCGTGTCGTTCAACTGTTCAATCAACGCAGCGTTTGGCTCGAACAGGTCTTCTCCTGTCAATCGATCAACCAAGCTTTCGCCGATTTCCGCAAGCAGCAGAAGTTCAGCTTGATGTGATGGGTGATTGCGGAACGCGTCTGCCCAGATAGTTTCAACGTCGCCCAAAGGCGCATCGCCCCATGTCCAGGTTTTGCCGGTCTGTGTGATATGGCCGCTTTCAACAGCAATATCCAACATCTGTGTCAAAAGCGCACCTTGAGCGCGCCCGATCCGGGCATGTCTTGCTATTGTGCCCATGGTGAATGTCGGATCTGCAGGGCGTATCGTATCGAGCGCCTTCAAGATGTAGGATTGAGCAACGAAATCTAACGTCTGTCGACTGTAGGAAGCCGCCGCCGGCGCAGCAACCACCTTTGTCGGGGTGGGCAGGGCTGGCAGGCTGTCTGTCTTGACCGCGGTCGTGTCAGGCCGCCACCATTCGGAAGTGAAGGGGGACTCCATTTCACCAGTGAGGTTTGCTTTCTGACAGCGTGCGCCATTCAGCTCCAGCAGCACCGAGCCATCTGTTGCCATCACCGTGAAATTGGCAACAACAGAACGCTCAGATTCACGGATTATGCACACATGGCACAAAAGTTCTGGGGGTAAAGCTATAAAGCTGCGGATACGGTCAAAAGACACAGGAATTGTGCTGACATTGCGCTTGTCAACCTGCGCAATCAGGGGAATGATCGCTTGGATGCAACTGTCGAAAAGGGACGGATGCGCCCGGTAATTCTCAAGCCCGCCTTCTTTTAGGAAGTCCAGATTGATCTTAGCTAAGGCTTCGCGCGTTTGCGCATCCTCAGCGGTCAGGCGGACCTCTTGTACGCCCTGGAAAAACGGACCGTATTGGAGGCCGCGACGATGGGATTCGGTGTAGTGAGATAGAGCATCGACAGCCACAGGCATCCGTTGAATTAGTGCTTTTATGTCGATCTTTTTCGGTTTGCAGTCTTCGATATTGCTTAGACGGCCCCGGATGTGGACCAGTTGTTCTTGTGCGTCTATATCGCGGCGAGAACTGATTTCGAGTGTACCGTCACGCTTGTCAATCACCGTCTGAACAATTGGATCACCTTGATCACTAAGGACCAAAGGCCGCATGATTTGCAGATTTTCGACATCGATTGTTGTTTCTTCACCCCATTGCTGACGCGCTGCGGCAAGCATCATTTCCAAGTAACCGGCCGCTGGGAATAGAACAGCATCTTGAACGACGTGATCCTTGAGATAGGCTTGGGCCCCTTTGTCCAGAGGAACCTCCCATTTGCCATCCGTTGCAGGCAAACGCGCGCCAAGAAGCGGGTGAACGCGTTTTGTTGCAATGAAGCTATCAGGCAAGGGCACTTCGCCACGCCAATGGCGTTCACGTTGCCATTTGTAGACTGGCAAATCGGGCAAACGAGCTGGGCGCGTGTAGATATCGTCAAGCACACTGGCGCCATGGGAATGCGCAGCAGCAATGGCTTGTGCAAGGTTTTCAACGTCGGATTCCAGGCGATCGCGGCTTGGGCGGCGCAAGGTCTCTAGGGCCGTCGCAATGGTGCCAGCTGCACGTATTGTTTGGCCAATGTAATCTTTCAAAACTGGGTGAGGCCCAATTTCGATGAACAAACCGATACCATGATCGGACAAAAGGCTTTCAACGGCTCCGTGGAAGTTTACAGGCTGACGTACGTTCTGGAACCAATATTCAGCGTCGAGCGTCTCGCCCTCAAGAGTTTTACCTGTCACTGTTGATATAAACGGAACAATGCTCGCTGTTGGTTTAATATCGTTCAAAGCAGCGACAAGATCCTCTTTAATGACCTCCATCGCGTTGGTGTGGAACGGATAGTCAAGCTTCAAGACGCGGGCGAACTTGCCATTTTCGGTTACTTGAGCCGCGAGTTTGGCTAGGAATGTTTCATCACCTGCAACTGTTACGGCGCCAGGGCCGTTAATGGCTGCGATTTCAAGCCAGCCACCGACGTTCGAAATTGCGGTTTCAGCAGCGGCTTTGTCCAAACCAAGAGCAGCCATTTTGCCAATACCTGCGGTCCGCGATTGTTCGCGCGACCGGTAGAAAATCACTTTGGTAGCTTGCTCGAGCGTCAATGCGCCACTCGCGCACGCGGCTGCAACCTCACCGACCGAATGCCCGAACACGGCAGCCGGAGAGATATCAGCATCATCCAAAACCGCTGTCAGTGCCATCTGTTGGGCGAACAGCATTGGCTGTGCGACCTCGGTCCGTGCAATGCGTTCTTCTTCTTCAGGTTTTGCCATTTCATCCAGCAATGACCAGCCTGCGAGTGGTTGGAAAATCGCGTCTACTTCTTCGATTTTGGCGCGGAAAATATCGTTTTCAGCCAGAAGTTCACGACCCATGCCCCACCATTGTGGACCATTGCCAGAGAACACAAATGCGGTTGGCACTTGTGCATCTTCTGCGACACCGGAAGCGGTCCCTGATAGGGGAGCATCATCACACCACGCATCCAGTTTTTTCGCCGCTTCAGCTGCGTTGGTAGCTGTCACCGCAAGACGCATCCGAAGAGGGGCACGGCATGTTGCCGCTGCATGCGCGATCGTTGTCAAATCAGCGCCATGCATGCGCAAGAGGTCAGCATAGGAACGCGCTATCTCACGAAGCGCGCCTTCTGAATTTGCAGATAAAATTAGATGCTTAGGGGTTTCTAAGGTTTCTTCCACTGCGGGTGCGCAATATTCTTCAACAATCGCATGCGCGTTCGTGCCGCCAAAACCAAACGAATTAATCCCGATAACCACTGGTTCTTTGGGCAGAGGCAAAGCCGTGTCTACAACCTGCAGTCGCCATTCATCGAATTTGATTTTCGGATTTGGCGTGTTGTAATGTAGGTTTGCTGGGATTTGACGGTGCTTGAGAGACAAAAGAACTTTGGCCAGCCCCGCGATGCCAGACGCAGGCTCCAAATGGCCGATGTTCGATTTGATTGATCCGATATGGCAGACGCTGCCATCTGCACGTGGCGCCCCCAGAACTTTACCCAAAGCCCCGCACTCGATTGGATCACCTACAGAAGTACCAGTACCGTGCGCTTCGACGTAGAACACACGCTCGGCATCAATGTTTGCCTCGTCGTAAAGTTCGTCCAGCAATGCTGTTTGCGCTTCTCCGTTTGGCATCGAAAGGCCCATTGTGCGCCCATCGGAATTTATGCCTGTGGCCCGCAACACGCCGAGAATATTGTCACCATCGGCTTCGGCATCTTCAAGGCGTTTCAGCAGAACCAATCCGCCACCTTCGGACCGAACATAGCCGTTGCCGCTTTCGTCGAAGCTTTTGCAGCGCCCGTCCGGCGACAGCATAGACGCGCGCGCAAATCCTAACCAAGGACGCGTGTGCATAAGAATGCTGACACCGCCAGCCAGTGCCGCGTCGCATTCGCCACTTTGAACAGCCTGCGCCGCTTGGTGCAGACAAACAAGGCTGGAAGAACATGCAGTATCAACCGCGAAACTAGGCCCGTGCAGGTCAAAAACATACGACAGGCGGTTCGCAGCGATGCTGAATGCAGAGCCGGTATTGGAATAGGCATCGGGGCCGCCATCCGCTGCCAGTTGCGCGTAGTCGTTGCTGGAAATTCCGACATAAACGCCAATGTTTTCCCCAGCTACGCCGCGGGGGGACATTCCTGCAGCTTCGAATACTTCCCAAGCCAGCTCTAAAAGCAGGCGTTGTTGTGGGTCAATTTGCTGAGCCTCACGCGGTGAAATACCAAAAAAGTCCGCGTCGAACTTGTCAATTTGATCCAAGCTGCCGAACGCTTTTGTATAGATGCGATCTGAACGGTCCTGATCATCATTATGCCAACCGATATCCCAGCGATCACCTTTGCTTTCGGTGACGGCATCACGCCCACTGATTAGGACATCCCACAATTCATCAGGGGAGTTAGCGCCGCCTGGAAAACGTCCGCTGAGGCCAACAATTGCAATACTGCAAGCGCGATTGGTTTTAGATTTAAGTGGCTTGTTATCCAACATGATATTATCTCACACTACTCGGGCGACCGCATGTCCGCCGTGCTCACTCAAATTTAGTCAACGAACCTAGCGATGTTGTGGACTGGGAAATTTCCCTCCTAGGGACCAAAGGTTAAAAGAATCCTCCAACGAACCGTCGGTGAACCCGATTTTTACCAGCAATTTAATAGGTTTCGATTTTTGCACTGCACTCAAAAACCATATTTCTTTGGTGCAATCTAAACGGTCTTTTGGAGGTGTTATCATAGCCTAAATATCCAAAATCGTGACGGTATTCGTACCATACTGTGCGCATTCATTGGTGGATCTTAGCGCTTATTCAGGGTTCTTTGAGAACAAATCCTCCCAATATTAACCAATTGTTCACCAACTGTTAACTATTTGTTAACCTATTGTCGAAACGCGTACAAGCGGCGTGAAAATATTAACGCAGATTCCTCGAATAATTCACCGATTTCGCTGCCGTGAATTCTGTATTTTTTAGATAAATCAATGTAGTATATATTGCGTTTAGGCACCTCATGTTTCATTCAGTGGGTGCAGACTTGCAACGGGCAGGTCCTGTGGATTTTGAGCCTGAGATGGGTTCAATGGCAGCATCGCAAAGTATCCGGCGCACCGAAAGTAGCGACAATCTTAACGAAAAAGAGTGCGACACTATCGATCAGAAAGGTGTCATTGCACCTCAGCAGACGGAAGTAAGGTAAATTCAGCACCCGAGGATAGTTAGTGATTTGCCGAGGAAGGATTTGGATATCGCACGGGCACTTTCCAGTCAGCTTGGTGTCTGTTTTCGCTTCCGACACCGATGGAAACAAGATAAACTGGTGTGATGGCCAAGCTTGGACAGCTATCTATAATTTGCTGCACTAAAATCACTTTTCCGCTGCTTAAACACAGCTGGTCACACACCGAAAGGTAACGCGCATGTCTGATCCAAACTCTTTGATGACGCCGCTTGAAATGCATAATGGCGCGTTGCGAACACCGATTGATCCGTCACACCTGGGCACCGCCGTATTGGACAAATCCGGCGAGTTCGACGCGGGCACCTATCACAGCTTCACGCTGACCTACACGGCGGGGCGTTTTGGTGTTGATGACAGCGGTAGTATTCGTGTGGTCTGGCGTTTTGCGACCGACCAGACGAACCCGCAGTTCGATGATCCGAAAGCGGCCGGGTACACCGAGGTTGTGGCCTCGAACAATGCCGTCTTACAGGCCCGTTTTGACCCTAAAGGCAATATTCGCCCCTGGGATCGGACACTGCAGATCAAGGTAGTCAAAGGCTTCATGAAAGAAGGCGACACGATCACAGTTCGTTTTGGCGTAACGGATCATGGTGGCCCCGGCATGCGCCTGCAAACATTCTGCGAAAGCCGGTATGATTTTCGCGTCTTGGTCGACCCTATCGCTACCTACAACTTCCAAACACTGGCCGTGCAACCAGCGATTTCGATTGTCCCCGGGGCGCCAAAGACTTGGGTTGGGGTTGTGCCGTCAACGATTGCCAGTGGCGTGCCGTTTTCGTTGAAGATTAAAGCCGAGGACACATGGGGCAATCCCACCAACAAGGCGTCAATGACGTTGACACCGAAAGCCAATCAACCTGTTGAGAAGCTGCCAGACACAATCGAAGTCATGGACGGGACGTTTGCAACGGTTCTAGACGGACTTGTGGCGCAGGGCGATGGTCCCTTAGATATTGCCTTGCATGCCCCTGACGGATCCCTTGTCACGATGTGCAATCCGGCGACTGTCTCAGAAGCGCCACCCCTCATGAGTTATTGGGGTGATTTGCATGGCCAGTCAGATGAGACCTTGGGCACCAACAGCGCCGCCGATTATTTCACATTCGGTCGCGACAAAGCGTTTTTGGATGCCTGCGCACATCAGGGCAATGATTTCCAGATGACCGATACGTTTTGGAAAGATCTCAACAAGGTGACTGCGCATTTCAACAAGGACGGGGAATTCGTCACACTGCCCGGCTATGAATGGTCCGGGAGCACCGCGCTGGGTGGGGACCGCAACGTGTTCTTCCCTGCGGAAGGGCGCACCATGCGTCGATCTTCCCATGCCTTGATCGAAGACCAGTTCGACATGGGCACCGACTGTCACACGGCAGGCGAATTATTCGAAGCCTTCGCTGAAAACAAGGAATGGGACGTTATTTGTTTTGCCCATTGCGGCGGACGCTATGCCGATATCACTATGGCCCATGATGGCAGGTTTGAAAAATCCGTTGAAGTGCATTCCGCTTGGGGCACATTCGAATGGATCGTGCAGGATGCCTTCAAAAGTGGCTACCGCGTTGGTATCATAGGAAATTCGGACGGGCACAAAGGCCGCCCCGGCGCAAGCTATCCCGGGGCCGGATGGTTCGGCGCGGTTGGTGGCCTGACATGTTTTCTGATGCCTGAACTGACCCGTGATGGCCTAATCGACTGCATCAATGCGCGCCACCACTACGCGACCACTGGTGGCCCAAGTGGGCGTCTTCGAATGGATGTCACAGCGGCATTCGAGGACCCTGCAACGCAGTACCACGATGACCCATCGTTGCACTCTGATTGCAGGACCGTACCATGTGATACTGCGATGATGGGCGACATTGTCCATCTTCCGTCAGGTGATGTGCAGCTTAATATGAGCGTGGATGCGGCATCACCTGTGCGCTGCATAGACATTTTCAACGGCTTGGATCATCTGGAATGCCATCGTCCCTACACCGAAGAAGATCTTGGCAATCGCATCGGTGTCTTGTGGGAAGGGGCCGAATATCGCGGTCGTTTTCGTGCGGTGCCCTGGGATGGATCTGCGCAGTTTGACGCTGCCAAGGTCACCTCGGCACAGCCGGTGAACTTCTTTAACCGCGATAAGACGCTGAATCTGGCGGGCGCGAATACATTGACATGGCAGTCCGTGACAACGGGCAACTTCGCAGGTTTCATCAGCACGCTTGAGGACAGCACATCAGGCAATATTGAGATCAAGACCGCTTTGATCAATGAAACCATTGCATTGGCTGATATCGGTTACGAAGACACTGTGCTTGATGCTTCAGATATTCTGCCGCGCGGGATCCGGCTGTTCCGTTTGCCCGACGAAAACTTGCACACCTCTGTCAGTATTAAACGCACTCTTAGCCCCCAAGCTGGACAAGATAACCCGTTCTATGTGCGGGTCACCTTAGAGGATGGCACCCAAGCTTGGTCCAGCCCAATCTACGTGATACGGTCGATTTAACGCGACATGCTCTGAAGGACCTGGGCTTAAACTTGACCCAACCGGTGCCTGCCGCGCCCTTTGCCGCAAAACGGCCCGCTCTGGTCAGAGGAAAATAGAAATACGCCATTTTAAACGCTCGTCACTTTTCGAATGTTGCGTGCAATTGCGATGACTGTGATCACAGTGAGCGCCCAGAAGAACCAAGTGATTGGGCCGCGCAGCAGGATTGCGGGATCACTGCCCGACATCAGCATGGCCTGGCGAAAGTTGTCCTCAAGCAAGGGCCCAAGGATGAATGCAATAAGAAAAGGTGCGGCGGGCACACGGTAGCGCATCATAGCATAACCCACCCAGCCCATCACAAACATGACGCCGACGTCAAAGAGGTTATTGTTCACCGCAAACACACCATAGATGCACAACACCAGAACGGCGGGCATAAGGATCCGTTTTGGTACGTCGGCCACAAACTTGAAACCTTTGATGGCGACACTGCCGACAAAAAATAAAAAGACTGAACTGACGATCAAGCCGATGAACAGGCCATAGATGATGTCGACGTTCAGGATAAACATCATCGGACCGGGCTGGATGCCGTGGATCATAAAGGCACCAATGATGATCGCTGTAATGACGTCACCGGGCACACCCAGGGCAAGCAGGGGGATCAATGTGGCCCCCGCAACGCCGTTATTGCCAGCCTCAGAAGCGGCAACGCCTTCAATCTCGCCTTTGCCAAAGTTCTCTTTATTGGGCGATTTGCGACGTGCTTCGGAATAGCTGAGAAAGGCAGAGGGGGCCGCGCCAATGCCGGGGATCGAGCCAAGGAATACACCGATAAAGCCGCCACGGATGATGGATTTGAAGCAACGGCGGTAATCAGCAAAGCTGACCTTGGATTGGCCCAAGTCGCGGGCTTTGCCCAGATGCGCCGTGGGGTTCCAGGCCATCGCGATGATCTCGGGGATGGCGAACAGGCCGATCAGAACTGCGATAAAGTTCAAGCCGCCCATCATATTGGGATCTTCAAAGGTGAAACGGTTGGTGCCATAGACAAGGTCTAAGCCCACTGTCGCCAACAGCAATCCAAGCAGCGCCGAAAGCGCCCCGCGCAACAGGCTGTCGCCGGATACGCCCGCGATGATGGTCAGGGAAAACATGATCAGGGCAAAAAATTCAGGGGGCCCAAAGCTAAGTGCGAAGGACGCAAGCCAACCCGCGAACAGGATCAAAGCAAGGTTGGACACAAGGTCCGCAGTGCACGAGGCCCACAGCGCCATACCAAGCGCGCGGCCCGCTTCGCCCTTTTCGGCCAGCGGGTAGCCGTCAAGGATTGTGGCGGACGAGGCAGGCGTGCCTGGGGTCTTGATTAGGATTGCGGGGATCGATCCGCCAAAAATGCCGCCTTTGTAGACGCCCAGCAGCAACAAAATACCCGTGATGGGTGCCAGCGAAAACGTGAACGGCAAGGTCAGTGCCACCGCCATGGTGGCTGAAAGCCCGGGTATCGCACCGCCGACGACACCGATGCAGATGCCTGCGAACAGCGCAAAAAAGGCCTCGAATGAGCCGACCAAGCTAAAACCGGCCATAAGGCTGTCCGTAAAACTCATGGCAGCCTCACAAAGTTGCCTTGCGGGATTGCGACGCCGGCAACATGCGCAAAGAACGCGTACAGTGCTAAGGGGATGATCACAGCGCAGACCAGTGCTGTGACCGGATGGCGTGTGCGAAACAAGAATGCCGTTACTGCGAAGACGATCATCGTCGTCCATACCATGCCTAGGCGGGGCAGAGCGTACATGGTCAGCACCATGATGACAGCTAACACTGCCAGCCGGACCCAGTGCTGGCCGTCTGACTCTGCGCTGTCGTCGTCATCCGGAATTGGGCTGGCCGCGCGTGACGCCACGATAAGGCCAAGGCCCGAAAGGCCAGTTAAAGCTGCAAGAATGTAGGGCCAGAACGTTGGTGCCAATACGATGTTGGACACGTTGCTGGGCGATGAAACCCAACGAGGTATGCCAAGAAACACCAACACAAGTGCGACGCAACACGCCCCCATCCCAAGCCGCAATTGGATCATTCTTGGTGACATGCTATCCCCCGGATTAGACACATGCGGCCACCCATTTGGGCAGCCGCATGTTTGTTTCTGACACTGTGATCAAGGATCAGCCCTCGATGCGCATGCCCAATTTGTCGACCAAAGCGCGGAACACAGTGTATTGCCCTTGGATAAACGCGTTCGCTTCCTCAGGGCCCATCAAACGGATGACCGAACCGCGGGCTTCCATCGCGTCAACGAATTTTGCGTCTTTGACTGCCGTGGCCGTCCAGTCGCCCCACTTGGCGGCGACATCATCGGGCAGATCGTCGGGGCCTGCGATGCCTGTCCAGCCGACCAGCTGGTTTAGGCTGTCTTTGCCCAAATCATTGGCCGTGGGGGCATCAAAGCCGACAACAGGTTCTGCGGTTGTCACCAGCAGAGGTGTCATTTGCTTGTTGGCTACAAAGCTTGCCAAAGAAGAAGAGTTGGTACAGACGAATGTCGCGGTGCCATTCAGCACGGCCGTGATCGCGGCACCCCCGCCTTTTTGCGGGATATGGGTGACGTCATTGGTCGGATCTACCCCAAATTCGCTCATGACCATTGCACTGGCCAGATGCGGGAATGACCCGACACCGGACGAACTGTAAGTGACGCCGCCATCAGCTACTTTAGCAATCAGATCATCAATTGAGGCAATGCCAGATCTTGCAGAGACTGCGCAGGCGGCGGGGTTGATCTCGTAGACGTTCACAAAGCGGAAATCATCCAGCGTATAAGGCAATGTCGCCTTCATCGCAGGGTTCACGGAATGAGAGCCCACACGCGCAAACATCATTGTGTACCCATCGCCTGTGGCGTTTTGCACCGCGACAGACCCGGTTGCACCACCGGCACCGGTAATGTTCGCCATGACGAGGGGTTTGCCAACAGCATTGCCCAATGGCTCAGCGATAGTGCGCGCGGAAATGTCAGTGGCACCACCGGCCCCATATGGGATCACCATATTCACAGCGCGCTCGGGGTATTCGGCCCACACCGCTGTTGTTCCAAGGGCCGTGCCGATTGCAAGTGCGCCAATAAATGTCTTCTTGTTCATCTTTTCCTCCCAGTTGTTCCTTGCCAAATTTATATGGCTTGTCCCTACAGTAGGCGTAAGATTTTCTTTAGCATAGCAAAATTCTCTTACGCTTACAGTTAGGATTGCTTTGTAGTCTAACAGAGGGGAACAAGATGACAATTCGACTCCTGCGCACGCTTGTTGCAATCGCAGATCAAAGGACATTCAACGATGCTGCAAAAGTCATCAACGTTACCCATTCCGCCGTTAGCCAGCAG
Organism: Paracoccaceae bacterium; assembly: GCA_045106335.1. Lineage (GTDB taxonomy): Bacteria > Pseudomonadota > Alphaproteobacteria > Rhodobacterales > Rhodobacteraceae > Aliishimia. The sequence goes on along the minus strand of JBGCEM010000035.1, from coordinate 2,401 downwards.
ATGCAGGCACTGGAAGCGGATCTGAACGTCGCGCTATTCAATCGCACAACTCGGACACCAGAGTTGACCCCAATCGCGCATCAAATTGTTGCTAAGGCCCGCGTTCTGATAGCGGATTATGATAATTTGCTGCCGTCAGTTTTGGGGGACGGGGGGCTAAGAGGCACCATCGCGCTTGGTGTGTTGCGCACGACGCTGACTGGGTTGACCCCGCAGGCGATGGCCGCGTTGAAAGCCAAATATCCCAAGATCGGTTTGCACATTCGGCCAGGTTTGACGGGCACGCTTCTGGCCGAGGTGGAACGTGGCAATCTGGATGCTGCCATCATAACCAAACCACAGATGATACCAGTAGGTCTTAAGTTCCAAGAGCTGGCCCGCGAGCCGATGCAATTGATTGCCGCTCGGGATGAACCCGAAAATGATCCGATCTTACTTTTGAAAACGCAGCCGTTTATTCGGTTCAATCGCAATGCCGTTGTGGGGGCCTTGATTGATAACTGGATTGTCTCAAATCGGATCAGGGTGAATGAAACGATGGAGTTGGACAGCCCCGAAGCGATTTCTAGTATGGTGGATGCAAAACTGGGTGTCTCGATCGTGCCGGCCCTTGCGGTCAAACCGCGCCACGGCATCCCCGTCAAGCACCTGAGCCTGGGTTCAGATGCACCTTACCGAACAATCGGACTGATCTATCAAGAAACCCAGGTCAAGACACATGCCCTGGAAGAACTGTTCGACGCACTGGACCGTGTCATTCAAGCGCAAGGATCAAACCTTTGAAGGTCCTGCCTGCATGAGCACGCAGATGATCATTTTCCTTGTTGCGGGGGCCGTTTCGGGTGGCTTTATCAATGGTCTGGCGGGCACGGGAACTGCGTTGTTTGCACTTGGCTTTTATCTGATTGTGCTTGATCCGATACGCGCAGTGGCTGTGATTGTTGTCATGGCTATTCTTGTGGGCCTTCAAGGATTGTGGGTCGTACGCCACACGGTCATGTCGCATCCCAAACGGGTTTTGCGTTTTGTAATACCCGGGTTGATCGGCGTTCCCATTGGTGTGCCATTGCTGAATGTCATTGATGCCAGCACCTTGCGGATCGCAGTTGCTGTGTGTCTGATCCTGTATGGTGCCTATTTTAGTGTCCGCAAAAGCTTGCCTGCTTTTTCACGTCCAACACCAAAAGCGGACATGTTGGTTGGACTGACGGGAGGTGTTTTGGGTGGGGCCGCCGCATTGGCCGGGGTGGTCCCGCAGCTGTGGCTTTCCCTTAGGCCGTGGAGCAAGTCCGAGACCCGAGGCGTTTTGCAGCCTTTCAACATGGCCGTTATGTGCACAACGATTGTCCTTTTATTCCTTAAAGGCGCCTACGACACTGTCACCCTTTATGCGCTGATGGTCACGATCCCGTCGGGTGTGTTGGGGGCTCAAATTGGCATCTTGGTCTTTGGTGTTTTGAGTGACACGATGTTCAGGCGTTTACTGATTGCCATGACGTTTGTGATGGGTTTGGCTATTCTGCTAAGCGAAGTTTTCTAAAGCAAGGAACCGATCAATGCTGACGTTGTACTATTCAAACGGGTCGTCAGCGCTTGCCGCGCATATCCTTTTGGAAGAGGTGGGGGCGGACTACACAGCCGTCGAGATCTCTATTCCCAAAGGTGACCATCTGACACCCGCGTTTTTGAAACTGAACCCGAAAGGGCGTGTGCCGGCGCTGCAAACACCGCAAGGCGTTTTGACGGAAAGCCCTGCAATTTTGGAATACATCGCAGCGACACATCCGGATGCAGGCCTGTTGCCCCAAGGGGTCTTTCCACAGGCGCAAGCGCGTGCATTGGCGTCCTATATTTGTGCAACGGCCCATGTGGCTTTCGCGCATAAGCAGCGCGGCGCGCGGTGGGCAGATGAGGCCGCATCCTTGGCGGATATGCAAAATATGGTGCCCAGAAATCTCAGGGACTGTGCTGGTTTTCTGGAAGCAAATCTGGCGCTTGCGCCTTGGTCGATGGGGCCGCGTTTTAGCTTTTGTGACCCCTACCTGTTTTTGCTGGGGCGTTGGTTGTCTGCGCTCGACATCCCGCCAAACACCTACCCGAAACTCGCGGCGCAGTATCAATCCGTCTTGGCGCGCCCCGCAACGCAATCGGCTCTTGCCGCGCACGGTCTGATTTAGAGCGTGTCGCGTTAAATTGCATTCAAAACAAGCTGCCTCTCGCATGCACTCAAACGCTTGTTTTGAAACGCAATGAGTTCAATTGTAAGCATCCGGCGTGAACCGCGGTTATGCTGTGTTGACGTTTTCCTGTGCTGTTTTCCAGTTCCACGGTAGCAGGTCGGGTAAGTGCGAGACGGTGGTGTCGGGCAATCGTTTGAGGACGTCTGCGAGCCAAGCTTGGG
>JBGCEM010000034.1:0-3797 GCA_045106335.1 Paracoccaceae bacterium | reverse complement strand
CCGGCATCATGTCTTCTTTTTAGCCGGATTTCCCAGCATCCAATTTCTAAGCAAAGATATCATGAACGATGTGACCAACGATTTTGATATGTATGACCACAAGGACTTGTTGGCCGTCGCCGAGGCGGAGCATTTGATCTTCAATCTACTGGTTCTTGGCGTGTAAGATGTTGACATTAAACATGAAGGCCGGGCGGCTTATAATGGGCCGGCTTGGGGCGCGTAACGTTTACCAAGGACTAAGTTAATTGGGACGACACACCACTCTTGGTGGTGCGATGGAACATAAGCTTGCACGTCCGGGTTGTTCCGTTTGAGGGAATCCCGGCCGTGGTCTCTGTTCCAAAGCAAGGCTCTTCCGCAGCCTGCCTTTGAACCCTATCCGACCGCGCGATGCGGGCCGAGCCATGAGTGTAATCGCAAACATGTTCAGGTTGTATCCCGTTACCCCATTTGAAGAGCCTCAGTAGGTCTATCACCCTACTTCCTCAAGTCTGGGGAGTTCAAAAAAGCTTCCAAGTGAAGCCATCCTTCCTCCCCCTCTAATGAAGGTAGTCGTGAAATAGGTATCGGTAGTGCCCGACACAAGGGGCACATTCAAAATATTGATTTCCTTGCGAGCCCGGCGGGCGCTAAGAAAGTAGCTAACAAGTCAATGCGGCCTCAACCGGCGCCTGTGTTCAGCACGTAACTTTTTGATTTTGTTGGCTCCGGCGGTAGGGATCGAACCTACGACCAATTGATTAACAGTCAACTGCTCTACCGCTGAGCTACGCCGGAACCGTGCTGCGGCTATAGCAATGCCTTGACGATGCGTCTAGTGTCTTTTTGACGTTTTTCACCGAATGGGTGCAGCTATTTGAAAAGTTGCGTTGGGGCTTAAATCGCCCTGGCAGCACACTTCAGATTTTCCATGCAAATCAATCAGATGCGCAAGCACATTGCGTGTTGCGGCGCCTAAAAGCGCGGGCGGGGTTTCCGTGTAAATCTTTTTTGCAAGATCCTGAGCAGTGCTGGGGGTTTGATTTAACTCAGCCAGGATCGAAGCCTCGCGCGCTTGGCGGTGTCGGATCAGCCAAGTCATCCGTGCGGCCGTATCCGTAACGCAGTCTCCGTGCCCAGGATAGAAGACGCGCCAAGCCTGCTGCATCAGCTTTTCACACGACGCCATGAAATCGGTCAGATCTCCGTCTGGGGGCGAAACCAAAGACGAGGCCCAGCCCATTACATGATCGGCCGTAAAGCAGGCATCGTTCCAGCCTAAGGATATGTGATTGCCGATATGACCTGGGGTGTGCAGCACCCTCAACGCCCAGCCGTCACCGGAAATGATGTCTTGGTCGGCAACGGTATGATCCGGGCGAAATGCGCTATCGATCCCTTCACCGCCCCCGATCAGATCGTGTTGTGCCAGACGGGACATCACCGCACTTCGGCCCGCCGTCGCTGTCCCAAATGCATAAATCTGTGCACCGGTGGCTTGCGACAAAGGACGCGCCAGGGGGGAATGATCCAGATGTGTGTGGGTCACAATGATATGGGTAATGTGTTGCCCAGGTTGAACGGCGGCCAGGATTGCATCCAGATGGTCATTGCTGTCAGGCCCTGGATCGATCACTGCCAATCCGTGCTGTCCCAGGATATACGTGTTGGTGCCGCGATAGGTCATAGGCGATGGGTTTGGCGCCACGATGCGACGCAAGCCGGTTTCCAGTTCAACAGCAATCCCAATCTTAGGGTCAAAGTCATCCGGCGGTGTCATTGAACCACTTTTCCTTTTCTTGGCACAGGGCTAGGCTTAGCGCATGTTCTTCCTTTGGCTCAAACGTTATATGCCCCGCAGTCTGTATGGCCGCGCGTTTTTAATCCTGCTGCTGCCTGTGGTGGTGGTGCAGCTTGTCGTGTCGGTGCTGTTTGCACAACGCCACTTTACGGACGTCACCCAGCAAATGACCCGCACGATGATTCGCGAGATTCGCCTGGTTTTGGACACCGTGAATGAGACCACGTCCGCGAAAGATGTCCGCCAAGCGCTTGAGGATCGGCTTCCTGGAATTGATATCAGTGTCGAATTGTTGCCTGATGCGCAGATGCCATCTGAAGATACGCGGCTGTGGTATGATTTCTCGGGGACTGTGTTTGGGCCGATGTTGCGAACCTCCTTTCCAGAGCTCGAACGGATCTTGCTGGCAGATGATCGCTTCGTTTTGCTGTACATGAACACGAAACATGGGGTTGGTCAGTTCACCATTATTCGACGGCGCATGTCTGCCGCCAAGCCCCACCAGCTCTATGTAAATATGATATTTTTTGGGCTGGTAACGACGCTGATTGCTTTTCTGTATCTGCGCAACCAATTGCGCCCCATCACGCGGCTGGCAAATGCGGCCGAAGCCTTTGGGCGCGGGCGGCACATCCCCTACAGCCCATCTGGTGCCACCGAAGTGCGCGCTGCCGGGGCTGCGTTTTTGGATATGCGTAACCGGATTGAACGGCATATTGAGCAACGCACCTTGATGCTGTCGGGGGTCAGTCACGATCTGCGCACCCCGTTGACCCGTATGAAGCTAGAGCTTAGCCTTCTTGCCCCGCAGGACCGTGCACCGCTTGAGCGGGATGTCGAAGACATGCAGCGGCTTGTAGATGAGTTTTTGAGTTTTGTTCAAGGCGCGTCCGAAGGTGATCCCGAGCCGTTGGATCCAATAGATTTGATCCAAGACCTTGTTCAAAATGCGCAAAGGGCAGGGCGTGATGTCACAGTTTATACGCTGGAAGGCACAGGTCTTGTAGATCTTCGTGAAACAGCGATCCGGCGGGCCGTTGACAACCTTATCGGAAATGCTGTGCGATATGGGACGCGGGCGGAGGTATCGGTCCACTTGACGCCGCGCTCTGTGCGGTTCCGCGTCGAGGACGATGGTCCGGGCATTGCAGAGGATCTGCGCGCGCAGGCACAAAAACCCTTTGTTCGCCTCGATCCTGCCCGCAACCAGAACCTGGGATCAGGGGTCGGTTTAGGCCTGGCGATTGCTACAGATATCGCGCGTGCCCATGGCGGTGTGTTGCGCCTTGCTAGCAGTGATCGCCTTGGGGGCCTTTGTGCAGACATTGTTATAGCGCGATAGATACGTTTAATTCCAAGTGATTACCTGGCATTCATGATGTGTCACTTTAATTTCTACATACACAAGAAAAACACTTACTAAAGGACTGATTATGACCAATCCCTATGAAATGATCCGCGACCACCTGTCCAACGCCGTTCCTTTTGCCAACACTGTTGGCGTGGTTCTGGGCACGATCACGGACAGCACAGCAATTGCCAGCCTTGAGCAGCGACCTGAGACATCTAATCACATCCAATCGCAGCACGCAGGGGCGATGTTTTCTTTGGGTGAAGCGGCCTCGGGCGCAGCCGCCGCAGGTGCATTGGCGCCGGTGATTCTGCAATCGCGACCTGTCGCGAAAGACGCCAAAATCGCGTACACAAAAATCGCCAAAGGAACGCTCACCGCCCACGCAAAAACATCGCGTCCCGGACCTGACGTGCTGGGCGAGCTGACGTCCAAAGGCAAAGTCGTTTTTGACGTTCATGTTGATATTCGTGACACTGACAACGACACTGTCGCGACTATGACGGTGGCATGGCATGTGACATCTACGGCGTGATGGTAGGCCCGGCAGGCAAAACACAAAATTACGAAAGCAACGAGTTAGGCTGACGAACCGCAAAAACGTGGCCTTTGATTTCATTGCGATAATTTGGCACATGACGAACCTTTTTTCGCAAACGGTTC
>JBGCEM010000033.1:0-2561 GCA_045106335.1 Paracoccaceae bacterium | reverse complement strand
GACTTCTGGGGAAACAGAAAAAAGGGCCGCCCGAAGGCGACCCTCTCTGATTTATTGATCTGCTGTTTTCTTGATTGGACCCGCGACCCGCATGACCGTCAGACCCTTGGCCTCGGCTTTCTGTCCGAGGTTCAGCGCGACTCCATTGCCTCCGAAAAGAACGACACCGGTCGCTGCGAACTTATCGTCCAGCATCTCATCGTTGCACTTGAAGGGCGCTGCCCGTCCGTGTGCAGACCAACGCGGATCAAAGCGCGCTTGTGCGATGCCTCGGGCACGCGCCCACCGCGCTGCGATCATTTCCGCCCCATGCTTGCCGCCTTTGTGGCAAAGGAAGATATCCTGATTGCGGTTTTGTTTGATGCGGTCGCGCACCTTATCCAACGTTCGGAAGATGACGTCGATATCAGTCCAGTCCGTCGCACCCGAGACAATCAGCGGTACGCCTTCGACTTTTGACTTGGCGGCAGTTTCCCGATCGTGCTGCTCAAGCAGTTGCTTGGCCTCGAAGACGGCACCTGTCTCCTGAGCTCTCACACTTACGCGCGATCCTGCCGCTGGGATGAAGGCGTTCCCTGTCTCAACCTCGTAGCACTCCGCAGCAGCCTCCGACATTGTCTCGATTGCTCCGACGATCTCGCGCAGGTGCATGAAGCGTGCTTGGGCTTCCTCCATTGCCGTCTCTGCAATCTCTGATCCATCATGGCTCTTCACCAAGGCGCTGATCTTATCGGTCGTGCGATCAACTTCCTTACCAAGGGCCACCTTCCGGCGCTGCAAGATCGTTGCCAGCCCGTGGGCGAGAGGTTCGATCTCGGCCTCAAGGCCTGTGTTGCGCAATTGCCCGACCAATGTCTCAAACGCCTCGCGGATAATGCTATCTTTCAGGATATCGTCCTGCGGGATTGGCAGGTGGGCGTCTTTTTCCGTCAGGCCAAAGAGTTCAATTGTCTCATATGTTGTTGCTTGATCGTATGCCATTTTGGTTCTCCAGAGTTCAGTTGTTCGACCACCACGTGAGTGTGGTGGCATGGCCGAATGTCTGGTTCTCCGAATCTGCCTGGGTCAGGGACGGCGCAGCCGCCAGCTCGCTGGGCGCAAAAGTTTTCCAAGCGCAAGGCACACATCAAACGCGCCGGCCCCGCACAACCCCAACATCTCAAAGCCTCCTGCCCTTGCCAAAAAGTTTTGCGATCCTTGACGCAGGCTGATTTGGGGGCCATCCGGAGGATATGCTTCCATACTCATGTGTGTGTGTTTTGACGCAAGGTTTGAGTTCATTGGTGATGGCTTCTGATGCGTCAAATTTGGACGTGCGGGAACGGGCCATGGCTGGCCTCCTTTCGGTTTGGGTTGATTGGGGGAGTTGGGTTAGGGTGCGCGATCTGCGCGTAGATCGTTGATGATACGAGCGCCGAGGCGTTCGGCAGCGTCGATATATGTCAGGAGCGATATACGGCTGGAGGACGTCCAAGGTTCTGGGTCGATCTGGCCGTCCAGTGTAACCTTGGGCATGTTTGCGAAGGCGATTATGTCGCGGACGGGACGGCAGTTGATCAGAGGCGTTCCAAGCCGGACAGCTAAGCTGGCGAGTGGGAAGCGTTCAACGGGGGCATAGAGCGAGACTGTTGTCAGCCTGAGGTGGAGAATGGTCCCTCCCCCACCGCAGCTCACATAAGCGTTGGGGTTGTTGAGGGCGGCCCGGAGATATCCAATATCGCGGCGGATTGTTTGGCGTTCCAGCCGAAGCGCCGCATCAAGGTCGCCAGTTCTTCTAAGCTCTTGATGCCGCCACCACGACTGAGCTTCAGTGCGCAGCACGCGCAATACTTCTGTTTGCATGGGAGGTTCCTTGTCAGGACAGACAGGCCGGAAACCGACCCGGACCCGTCAGGAACGCCCACAAGGGTTCCTTCAGACAGTCCCAAAACAAGAAGGAAACTTTCACTTTAAGATAACATCAGGCTGCATCTGAATTGGGGGAATGCAAAACATCTCAAACACGAAAGAACCTGCTTTCAGGTAACTGTAGCAAGAAACTATAGGCAATTTTGACCTAACTCATTGATAATTATATATTTTAAGTGAAGTTCGTGCTTGGAAACTACCTCAGAGTAACAGAATTCGGTTCAGTAGCGTCTAAGACACGGTTTGCGCCTAAATGATGCGCGCAATGTATAGGCAAAGGTTCGTGTCAGACTGTGTATAGATCAGTCCCCCTGCCCGATCTCTTCTGGACGCAATGAAATCTGTGCGGCTACCAACGGCAAGTCTTGGCGGCTTTTCTATCGTTGATTGGCTGGCATTTCATTAAAACTGGCGATGTGGCTTGGAATATTGTCCGCGGACAATTGAGAAATCACGCTGCATGATTTTGCGCCAAAGCCAGACGTCGGATTAGCTTCTCTGGGCTAAAACCGTCACTTTTTGATCCAGTGGTTATTGACCTAAAATAGGCACCGACTGCTTTGATCTTGTCGTGGAACTGCATTATTGCCCAAACGGTTGCTGCAGCTCGTAACGCACCAAGGCGCTCATGTGCTGCTTCGTAGTTTTGGGTT
>JBGCEM010000032.1:0-24956 GCA_045106335.1 Paracoccaceae bacterium | reverse complement strand
GGTTTGATCGTGCGGAAGACATAGCTTCCGTCTGGACCCGTGATGTCATGGCCGAAACCTTGGAAGGCCGCATCGAAGTCGATCTTTTGGCGGTCCCCGCTGTGCAGGTATTTGCCATTCGCATCACATTGCCAGATCTCGATGCGGTGCCCAGCACGCGGGGCGCCATCTTTGTCCAGCACGCGACCTTTAAGTGTGACAATCTCTCCACCAGCGTCGCGCACGGCACCTATGATTTTGACCAAATCATTGTCGACATCGGCGCGACGCATGGGGGGCGTTGGATAAAAGGGACCTTCGGTCGCACGCGGGGTCTTTGTGGCCGCATAAAGCGGGTTCACCGCGGCCACGCCAAGCGCCCCAATGCTGGATGCAAGAACGCCGCGGCGCGTTTGTCTCTTGGTGGTCATTGTTTGAGTACTCCGTTTTCAAGTATTGGAGGTGGTACGTTTGCGGGGCGCTTTTCCGTCGTTGTTTTGGTGTTTTCAAGTTTAAGTTGGCACAAATATTTCTTGCTTCAAGGTCTATTATCTGAAAAGCTATAAAAATAGCTTTAAGGTGGCGCGCAATGATCAAAGCCCCGCCAAAAGATACCATGGGAGGATGAAACTATGCCACGTCTTAATATGACTATTTCGCGTCGCCGTTTGGCTGCCATCGCGTTTGGGGGGCTTGCGCTTCTTGGCGCAGGTGTCGCGGTCGCTGAGGACTATCCAAGCAAACCGGTCACCCTTGTTGTGGGCTTCCCGCCAGGTGGCTCGACGGATGTCGTTGCGCGTATTCTGGCCGAACATATGACCGGCACTTTGGGCCAACCTGTTGTGGTTGAGAACCGCGCCGGGGCCGGTGGCACGGTGGGCATCGGCCATGTGGCAAGCTCTGATCCTGATGGCTACACGCTTGGCGTCAGTGGCGTCGGTGCGTCGATCCTGATTGATGCGCTTGGCCGCGAGCCAGGCTACGACATCGACACGCAGCTTGATATCATTGGGGTGATGGGCACGCTGGGTCTGGTAATTGCTGGCCGCAACGGTTTGGAAGCCACCACCTTGCCTGAACTGGTGGCCTTTGCCAAAGACAACCCCGAAGCGTTGACCTATGGGACCTCTGGTGTGGGTACGCCTGGGCATTTGGCGATGGAATACCTTAAGACGGTTGCCGGTTTTGATATGCTGCACATTCCCTACAAAGGGAACACGCCTTTGATGAATGACGTTCTAGGGGGGCATGTGGATATCGCCATGCTGACAACGCCGGGTGCCGCAGAGCAGGTACGTGCCAAGGCGATGTATCCGTTTGCCGTGTCGTCGCCAGAACGTTCCCCATTGATGCCCGATGTGCCCACTGTGATCGAAGGTGGGTTTGAGGGCTACACCGCGACGCTTTGGAATCTTCTTGTCACACCCAAAGGCACGCCAGCAGATGTGCAGGCAAAACTGTCTGAGGCCCTGAACACAGCCATGCAAGACCCCGCCGTTTTGGAGGCCTATGCGGGCAAGGGTTTGGCCCCGACACTTACCAGCCCTGCGGATGCTGTGCAGTTCCACGCCGATGAGCGGGCAAAATGGCAAGAGGTGATCGAAGCGGCGGGTGTTCCGACGAACTGATCCAACGCATGCACGATGGGGCGGCGCGTGCCGCCCATTTTCTTTGGGGCATTGAATCGGGCCATGACCTTCCCTTCCCTTCGACTTATCGTCGCTGTCATCCTTGCGGGGATTGGACTGATCGGCTTTGTGATCGGTCTGAACTATGATTTCGGCTCTGCGCGCCGCATGGGGCCGGGGTATTTCCCTGTTGTCCTGTCGGGTCTGCTGTTTGTGCTGGCGATGGCCGAAGGTCTAAGCGCGTTGCTGCAGCCCCAAGTGCCAGACACAGAGCCCTTGGATTGGCGGTCCTTGATAGCGATCTTGTGCGCTGTCGCAGGATTTGCGATCACCATTGCAGTGTTTGGTCTGCTTCCTGCCTTTGCCGTGGTGGTCGGCCTGTCGACGATGTCTGAGCGCGGATATGGTTGGAAGCTGGCGCTGATCCTGGCGGTGGTGACCTGTATCGGTGCTTGGCTGTTGTTCACACAGTTGCTCGGCATGGCTTTGCCGCTTGTGCAATGGAGGCTCTGAGTATGCTGGACAACATATTGCTCGGCTTTTCCACGGCCTTCACCTTTACAAATCTGGCTTACTGTTTTCTGGGCGTCTTTCTGGGCACGTTTATCGGTGTGCTGCCGGGTCTTGGGTCTTTGGCTGCGATCTCGATGTTGTTGCCGCTGACCTTTTATTTAGAGCCAACCACGGCGCTTATTATGCTGGGCGGTATCTATTACGGTGGCGAGTATGGCGGCTCTATTGCGTCAATCCTGCTGAACCTGCCCGGTACGCCTTCGGCTGCGGTGACGTGCATCGATGGCAACCCGATGGCCAAGCAGGGACGGGCGGGGGTGGCTCTGTTCGTCACAGCAATTGCCTCATTTGTCGGGGGTTCTGTGGGGATCGTGGCGCTGATGGGCTTTGGCCCGGCGATCGCGCAGGTGGGACTTAGTTTCGGCCCGGCGGATTACTTCGCGCTGATGTTGCTTGGGCTGGTTGCAGCGGCGACGGTGGGCGGCGGCTCGGTCATCAAGGGGCTGATGATGGTGGTGCTGGGCCTACTCTTGGGCACAGTAGGCACCGATGTAACCTCTGGCGATTTCCGCTATACTTTCGGCTGGTTGGAATTGCGCGACGGGATCAGCTTGGTGGGAATGGCGATGGGGCTTTTCGGAGTAGCCGAGGTCGTCAGTTCCATTCGCGGCGCAAACACCCGCAAGATCACACAGGACGTTTCGTTCCGCTCGATGATGCCCACCCGCGCGGATGTGAAGGCGACGCTGGCCCCGATGGCACGGGGCAGCACGATCGGAGGTTTCCTGGGCGCGCTGCCTGGCGCGGGTACTGTGATCGCGGCCTTCCTGGCCTATGCGACCGAAATTCGCATGGCCAAAGACAAAAGCCGCTTTGGCAAAGGCGCTATTGAGGGTGTGGCCGCCCCGGAATCGGCGAACAATGCCGCCGCGCAGACAGCGTTTATTCCCACCCTGACCATCGGCATTCCCGGCTCTGCGACTATGTCGATCATGCTTGGCGCGCTGATGATCCACGGGATTACGCCGGGCCCGTTGCTGATCTCGGATCATCCGACGATCTTCTGGGGACTGATCGCGAGTTTTTGGATCGGGAACCTGTTTCTGCTGGTGCTGAACATTCCTTTGATCGGTCTTTGGGTCAGAGTGCTGCAATTTCCCTACAAATATATCTATCCGGTGGTGATCGCTTTGATCTGCATCGGTGTCTTTTCTATGCGCACCAGTGCTTTTGATGTCAGCCTTGTGGTGATCTTTGGTGGGCTTGGGTATCTGTTGATGAAGACGGGCTATTCGCCTGCGCCACTGATCCTTGGTTTTGTACTGGGCCCGATGTTGGAAGAAAATCTGCGCCGCGCCATGTTAATGGCACGCGGCGATCCAATGCGAATGATCTTAGATCCGCTGACCGGGTCGATCCTAGCACTGTCGGCTTTGCTGCTGGTTTGGGCGGTCGTCGGCGGCATCCAAAATCTGATCCAGGCGCGCCGGATTAGGGTCACCCCCGCAGGCAAGCCGTAAGGTCAAGTTAGTTTGATATCGACCCGAACCATGTCGCCCCGGTAAATTCCATTCGCCACAAGGGCGATGGTGTCATCCTCGGCGACGGCGATGCGCTGCACATAGGCAATTGGGTCGCCAAGGGACACACCAAGCAATTCGCTGACTTCAGGATCTGCAGAGCCGATGGTAAGGATCTGCCGTGCATCCACGATCTTGAGGCTGGGAATGTCGGCGATCAACCGCATCGATGTCTTGGACGTGAAATCGGCCTTGTCGATCTTTTGGCCGATGCGTTCGTCGATAAAGACATCGGCCAACAAGAAAAACTCGCCTTTGCGACTATGGCGCCGGCGCAAGCGTAGATACGATGGCGCAAGCGTGCTGATTCCGACAGGGTAATCAGTTGGTTTCGTGCCCTCTTCGGTGCTCAGCAATTCGATCTCGGCATTGTCGCGTGATAGCAAAAGACCGTTCCAGTCGGTCTGCACCTCACACCACAAATCTCGACGATTGCTCTTGCGTACAAAGGTTCCCTTGGCGCGGAACCGCTCGATCAATCCCTCTTGTTCCAATAGCGCCAGCGCCTGACGGATTGTCATATTGGCCACGCCGCACTCTTTGGCCAGTTCTTCGACCGTTGGGATACGAGAATCGATTGCCCATTCGCTGGTTTCGATCCGGCGGCGGAAAAGGGCCGCCAGTTGCAGATAGCGGGCTACGGCGCTTTTGCGAAGCGCGGTGGCGGTCTGAGAGGGTTTGCCTGTGTTTGCCATATCTGTCTCCGAGTGCTGCCGGACCATTTGTTGACCTCTGGCGCGCAGTATGTGCTGTTTGTGCTAGCTTATTATGTTTTTGGTGGCACTCGCAAGGATCCTGTGCTTACAATCAATCAGCTAGATAATGTGTTTCTGGATACATCTGTTTTTCCCATAGGAGGGATCCCTTGGCTGGTTCGATGTCGCATCTGAAAGTTCTTGACCTTAGCCGCGTCTTTGCTGGACCTTGGGCGGGACAAATGCTTGCTGATTTCGGCGCAGATGTCATCAAGATCGAACATGCCCGGGGTGGTGACGACGTCCGCCGCATGGGCGTGCCACATCGCGATGCCGGCGGCGCACAGACCAAGTTGACCTCGTCCTTCCTGGCTATGAACCGTGGTAAGCGATCGCTGGCGGTTGATATGTCCAAGACAGAAGGGCAAGAGATTGTCGCGGGCCTTGCCTCAGAGGCAGACGTGCTGATCGAGAATTTCAAAGTTGGCAACATGGCTCGGTTTAATTTGGACTACGAGACCCTGTCGAAGATTAATCCGCGTCTGGTCTATTGTTCAATCACCGGGTTCGGGCAGACCGGACCGCGGGCGCATTTGCCGGGCTATGATCCTATCTTTCAGGCGATGACTGGGGTCATGAGTATTACCGGCGTGCCTGAAGGGGCACCCGGCGCAGGACCCAACTTGGTTGGTTACTCGATTTCCGACATCAATGCAGGATACTACGCTGTTATCGGAATACTGGCGGCACTAAACCATCGGGACGTGACGAACGGCCGGGGCCAACATATTGATATCGCGCTTTATGACGCGCAAGTGCATGCCGCGTCCCACGTGGCGATGAATTATCTTTCAAGCGGCGACGTCCCGATCCGCAACGGCACCGCCTCGCAAATCACATGTCCCTGGCAGGTTTTCGATGCGGTCGACAAGGCGATCATGATTGCCGTGGGCAACGATCCACAGTTCCAACGGTTGTGCAAACTCCTTGGATGTCCAGAGCTGGCCGAGGACGCGCGCTATGCCACCAACCTTGAACGCGTGGTCCATAAGGAAACTTTGGTGCCGCTTTTGCAGGACCGGATTTCGGGCTGGACCGCAGGGGAATTGCAAATGCGACTGGAGGATGTCGGTATCGCTGCTGGTCCGATCAACGGCTTCGATGAGGTGTTCGAGGACCCGCAGTTCAAGGCCCGCATGCTGCGCCGCACCGTGACCCATGCCTCGGTTGGGGACGTGGATATCATTGCGAACCCGATTGTCTTCTCTGAAACTCCCAACGTTTATGAACGTGCTGCCCCGGAACTTGGCGCAGATACGCGGGCGGTGCTGAAAGAAGGGCTTAAGATGACCCAAGAGCAGATCGCCGGTCTGGAAGCGCTTGGGATCATTCGCTGAAGCCTAAGTGCAGGGCGCGCGGTCAGTCGTCTAGAACTGGGCGCGCCATGGGAAATACCGCATCGGTGATGGCGTAATCCATGTAACCAAGCCGCGAGAGCGGATGGATCAGCGAGATGTCGAGCTTGCCTTCCACGATCACTGTATCTGCGATATGGATGCCGACGACCTCGCCAAAAATTACCTCGGAGCGGGCTTTGGTTCCATCGCGGGCCGTCAGCGGAACGACTTGACTCAAGATACATTCAAGGGCCACCGGAGAAGCTGCAACCCGTGGGACGGAAACGTTTCGGCACGCGGCCTTTTCAAGCCCGGCCCGCTCGAATTCATCGATACCGGGCTCAAACGAGGCAGATGTCAGATTGAGCGCGTCCCTAAGATGCGCCACGGCCATATTGACCACAAACTCCGCTGTTGCCTCAATATTCGTCTGACTGTCCTTGCGACCTGCAGACGAAAACATCACGAAAGGGGGCGCGCCCGAAACGGCGTTGAAAAAGCTGTAGGGCGCCAGATTGGGGACCCCGCCTGGTGAAAGACTAGAAATCCACCCGATCGGACGTGGCACCACCAAAGCCGTCCAGGGCGCGTGGTCCAGCCCGTGATCTTCGTGTCTGGGATCGTAGAACATGCGCTGCCTTGATTACTCGGCCGCCTTTCGGCTTGGCACCGAAGGGAGAGCGGTCCGGGTTGGCAAATCGCTGTTCAATTCGGCAGGAATATGCGCGGGCAGGGGGATGCGGTGGGCATTCAGCGTCATCGCGACCATCGAATAATATCCGACCAACGCGGTCAGTTCGACTGTGCCAAGAGGCCCCCACCGTTCTAACAGCACAGAATAGACGCTGTCCGAAACCTTGCCGTTTTCAAGAAGCTCACGGCTGAATTCGTAAATTTCCTGCTCTTCTTCGCACGTAAAACTGGGCAATTCGCAAAGCCGGATGGCCTCGATGATCTTCTCGTCCAGCCCGGCCTTGCGTGCAGCTGCGGCGTGGACTGTCCATTCAAGTTCGCTGTTCCAGTGGCGCGCTGCCATAAGAATGGCCAGTTCGTTCAATTCTGTCGGTAAAGAGGTCTCATAGCGCAACACCTGGCCGAGAGCTTGCCATTTATCGGCCAGCGATGGGTTGTGTAACGCTGCGCGCAGAGGACCCACAAGCGTGCCGCGCGGGCCGCTGACGATCTTGTCATAGACCGCCTTTTGTTCCGGGTTCATCTCTTCGGGGCCGGGAAGGGGAATGCGAGGGGCCATCACTCTGCGGCCTCTGGGCTAAGGCCAAGTGTGGCGAGGATTTCGTCTGTATGTTGTCCAAGCAAAGGCGGTGGGCGATCAAAGCTCAGGGCGGCGCGCTCAAAGCGCATGGGGCTGACCACCGACGGCACCGTCCCCGACAAAGGGTGCGGTAGATCGCGCAGCATCTGGCGATGACGGACCTGATCATTGTCAAAGACCATGGGCACAGTGTTGATTGGCCCGCAAGGGACCTTTTGCGTGCCAAAGATGTCGATCCAGTCGGCCAGGTCTTTCTTGCCCAAGGCTTCGCAGATCAAACTGTGCAACGTGCCAAGGTTCTTGACCCGTTCCTTGTTGGTGGAATAGCGCGCATCCTCTGCAAGATCGGGGTGATCAATCGCGCGTGCAAAGCGTTGGAATTGTTCGTCATTTCCAACTGCCAGCACAATATGACCGTCGCGCACCGGAAACACGTCCTGTGGCTGGATATTGGGATGTTTGTTCCCGCGCCGGATCGGCGTTGAGCCCGAGACCAGGTGGTTCATAGCCTGGTTGGACAGCATGGCCGTGGCCACATCAAGCATGGCGATGTCAATGGTCTCACCCTTGCCGCTTTGGGACCGTTCCGCCAGGGCCGCCAGCACAGAGATCGTCGCGTACATGCCGGTTATGATATCGACGATGGGCACGCCCACCTTTTGTGGGCCGCCGCCGGGGCTGTCATCGGGGGCGCCGGTCACGCTCATTAGCCCGCCCATGGCCTGGATCATAAAGTCATAGGCCACGTCTTTGGCGCGCGGTCCGTCTTGGCCAAAGCCGGTGATCGAACAAAAGATAAGATCGGGGTTTACGGCCTTCAGATCATCGGGGCCTAGGCCATAGCGGTCGAGGGTGCCGACCTTGAAATTCTCTAGGACAATGTCCGATTTCGCCGCCAGCGCTTTGACGGTGGCTTGTCCTTGCGCAGTGGCAATGTCTATTTCGACCGACTTCTTGCCGCGATTGACCGACAGATAATAGCCGGATTCCGCTGTATCCTTGCCATCGGCGTCCTTCAGGTAGGGCGGCCCCCATTTTCGAGTGTCGTCGCCCGCGCCTGCGCGTTCGACTTTGATTACCTCGGCCCCAAGATCGGCCAAAATCTGGCCGGCCCATGGCCCGGCCATGATCCGGGAAAGGTCAAGCACACGGATATGGTTCAAAGGTCCAGTCATCAAGTTGTCCTATAGGTAAACGAGGGGGTGGTGTCGGCGGCGCCAGCGGGCCCCGCGCCATCGTCAATAATTGCAGTCGTGGCGACAGAAGGGCGCGTAGAGATTTCGGCGTACCATGCGGCAAGCCCAGGCAAAGCGGCTTGCCAGCCGCAGTCTCCGTAGCGGAACTCTAATTGGCCAAGTGCACAGATCACCGAGATATGGCCCAATCCAAAACCGGTCTGGGCAAGTTGGCTGCTTTCGAGTTCCAGCACGGCGAGGGCCGCACGGGTTTTGGTCTCAAAGGCGCCAAGGATCACCGAGTCGGCACAGTTACCGCGCCCACGTTCAGTGCGCCATAGCAACAAGATGTCGGTCAAACCATCAGCCAAGGCTTGCCAGCGCAGATGTCTGATCCGCGTTGCGGGATCTGATGGCAAAAGGTCTTTGCATTGGGATTGCTGGATGAGATATTCACAAATCACGCGGGAGTCGAACAGCGTTTGGCCATCATCGGTGATCAACGCAGGGATCTTGCCCAGCGGATTGTCCTTGAGGATGTCCGGGTTCGGAGGTGCTGCAAAAATGGCGACATTTCGAAGTTTTTCGACTTGATCCATCATGCAGCATTCTTCCAGCACGATGTTCACTTTGCGCACAAACGGCGATCTAGGAGACCAATGCAGCTTCATACGGATGCGCTCTCAAAGGTCGTTTCAAGGAATTCCAATAGAACGGCGGCAAAGGCGTTTGGTTGTTCAAAACAAGGAACATGGCCCGCGTTTTCAATGATGTGTATTTGCGCGCCAGCAATTGCCGGTTGCAGCTTGGTGGCCATGCCTTCTGGCATAGTGCCATCCTGTGCACCCGCGATTAGTAAAGTTGGGCACGTTATACGCGCCATTTCATCCGCATAGTCGTAGTCCATCAAGGCTGTGGCGCAGGTGCGAAAGCCCTCAAAGGATGTCGCGGCGATCATCTGGGTCAGGCGTGCGCGCGTGTCGTCACTGGCCGTTTCCGTCAACCAGCGATCCGTCGTTGCGGTGGCGAAAGCCTGCATGCCGGTTGTTTGCGCTGCTTGGATACGGTCGGCCCAGCCAGCCGCACCGCCTGGGGCCGTCTTGGCCTGACCGTCGCACAAGACGAACGCGGCAAACCGGTCCGCTGCGATCCGATGCGCGGCAAGGCCGGTCGGCACGCCCATGGACAGTCCTACATAGACCGCCCGCTCAATCCCGGCGGCATCCATAACGGCAAGCAGATCCTGCCCGAGGTCGTCAAAGTTGATCGGTCCCGTCGGAACACCGGATTTGCCATGGCCGGCCTGATCGTAGCGCAAAACCCCATACCCTGCGGGCATCGCAGAGTCCCAAAGTGTCATGTCGGTAATGAGGGAGTTCCCAAAGACCAGCCAAGGGCTGCCGTCTTGCGAAGGTCGTTTCGCCTCGGCGTGCAGATCGTAGCTGCGTCGCGAAATCCTGAGGTTTTGCGCTTTGGAAATTGGCGTTGGCATTGCGTGTTTCTGTCCCCTACCTTGACGTCTTGCGCCATGCATCTTGGTTCAATTCGCGCGACCGTGCTGCAACCGAGGCATTGTTGACCGCTTTAAAAGCTAGTTATATAGTTTTTTATCATTGTGCAATTGAGTTTTCACCGGAAAGCGAGGGCAGATGCTTGTTCTAGAGACACCGGCGGCGTTTCAAGGCCACGTTGGGGCAAAGCTGGGTCCGACCGATTGGCGGGATGTTTCCCAGGCGGAAATTACTGCGTTTGCCGATATGACGGGGGACGATCACTGGATTCACGTCGATGTAGAGCGCGCCGCCCGTGAACGTCCGGGTGGACGTACTATCGTGCATGGGCTTTATGTGCTCTCTTTGATCCCAGCGTGGCAAAGGGCCCTTTTTCGGATTGAGCGGCGCGGGGCTGGATTGAGCTATGGGTATGATCGTGTGCGCTTTACGGCGCCGATCCCAGTTGAAACCCCAATCAGGCTTAGTCAGACGGTACGGGATGTCGTGCCTCATAAGGCTGGAACACGCATTTGCTTGACCTCGACGATTGAGGTCGGCGAGGTCGGGGTAATGGCCATCTGTGCCGATGTCATCCTTCTGATCGGGTTGCCTTGATCGCGGTTTGCACTGGGGTTCGTGATTGACATGATGCTAAAGGCTATGTTTATAGCTCTTTAAGACCTTGAAGGGACGCCCATGCAGCAAGAGACGGAAGACTGGGTAGAAAATGCGCGCATGCTGACCGACAGCGCGCGCGCCATCGTTGTGTCGGATGGAACCTTCGAACGTGTGCGCAGGGCGCGGTTCCAGGCCCCGGGTTTTTCGCCAAATGTCTGGTCTTCCATTGCGGACATGGGCTGGCTTGGCATTCGAACGCGCGAAGATATCGGCGGTCTGGCTCTTGGTCTGCGCGAGACCGTTGCTTTGAGCGGCCTTTTGGGGCGCGGATTGGTTCCAGAGCCGTTCATTGCGGTCATTTTTGCGTTGAACTTGCTGCAAAGGGCAGGGCTTAAGGCAGAGATGGGCGCGGTTTTGACGGGCAGTAAGATTGTTGTCCCGGCTTGGCAGGCTCGGCGTGATAGCATGGACCTGATGGGCGGCATCGAAGTGCGGGAAGGGCGTCTGCGGGGCGCCAAGATCGCGGTGTGTTGCGGCGTCGGGGCGGATGCTTTTGCTGTCATTACGCCAGAGGGTCTTGCGCTGGTGCCGCGGGACGCGGCCGGTTTAACGATCACGCCCGTGACGATGCATGATGGCACATTCCAGGCCACACTAAGCTTTGAGAACGTTGCCTGTGACATTCATTCCATTGATGCGCCGCAGGACAGCTTGTTTGAGGCGATGCTGCTGCATGCGGGCTATTTGTTGGGCGTGGCCGAGCAGGCGTTCGAGATCACTCTGGACTACTTACGGGTCCGAAAGCAATTCGAGGCTCCGATCGGAAGTTTTCAGGCGCTTCAGCACCGCGCGACCGAAATCCAGGTGCAACGGGAACTGGCGCGCGCAGCAATTGGGGCGGCGGCGGCGTCGATTGATCTGGGCCAACCATCCGAGAGGTCGTGCATGGCGGTTCTGCGTGCCCGGTCCCGGGCTGGCGGTCTGGCCCGTCTTGTGGCCCGCGAGGCCGTCCAGATGCACGGGGCAATAGGTAACACAGACGAGGCGGATATCGGGCTTTTCGTGCGCAAGGCGATGGTGGAAGCGGGCCAGTTTGCACCGGAATTCCGCCTGCGCGAACAGTTCATGGCGCTGCGTAAGGCGGCGGCGTAGCGCTGATGCAGGTGGTGCCACCCTTTCGCGCGGATCACCCGCCACATCCCGATTTCAATGCGATGTCTGACATGGGGTTTCGTGCCTTGGTGCGCGACTTTGTGGAAACGCGCTATCCCGACATCCCGCGCTATGCCCAACGGAGATTGCGCTGGCCCGAGGTGCGGCCGTGGTATGCGACGCTGGCGCGTTATGGTTGGATCGCGCCAACCTGGCCATTGGCGCGCGGTGGCATGGGGCTTGATGCAGGGAAACATTTGATTCTGATCGAGGAATTTGAGCATTACGGCTGCGCGCGGGTGCATGACATAGGGACGGTCATGCTGGGCCCACTCCTTATGCAACATGGCACTCAGGACCAGCAGGATCATTACCTTCCGCGTATCCTCCGGGGGGAAGATGTCTGGGCGCAGGGTTACAGCGAGCCTGGCGCCGGATCAGACTTGGCGGCGCTAAGAACACAGGCTGTGCGCGACGGACTTGAATGGGTGATCGACGGCCAAAAAACCTGGGTCACCCTGGGGGGCGACGCCAATATGATCTTCGTCCTTGCCCGCACTGACAAGAGTGTGAAAAAGCAAGCGGGGATCAGTTTTCTGCTGCTGCCAATGGATGCGCCAGGCGTCACGGTGCGCCCCATCGAAAACCTTGAAGGTCATGCCGAGTTTTGCGAGATCTTTTTTGACGCGGTCCGCATCCCGCTTGGCAATATCGTCGGCGAGGTCAATCAGGGCTGGAGCATAGCCAAAGCTCTTTTGGGCCACGAGAGGGTCTTTATCGGTGCGCCGCGCTTGTCGGCAAACGCGCTGGCCAGGTTAGAGGCACTGGCCCGGGAAACCGGCGTTTGGACTGAGCCGCCGTTTCGGGATCGCTTTGCGGTCTTGGCCATGGATCTGGGCGATCTGACGGATTTGTTCGAGACCTATGTTCAGCGCTTGCGAAAAGGTGAGCCCATAGGCGCTGATGTGGGCGTGCTGAAAATCTTCCAAAGCGAACTCTACCAGCGGATTTCAGAAGAGATCATGCAGGTGGGCGGCAGCCTTGCGGGTGTCATGCCGGGCGACGCGGGCGACAAGCGGCTTGATGCGGCGGGCACCTATCTTGCCGCGCGCCCAACTACGATTTTCGGCGGCTCGACCGAAATCATGCGCAATGTGTTGGCGCGCGCCAGCCTGAATCTCCCCAAATGAAGAGTATGACAATGATCGGCCAAGAAGATGTGGTTCGGCTTGAAACCCGCGACGGTTTCGGAATCCTCACCATAGACAATCCACCCGTGAATGCGGGTTCAATCGCGGTGCGTCGGGGGGTGTTGGCTGGGCTGGCTACGGCCGCCGAACTGGATTTGCGCGGCGTCGTGATCCTGGGCGCGGGGCGCAGTTTCATCGCTGGATCGGACATCAAGGAATTTGGCGCTCCGCTTTCTGCGCCCGAATTGCCGCAGGTAATCGCCGCAATCGAGGACAGCCCGCACCCGGTTTGTGCTGCGATTCATGGGGCTTCGTTGGGCGGTGGGTTCGAACTGGCCTTGGGATGCGACTTACGCATTGCGGCCCCGAACGCCGTACTGGGCTTGCCCGAAGTCACTCTGGGCATGGTGCCGGGTGCCGGCGGCAGTCAACGCTTGCCGCGCCTTGTGGGCATCGCAAGAACGATCGAATTGGTATGTTCAGGACGGCGGGTGCCTGCGCCCGAAGCGCTGGACTTGGGTATGATCGACGCGCTGGCGGACAGTGCGGCACCTGGTGACCTGATTGCTGCTGCGCGGGCAGCGATCCTTGCCGCGCCTGGCAAAAGGCGATTGCGCGACCAGTCGGTGCCATCGGCGGATCCAAAGGCGGTCGCGGCGGCGACAGATCGCGCTATGCGGCGTGGCAAAGGGCGCCCGAACGTGACGAAAGCCATAGAGTTGGTGGCGCTTGCCGCTGAATTGCCCGTTGATCAAGCCTTGTCGATTGAGCGCGCTGCCTTTCAGGATCTACGGCTACAAGACGAGGCTTTCGCCCTGCGCCATTTGTTCTTTGCCGAACGCAATGCAACCCGGATCGAAGGCTTGCGCGCTGCCCCAGCACCAGTGTCGCGCATCGGCGTGGTTGGTGGCGGGACCATGGGGCAGGGTATCTGCCGCGCAATTTTGGCGGCAGGTTTGCCCGTCACATTGGTTGAACGCGACGCACAGGCCCGGGACCAGGCTGCCAACGCCATCGCCAAGGCTTTGGACGCAAGTGTGGCCAAGGGGCGGCTTGGGGCAAACGATGCCCGCCAGCGCCTGGCCTTGCTGACGGCAACCGAAACAATGGCCGATCTTGCCCCTTGCGATTTGGTGATTGAGGCGGTGTTCGAGGACATGGCCGTCAAGAAGGACCTGTTCACAGCGCTTGATAGCATACTGAAACCGGGCGCGATCCTGGCGACCAATACCTCTTATCTGGATATCGACGATATGGCCGCTGCAACCTCGCGCGCAGCTGAAGTGGTTGGCCTGCATTTCTTTAGCCCCGCCGATATCATGAAGCTGCTGGAAGTGGTCCGCACAAAGAACAGCTCTGAGCGAACCCTGGCCACGGCGTTGACCTTTGCCAAGATGCTGAAGAAACAACCCGTTGTGGCGCGGGTGGCGGATGGGTTCATCGGTAATCGGATTTATGCCGCGTATCGGCGGCATGCCGAATTCCTGGTCGAAGATGGTGCCAGCCCGCAAGACGTGGACACAGCAGCGTGCGCGTTTGGCTTTGCCATGGGGCCCTTTGCGGTGGGGGATATGTCGGGCCTTGACATCGCTTGGACCATGCGCAGACGGCAGGCCGCGACCCGCGATCCCGCCGCGCGGTATGTCGAAATCCCGGATCAACTTTGCGCGGCCGGCCGGTTCGGGCGCAAAACTGGGGCCGGTTGGTACGACTATGATGGCAACAAGGCGCAGCCCTCGGAAGCCGTTGCCGCCATCATCGCGCAAGCCCGCGCCGCCAAGGGCGTCACGCCGCGTGGGTATACGCATCAGCTCATACAAGACCGGCTGCTAGGCGCGATCCTGAACGAGGCCGCGCTGGTGTTGAGCGAGGGTACCGCACAGCGCCCCGGCGATATCGACGTAACCCTGGTACATGGCTACGGCTTTCCGCGTTGGACGGGCGGGCCGCTTTGGTGGGCCTCTGGTCAGCCCCCGGAGCGGATCTCAGACATAATGGCGGCGGTCTTTGATGCGGCTGGGCCGGGTTTTGGGACCGCAGCCGTCGAGGATATTTTGACCACCCTTCGGGCCGAACGGCAACAGATCGAAAACAGGAAATCCAGCCATGCATGACGCCTTTATTTGTGACTATATCCGAACGCCTATTGGGCGCTACGGAGGCGCGCTGTCCTCGGTGCGGGCTGATGACTTGGGCGCGGTACCGCTGCGCGCCTTAATGGCGCGGCATGCGGGTGTTGATTGGGCGGCCGTTGACGAGGTGATCTTTGGTTGCGCCAATCAAGCGGGCGAAGACAACCGCAACGTCGCGCGCATGTCGCTTCTACTGGCAGGTCTGCCAGACAGCGTGCCTGGCACGACAATGAACCGGCTATGCGGTTCGGGAATGGATGCTGTGATAACTGCCGCGCGGGCCATCCGCGCCGGCGAGACCGATTTGATGATAGCTGGCGGCGTCGAAAGCATGTCGCGGGCGCCCTTCGTGATGTCTAAGGCCGATACCGCGTTCTCTCGGGCGGCTGCTGTTGAGGACACCACTATTGGCTGGCGCTTCGTCAACCCAGTGATGAAGGCACAATACGGTGTCGATTCGATGCCGGAGACGGCCGAAAATGTCGCCGAAGATTTCGATGTCAGCCGCGCGGATCAAGACGCCTTCGCGCTGCGCTCGCAGCACAAGGCCGGTGCCGCAATAGCAAATGGTCGACTGGCCTCAGAGATTGCGGCGGTCACTATCCCGCAACGCAAGGGCGCGCCGCGCGTTGTTAACGAGGATGAACACCCGCGTCCTGCAACCACTTTGGAGACGCTGGCCAAGCTGCGTGCTCCTTTCCGCGAGGGCGGATCCGTGACAGCTGGCAATGCCTCGGGCGTCAATGATGGCGCGGCGGCGCTGATCCTTGCGTCGCAGGCGGCGGCAAAGGCCCATGGTCTGACGCCGATCGCACGGGTTCTGGGGGGCGCGACCGCAGGTGTGGCACCTCGCATTATGGGGTTCGGACCAGCACCTGCGTCACAAAAGCTGATGTCCCGGCTCGGTCTGTCCCAGACCGATTTCGACGTGATCGAATTGAACGAGGCCTTCGCCAGCCAAGGTCTTGCCACTCTGCGCGCCCTGGGCATCGCAGATGACGATCCTCGGGTGAATCCCAATGGCGGCGCGATTGCCTTGGGTCATCCGCTGGGGATGTCGGGCGCCCGAATTGTCGGCACGGCGGCGTTAGAACTTAAGGTTACCGGTGGCAAACGCGCGTTGGCGAGCATGTGCATTGGCGTAGGGCAGGGAATCGCGGTTGCCATTGAAGCGGTGTAATGCTGCATCTGGCTGGGCAATATAGGTGTGAGCACCGTTGCGCTTTTTGCGACACAGCGGCGCGCGCCAGATCGGGATTGGGGCAAGACGTCCTTGGGTCCCGATCACTTGACATTAGGTCATAAACATAGCTTATTGTAAATATGCGCCGAGCATTTACTGGATGTGCCGCTGATGGATGTGGTCGGCCACAAGATCTAGGAGAGACCAGACATTGCGAACAAACCTCATATCGCGCAGATACGACCCCTGGCCCGACGGCGTGCAACCCAGCGTTCCGATTGAGGGCTATACCAACACCTGGACACACACGCCGTCGCAAAGGCTTTTCCAAAAGCCAATCACACGCACAGAGGTCACTGGCCCGGTTGATTTGTGGCGCAAGCTTCATTGCGGTGACAGCGATCTGTCCAGAACATCTACAGGTAAACAGGCGCAAGGCGCCCTTATGCAGGTCTGTGGTCGGGTTCTGGATGAAGATGGACGCCCGGTCCCCAATGCGATTGTTGAGCTGTGGCAGGCCGATTCAGCCGGGCACTACCCCCACGCGCTGGATGAACGTGCCGTACCGTTGGACCCAAATTTCCTGGGCCATGGACGGGTGAGGTCGGGCGAAAATGGGGCTTATGCATTCCGGACCATCAAACCGGGCGCTTACCCGGTCCCCGTAAAAGACACTTGGTGGCGTCCGCCGCATATTCATTTTTCGGTGCTGGGGCCAAGTTCGCTGTCACGCCTTGTCACGCAGATGTATTTCCCGGGCGACCCACTTAACGAATGGGACCGCATCCTGAACTCGGTCGGTGATCTTGCTGCGCGGGATCGGCTTGTGGCGACGCAATTGCATCCAGCAAAGGTCGGCGGAGACTATCTGGGTTATCATCACGATATTGTCCTGCGCGGACGTTCTGCAACACCGGAAGCATAATGTCACAATCCCCCCAAACACGTCGCTTCCCGCTGTCGCAGCATACGATCGGGCCCTTCTTTCCGGCGGATTACTTCCAACCCGCAGATAACGATCTGACCCGGGTCTCGGCAGACACCGCCCCGAGTTCCAAGGGCGTACCGTTCACCTTGACCGGAACTGTCCGCAAAGAAGGCCGCGCGCCCGTAGCCAATGCGATCGTTGAGCTTTGGCAAGCCGATTCAGCTGGCCATTTTCGCCACCCTGAGGACCCACAGGCTGATAAGGCTGATCCGGATTTCCTGGGTTGGGGGCGGTCATGGTCTACCGCTGAGGGCGTTTATGCGTTCCACTCTTTCCAGCCGGGGTCCTAC
This sequence comes from Paracoccaceae bacterium, assembly GCA_045106335.1. Taxonomy (GTDB): domain Bacteria; phylum Pseudomonadota; class Alphaproteobacteria; order Rhodobacterales; family Rhodobacteraceae; genus Aliishimia. The sequence goes on along the minus strand of JBGCEM010000032.1, from coordinate 7,670 downwards.
ACAGAAAACGGTCGTGTCCGCGCGCCTCATTTAAACATTCTTGTGATGGGAATTGGGCTTATGCGGACTGTCGAAACCACGTTGTTCTTTCCTGAATACGCGCAAGAGAATGCCAGTGACCCAGTGCTCTCGGTGCTCCCCGAAGACCTGCGCCCTTTGTTGGTCATGCAAGACAATGGCATGGTTGACGGGGTGAAATCCTATGCGTTCGACATTCTCCTGCGCGGACCAAGGGGCGAGGAAACGCCCTTTTTTGAAGCATGAGCCCTGCCATATTGTCAGAGATGGGCGATAGTCTGTTTTTCGGGTGTTGAACGACTATGTCTAAGCCTCATCGGATGGATGACGACGTACCAAAGCGTCTTGTGCGGGACGGACTCGTCCTTTCTTATCGGGTTCGTGGTGTAGGACCTGCGGTGGTGCTGATCCCGTCCCTGGGCAGAGGCTCTGAGGATTTCGATGGGCTCCTGCTGTCTCTTGCACAAATGGGCTTACGGCTGATTCTGCCGGAACCGCGGGGGATCAAAGGCTCGGCCCAGCTTCGAGAAGAGGACACACTCCATGATATGGCGGCAGACATCGCCGCGATTATTGAGGCCGAAAGGGTCGGCCCGGCCGTCCTGGTGGGCCATGCTGCTGGCAATTGGGTGGCGCGGGTTCTGGCCAATGACAGGCCCGATTTGACCCGTGCGGTGGCACTTGTCGCGGCGATCGTGACCAACACTGTGCCCCAAGATGTCCGGGCCTCTATCTCTGCCAGCTTTGACATGGCTTTGAGCGATGAAGAGAGGATGGGCCATCTAAAAAGGGTCTACTTCGCGCCCGGAGCCGACGCATCGGTGTGGCTGGACGGTTGGTGGCCCCAGGTCTCGGCCGCGCAACGCCGCGCCGCCAAAAACACCCTTGATCAGGATTGGATCCGTGTCGCCGACCGGCATCCGACGCTTTATCTTGGGGCTGCCGATGATGTGATCTCGCCTCCGCCTGATCTGGAAACGCTGCGCGCCACCATCGGGCCCAAGGCTGATTGCATGGTCGTCACAGAGGCCGGCCATGCCTTGTTACCGGAACAGCCAAAGGCTGTGGCAAAAGCCCTTAAGCACTGGATCGCGACGCTGTCGCCCTTAGATCCTTAGATCAGACACGCGCGTGTAGCGCCCGTCGTTCAAGACCCTAGCGCATCTGTAAGCTATAAACCTAGCATACAGACTTTGATGCAAAGCCAAGAGGATACTCTGCCCGAGAGGGGCGGACCGACGTCGGCCAAGATCGTACGGGTCTCGCCGCCCTTCGGACGTGTTTCGAAACTGCCAGATGGGGTGGTGAAGACCCCATCAAGGCGCAGTTCAGGGATGAAATTGGAATGTCTTTAAAATGTCTTTTGACAACGACCCTTGCGGGCAGCGTGCTTGCAGGTGCCGCGCAGGCGCAGCTATCGGCCGAAAGTTGCACCGCGATTGGTGATCTTGTCTATCCCGTTTTGCGCATTGCGCAGGCTAAGTTTGTGACGCGGAATGCGGCGATGATCGCAGACAAGCCCTTCCCCGATCATTGCGTGGTGACTGGCTTTCTTGAAGAGCGCGTTGGGACGGACGGACAAAACTATGCCACCGGGTTCGAACTGCGTCTTCCTCAAGACTGGAACGGTCGCGTCTTCTTCCAAGGCGGCGGTGGAATTGATGGCTCTGTCCGTCCCGCTGTGGGCACAACCACCAAAACGATCATCCGCGAGACCTATGGCGCCCACGCCGCCTATAGCTACCTCGTCGGTTTTTCCAATGGCGGTCGGCAAGCGCTGTAATCCGCGATGCGCACGCCCAATATAGAGATCTCAGGCGGAAAACCACAGCGCACCCGGCCCATGTGCGCCTATCCCACCTACGTCATGTTGGATGCGACCAGCGAAACATAGGGCTGCGAATAGCGACTTTTCTGGCAGGTCCCGGCGGCATTCAGCGCCCGGGGCTTGCCGTCTATTGGGTGGCTTAATTGTCAAAATCGAAGACCCGAGCAAGGTCCGCTTTGATGTATTATTCTAGGAAATTACGGAGCCCATCCGGCCCGGCTAAGAAATCCAGAAAGCTCCGCACCTTTGCAGGCAGATAGCTGCGATCCGGGTAAATGGCCTGAATTTGCAATTTCGGCCACGTAACCGCGGGCAACACTGCTTCGAGTCGGCCGTCTTTCACATCATTCTGGGCGGCCCAATTCGGAAGCATCGCAAAGCCCATACCAGCAACAGCTGCTTGATGAAGAATGCTTTCGTTAGAACTTGTCAAAATTGGCCGGAGTTTGACATCCATCCCGTTTTTGCCACCAAATTTGATGCGTCCGTCCGCCGCAACGTGCGTATAGGCAAGCATCGGGGCGTTGTTCAGATCTTCTGGGGCGTTGGGGCGGCCAAAGTGGTCCAAAAAGGAAGGGGCTGCCACGAGTTGAAACGTGATCTCTGCCAGCTTTCGTGCGATCAGCCCATCGTCCAGCTTAAACGCGACGCGCAGGGCCAAATCGACACCCTCTTCAATCATGTTGATCTTGCGACCACTTAGGTCGATATCGAACGTCACATGCGGATGTTGCTGATGGTAAGACGTCAGAATTTTCGCAAAGACCGGATTGGACATCCAAACAGGCATCGACATCTTGAGCGTACCGCGTGGCGAAAGGCTGTCCGTTGTCAGTTGCGCTTCAGCTTCCGTTAACCCCTCAAGCAAGGGGCGGACTGTTTGCAGATACTGCGCGCCGGCCTCGGTGAGGCTTACGTTGCGACTGTTGCGATTAAGCAAACGTGCGCCGACCCGTGTCTCGATATGTTTGACGTGTTTGCTGGTCATCGCGGGCGAAATATTCAGACGATCTGCGACGGCTGAAAAGTTTTTGTGCTCTGCGACTTCTGCAAAAACACGCAGGCTTAGAAGTGTGTCCATCATAAACTCACAGTAAACGTTATTTCAATAAATAGCATAATGATACCGCAAGAGGAAATCTTTATTCATGTTGTCATCACACACGCTTTAACAGCAGATTTATGAGAGACAACGACATGACAACGATTGACACAAACCCCGCACAATCCAGCAAGGGCTGGAACATTGGCCTTTGGGTCGCCCAAGCCTTGTTGGCTGCGATGTTCTTGATGGCCGGCGCGACAAAGCTGATGTCCGGATCGGCTGACTTGGTCGCGATGGGAATGGGTTGGGCCGAAAACGCGCCTTTCCTTCTGATCAAATTTATTGGTCTGGCCGAGGTCGCGGGTGCGTTGGGTCTTATTCTTCCTGCTGCCACCCGTATTATGCCGCATCTGACGAAACTGGCTGCAGTTGGGCTTTGCGTTATCATGGTTTTGGCGGCAGGTGTTCACATCGTTCGCGGTGAATTCGAAGTGGTTCCGGTCAACGTCGTTCTGTTCGCACTGGCCGCTTTGGTGGTTTGGGGCCGTACAAACAAAGCGCCCATCGCACCACGCGACTAATCCCTGACATCTTGCGCTCTGGCACCTGCGGCCAGAGTGCGTTTTTACCCAAAGGTTGCCTTCCATGCTTAATAGCCCAATTGCCACCGGCCCAGGCCATGCGACACCGATTGACCGTCTGTCTTGGGGTGTTGTCGAACTTCAGGTCACCAATCTAGACCGTGCGATCACATTTTGGACGACTGCATTAGGGCTTGTTGAGCGTGACACCCCGTCACAGGGCACCGCACTTGGCACGCAAGACAGAACCCTTTTCATTCTGCATGCTGGCGCAGAAACACCCGTCGCCGCACCCTATACAGGCATGTATCACGTTGCGATTGGGGTGCGCAGCCAGGTTGAGTTTTCGCGGATGCTTGCCCGTCTGATCCAATTGAGGATACAGGTCGGGCCGACGGATCATCTGATGGCGAAATCGCTGTATTTGACAGACCCGGATGGTTTGGAAATCGAAATCACCTATGAAACGCCCGAGCGGTTTTCACATTTTGGCGATATGTCCAAAGGGCTAACGCTGTATGATGTTGACGGCGATGCGCATTCCGGCCGCGGCCCGCTGGATGTCCAAGCCGAACTTGCTTTGGCTGAGGGCACAGACCCGCTGAAGCCTATCGCCGATGACAGTTACCTTGCGCATTTGCACCTTAAAGTAGCCGCGCTTGAACCCGCCTTGGATTGGTTCGCGACCCTTGGTTTTGAGCGCCATCTGACGCTGGATTCGTGGGGCTTTGCCGACATGAACGCAGGCGCACCCAACACGCACCGCTTGGCGATGAATATCTGGGCCGGTCCCCAAAACCCACCAAGACCGCAGAATATGGCTGGATTGGTACATTACGAATTGCTCACACATGGAAAGCCTGCCGCTTCACCACATCTGCAAAAAGACGGCGATGTCTTTTGCGGAACCGACCCTGCTGGCGTTAAAGTCACGCTTCACCCTGGTAAATAGGAGATCAAGATGACGTCTTCCCCCACGGCTTACCGCCCCTTACAAATCGCTTTGCACTGGGTCGTCTTCGCGGCCATCTGGGTGCAATGGCTTTTCAACGAGCCGATGAAACGCACCCTTGAGGCCATGCAAACCGGTGCCGCGCCGGCCGGAAATGACATGACGATGGCCTGGGTTCATGTGGGCTTTGGATCAACAATCTTTATCGCTGTGCTGGCACGGATCTATCTGCGCTACCGTTACGGTGCGCCGGGTCACGCCCCCGGGACGTCCCCGACGCAGGCCAAGATTGCCACGATTGTTCATCGGGCACTATACGGCACGCTCATTGGCATGGTGATCACGGGTGGAATGACGTGGAACGGTGTCGCTGACTTGGGCTATGTGCATTGGCTTTTGAATCTTGTGCTGTTTGGTCTGATTACGGCCCATGCTCTTGCTGCCATCTTCAACCAGTTCGTGCGCAAAGACGGCACGCTGGCACGGATGATCCCTGTCTTGAAAAAGTAAAATATCGCCCAGGCCGCGACGGAAATTCGGGGTTTGGGCGTTATAGGTATACCGTCACGCTAAATTGGACAAAACATGCAACGTTTCTTTGCCGCAACTTCCCCTTATCTCACCTGGGCGGTGCTTGCCTCTCTCGGGATCATGATGACATTCACCGCGCTGACATCCGATGATCCTCGGATTTTTCACCAGCTTGTTCATCCCTCTGGTGAAACTTCCGCACGGCTGTTGATTGTGCTGATGATGGCGACGCCGCTTACGATGTTATTAAAGGGATGGCGGGGACCGCAGTGGTTGAAACGCAACCGGCGTTATCTGGGCGTTGCGTCGTTTGGCTATGCGCTGCTGCACACTATTTTTTACCTGCTGGATAAAGCGTCACTGAGCACCGTGATGAATGAATTGCCGCGCCTTTACATCTGGACGGGCTGGATTGCGTTTATCATCTTCGTACCGCTGGCGCTGACGTCCATGGATTATTTCGTCCGCAAAATGGGCACTTGGTGGAAATGGCTGCAACGTTGGACATATGGCGCAGCTGTGCTGACATTGGTGCATTGGGCCGCTTTGCATGATTGGAACGGTGCCGCACCTGCCCTTATCCACTTTGGCCCGCTGATCGCGCTTGAGGCTTACCGTGTCTGGTACTGGTATCTGCGTCCACGGCCCGCAGCGGCATGAACGCCATTGATCAATGCGGCATCTGGGGCGAAAGCGCTCTGGATGCCCGACTTAACGCTGACAGCGAACCGTCAGATATCCTTCACCAGCCGCAGCGCGTCAAAGATTGCGGCATGCGTGTTGCGCGCTGACACGGCATCCCCGATGCGAAACAGTTGAAAGTCGCCGTTTTTGTTGCGTTGCAACGTCTGCGGTCTGCCGTCAACCAAAGCATCATGATCGACCGCACCGCCGTTCGAGCTGAACGGTTTAAGATCAAAATACAGCGCGTCCAACGGCAAGGTGCCGTAGTTCACGACAACCTGATCATAATCTTTCTGCTTTGTGATATCGCTGTAATCCGTGCCGATAGTTGCGCTGAGCTGGTTGCCGTTACGCGCAACGTCAAGCAACCTGTTGGTGACTGTGAACGTAACATCTTTTGCCTGAAGGGTGCGCATATACGGCACCAAATTCATGGCCATGACGCCTGCTGCAAAAGTGCGGTCAGGGGTCATAATTTCCACCTTTGATCCTGCTGCCGCCGCGATGTCGGCGGCTTGCAATCCGGCGTGATCGCCAGCTTCATCATAGATTAAAATATTCTGGGCCGGGTTCACGTCGCCTGCGATGATATCCCAGGATGTTACGACATGTGCGGCCTCTTTGCCGGTTTCAAAGAGTTCGGTGTTTGGCATACCTCCGGTCGCGATGATGACAACATCGGGGTTCAAGGCGGTTACGTCCTCGGCCTCGGCCCACGCGTTGAAATGGAACGTCACATCCCGCGCCGCGCATTGCGCCATACGCCAGTCAATGATCGAGATCATCTCGCGGCGGCGCGGGCTTTGCGCTGTCAGCCGGACTTGCCCGCCGGGGTCTGGCTGCGCCTCGAACACCGTCACATCGTGCCCGCGTTCGGCCGCAACCCGCGCCGCCTCTAGCCCGGCAGGCCCCGCGCCAACGATCACGACTATGCGGTTTTTCGCGGCAGGTTCGATCGTGTGCGGCATCGTTAATTCCCGCCCTGTGGCCGCGTTGTGAATGCACAGCGCGTCACCGGCCTCGTAGATCCGGTCAAGACAGTAGGTCGCGCCAACGCAGGGGCGGATATCATCCTCGCGCCCTTCCATGATCTTTTTGACCACATGGGGGTCGGCCATATGTGCGCGGGTCATACCCACCATATCCAGCAGTCCAGCCTCAACCGCATGTCGCGCGGTCGCGACATCGGCGGCCTGCAATCCGGCATGATCGCCAGCTTCGTCATAGATCAGAACAGTATGGGCTGGCTTTACGTCGCCCGCAATGATGTCCCACGATGTCACGACATGCGCGGCGTCTTTGCCGGTCTCGTAAAGTTCGGTGTTGGGGATGCCGCCGGTTGCGATGATGACAACATCGGGGGTCAGGGCGGTCACGTCCGCGACGTCGGCCCATGCGTTAAAGTGGAACACCACATCGCGGGCGGCGCATTGTGCCATGCGCCAGTCGATGATGGACATCATTTCACGGCGACGAGGGCTTTGCGCTGTCAGGCGGATTTGCCCACCGGGATCGGGCTGGGCCTCAAACACGGTGACGGTATGGCCGCGTTCGGCGGCGACCCGCGCGGCCTCCAACCCGGCGGGGCCCGCGCCAACGATGACGACTTTGCGCTTTTTGGTTGCGGGTTCGATCGTGTGGGGCATGGTCAATTCACGCCCCGTGGCGGCGTTGTGAATGCACAGCGCGTCACCCGCCTCATAGATGCGGTCAAGGCAATAGGTCGCGCCAACGCAGGGGCGGATATCATCTTCGCGCCCTTCGATGATCTTTTTGACAACATGGGGGTCAGCCATATGCGCGCGGGTCATGCCCACCATATCCAGCAATCCTGCCTCAACCGCATGGCGCGCTGTGGCAACATCAGGGATCTTGGCCGCGTGGAACGTCGGCATGCCCGTCAGTTTTTTGACCTGCCCTGCAAAGTCCAGATGCGGCGCGTTCTTCATGCCTTGGACCGGGATAAGGTCGGTCATGGCGGGGTCAGTGTGGATGCGCCCCCGTACGACGTTCAGAAAATCCAACTGGCCC
>JBGCEM010000031.1:0-41502 GCA_045106335.1 Paracoccaceae bacterium | reverse complement strand
GGGAAATCCTCGGAGTGCGTTGGGGCACATACCCGCTCTTAGAGAGAGGCAAGCCCGCGTCGCATAAGGCAAGATCCCTCTCGGGACATTTCCTACGGAAATACCCTGCCAGGCAATGGGTATCCAACCCGCGGATGAGAGCATGACAACACGCGCGTGCGGCACCCGTCTCCAGCGCCCGCACAGGCTACATTCTTTGACCAATCCACGCCAGTGGGGTAGTCTCATCGTGCCGAGAAGACCAAAAACGCTCATGAGAGGGTACTTGGTAGCCCGTAGGGGAATCGAACCCCTCTTTCCAGGTTGAAAACCTGGCGTCCTAACCGATAGACGAACGGGCCACGTGATGTGGTGGTTGGGATTTAGGGAATAGCGCGCAAGGTGGCAAGCGGAAAATGCGTTTCATGGCAAACTAAGCCGGGGCCGCGTCTTCTAGCCGCAACTGTACGGATTGGCGACCTTGCCATGTGTTGATGTCCAAGCGACCGGCTAAATGAAACGGGGCGCCGCCATGCGCTTGCAACGCGCCCCCCAATGCAGTGTCAAATGCGCCAAAGGAAATAGCATCCAAGCGTGCGCCCAGTCCATCGCCAAAGCTGATTTTCAGGTGGCTGTCACCCACGCGCCGGGCTTGCAGAACTTTGACGCTGGAAAAGGCAAAACGAGGGCCCGGGGCCGCGGCCCCAAAAGGCCCAGCTTTTTCAAGGGTTTCAAGCAAGTCCAAATTGGCCGCACCGGGCATAAGCAAGCCATCCAGGCGCAGATCCGATGGACCAAGATCCCCCGCGCCTTGACGCGCCAGCAGATCAGATAGCCGCGCCATCGCTGCTTCTAATTGGTGTTCCTCGACGGTTAGACCCGCCGCCATTTTGTGCCCGCCACCTTTGACCAATAAGCCTTCGCTTGCCAGCCGTTGGATGGAAGAGCCCAGATCAATACCCGTTACCGACCGGCCCGATCCTTTGCCAATGCCATCCTCAAGCCCGATCACGATAGCGGGGCGGCCTGTGGATTCTTTCAAACGCGCGGCAACAATTCCGACCACGCCAGGATGCCATCCCTTGCCAGCTGCCCATACCAAAGGCGCGTCAAGCCCGCGGTCTTCGGCTTGGGCGAAAGCTGCGGCGCGGACAGCTGATTCGATATCGCGCCGTTCGGTATTAAGCTGATCCAAACGCTGGGACAGGGCGTCTGCTTCGTGCGGATCATCGGTCGCCAAAAGGCGTGCGCCCAGATCAGCTTGGCCCACACGTCCCCCGGCATTGATGCGCGGTCCCAGCACAAAGCCCAAATGATAGGCTGTGGGGGCTGTGTCCATGCGCGCCGCATCTGCCAACGCGACCAACCCGGGGCGATTGCGCCGGGCCATCACCACCAAGCCTTGGCGCACAAAAGCACGGTTTACGCCGATCAGCGGGGCGACATCGGCAACAGTTGCAAGCGCCACAAGATCTAAGAACGCCATCAAATCTGGGCCCGATTTGCCCGCTTCGCGCAATTGACGCCCGGCCTCGACCAGGGTCAAAAATACCACTGCTGCTGCGCAAAGATGCCCCAGCGCGCCATCTTCGTCCTGGCGATTGGGGTTCACGACGGCCAAAGCGGGGGGCAGTGTTTCGCCGCCCAAATGGTGGTCCAGAACGATCACATCCGCACCCGCCGCCGCTGCCAAAGGTGCATGAGACAGCGTACCGCAATCGACGCATAAGATCAGATCGTGATCTGCGGCCAGTTGCGTCATCGCCGCGTCATTGGGGCCGTAGCCTTCGTCGATGCGGTCGGGCACGTATAGGGTCGCGCTTAGCCCAAAATGACGCAACCAGACCAAAAGCTGCGCTGCCGAGGCCCCACCATCCACGTCATAATCGGCAAAAACTGCGATGCTCTGGCTTTTCACAACTGCGTCGATCAAGCGTTGCGCTGCGACTTGAGTGTCTTTCAAGCTGCGCGGGTCGGGCAGTAGGTCGCGCAGGGCTGGGGCTAAGAAGGCGGTTGTTTCGGCGGCAGGAACACCGCGCCGCGCTAGAACTTGCGCGATGGGGCGGGGCAGGGCGGTGGTTTGCGCCATAGCCTCGGCCGCCCGGTCGATCTCGACCGAGGGACCGACCCAACGACGCCCTGTCAAAGACGTTTCAACCCCCAGAAAGGCGGCGGGTTTTTGCAAGATATTGGGGTCTGCGTTCATAAGGCTACCTTATACGGTTTGCCCCGGTCTCGCCAGTGTCGGACAGCCCAAAGCCGGGCCGTCCTGGAGATTTCTTGTGGATTATTGCGATTCGATTGGCGCGCGGTAGTTCATGCGCCGCACCGATCCCGTTTTCGAGCGCATCAGCAGTGTTTCGCAGGTGACCCAGCCGGGTTCGCGTTTGATACCGGGCAGCAAAGTCCCACCGGTTACGCCCGTTGCCGCAAAGATCACGTCCGATGTGCACATCTCATCGCGCGCATAGATCCGGTCCAGATCGGTGATGCCCGCTTTTTGCGCCCGCCCCCGTTCGTCATCATTGCGGAACGTAAGACGCCCCCACATTTGACCACCCATACATTTCAACGCAGCTGCCGCCAAAACGCCTTCGGGGGCGCCACCACTGCCCATATACATGTCGATCCCGGTTTCTGGTTCAGCACAGTGCATGACACCAGCTACATCGCCATCTGTGATCAGGCGAATCGAAGCACCCGTGGCGCGAATTTCAGCAACCACTTGGTCATGGCGGGGACGTTCCAGCACGCAGACGGTAATATCGCGCGGTTCGCAGTCTTTGGCAGCTGCCAGGGCCGCCACACGCTCGCCAGGCGACATGTTCAAGCTGACCACGTCCTTCGGCAGGCCGGGACCCACTGCCAATTTGTCCATATAGACGTCAGGGGCGTGCAACATCGTGCCGCGCGGACCCATGGCGATCACGGTCAACGCATTGGGCATATCTTTGGCCGTCAGGGTTGTGCCCTCAAGCGGATCCAGTGCAATATCCACGCCGGGGCCACTGCCAGTGCCGACCTCTTCACCGATGAACAACATAGGCGCTTCGTCGCGCTCGCCTTCGCCGATAACCACAACCCCTGCAATTTCGAGCTTGTTGAGCTGTTCGCGCATCGCATTGACCGCTGCCTGATCGGCGGCTTTTTCATCGCCCCGCCCAATCCACTCTGCACTGGCAATTGCGGCCTGTTCGGCAACACGGGCCAAGCCGAGGGACAACATACGGTCATAAAATTCAGCGTCAGTGGTCATGGGAAATACCTTTTTTACCTGTTAAGATATGGGTTAGCCTTGGTCCGGGCCGGTGCCAAGACTGTTAGGGCTCACAGCTCTTCTATGCGCAAGGCAACGGGGCTTTCTTGCACCACGTCTGTGTCATTCATCGCGATCAATGCACGGTCCAAATCGGCCCGCGCAGTTTTATGGGTGACGATAATGACCGTAGCCACATCGCCGTCATGCTCTTTCTGGCGCATCCGGTCGATGGATACGCCGGCCTCGCCCAAGGTGGCGGCAACTTTGGCCAGCGCGCCAGGCGTGTCGGTCAGATCCATACGCAGATAATATGGCGCTGTCATGACCGATTGCGCAACTGGGGCGGCGACAAGCGATTTTGCCGTTTGGCCAAAGACAGGCAGGTGTGATCCGCGTGCAATATCGCAAATATCGCCCAAAACAGCGGAAGCCGTGGGGCCTTCGCCCGCGCCAGGCCCGCGCAGAACGATCTGTTCAACCGCATGCCCCTCAATCACCACCATATTTGTGCCACCTTCTAACACACCCAAAGGCGAGGTCGCAGGCACCAAACAGGGCATCATCCGCTGTTCTAGGCCGCGCTCACTTTTCTGAGCGACGCCGAGCAGCTTGATACGATACCCCATGTCAGCGGCGTGGGTGATATCGTCCAATGTGACATGCGAAATGCCTTCGATCTCAATTCCCGCAAAATTAACTTGCGTGCCAAACGAGATCGAGGCCAACAGCGCCAGTTTATGCGCCGCATCAATCCCGCCCACATCCAAGTTCGGATCGGCTTCCAAATATCCCAGCTTGGCACATTCATCAAAGAGCACGTTATAGCCTTGGCCCGTTGCCTCCATCCGCGTCAGGATATAATTACAGGTGCCATTCATCACGCCCATAACACGGCTGATTTCATTGCCTGCCAACCCTTCGGTCAGGGCTTTGATCACAGGGATACCACCGGCAACCGCTGCCTCATAGCGCAGGTTCACGCCTTTGGCTTCAGCCAGTTCCGCCAAGGCTTGACCATGCATAGCCAGCATGGCTTTGTTGGCCGTGATCACGTGTTTTCCAGCTTGCAGGGCGGCCTCGGTGGCGGCTTTGGCGGACCCTTCAGCGCCCCCCATCAGTTCCACAAACACATCCACATCATCGCGCGTTGCCAGCTTTACCGGGTCATCTTCCCAGCCAAACGCATCCAAGGCCACGCCGCGGTCTTTGCTGCGGCTGCGCGCGCTGACGGCGGAAATTGTGATGTCTCGTCCTGTGCGCCGGGTCAGCAGATCGGTCTGATCCCGCAGAATTTTCACGACACCAACACCAACAGTGCCTAAGCCCGCAATCCCAAGGCGTAAGGGGTTCGACATGAAGCGCGTCCTTTTCACAATCCAGATTTTGTTCGCGCCATACGCGTTTCGCGCGTGCCATGCAACGCGGCTTTGCAGCACCCTGACGTGTTCCTGAAGTCCCATTTGGGACAAATGTCCCAAGACGGCGCAGCGTGGCCGGGCATTTGTTTCCCAAGTTTAAGCAAAGGGTGCTTTAGGGATCCTGTGATGTCAGACTTGCACCCTGCACACCGTTTGCCATCCGGGTCCGCGTTTGTGGGTCAATCCCTTCAAGGCGGATTTCGTCAGCGCGCGATTTTAGGGCAGCCACGCGTTCGGAAAGGTCAGTTTTTAGGTCATTCTGATCCTCAACGGTCAGACTGGGCGTGGGAATCAAAGGTGCCAGCGGGCGCAAGGCCGGGTAAGCACGATCCGCAACTTCTGGTTCAACCAGCCCCTCAAGCTGAGGGAATTGGGTGCAGGCGCTTACGGACATGCATAAAATCAAAGTGAACCGCATGGCGTAAATAGTGGCATGCAGGACCCGTGGTTGCAAGCAACCAGACAGAGCGCCTTGCGCAAGCCGGAATGGGCCGCATCAGCTGCCCTGGACCGTTTCTTGTGCAAGATTTAGGAATTCAGTCTGCGATTCCGCCCCCACCGATCCAAGTCCGTTCGCACGCTTGCTTGGGGTCGTTCACATCTGACCGCCTGCGATTTCGATAGTTTGACCGTTCACGCTGCCTGAGTTCGGCCCGACCAGCCACATCGCGGCTGCCGAGACTTCTTCCACAGCAATCAAACGTTTGTGTTTATTCGCCCCAACCATCATATCGCGCGCCTGGTCTTCGCTGATGCCGGCGCGTTGAGCGATGGAAGTTGTGTTGCGGGTCACGATAGGTGTGTCCACATAGGCCGGGCAGATTGCGTTGAACGTGATGCCCGAGCCCAAGAAATCTTCGCTAAGCGCGCGGGTCAGTCCGATCAACCCGTGTTTTGAAGCCGTATAACACGGGGCACCCGGCAATCCACGGACACCCGCAATAGAGGCCACAGTGATCACACGTCCCCAATCCGTTGTACCCATCGAAGTCATGCACTCGCGGATGGTCAAAAACGCGCCGTCAAGATTGGTCGACATCATATTGCGCCAAAACTCCAGGCTCATTTTACGCAGCGATTTCCCCTCTGCGATCCCGGCATTGGCAACGCAGATCTGGATTGGCCCTCGATCTGCCACAGCCGTTTTGATCGTGTTGATGATGCTGTCTTCCTCGCGCACATCCATAGCAAGACCTGTGATGCCGGGTCCGGCGACCGCATCCAAAACCGATTGACGCCGTCCAGTGATCGTGACCTGCGCCCCCGCCTTCGCAAAATCCTGTGCCATCGCCAAACCAATGCCCGTCCCGCCGCCGGTGACCAATGCATGCTTGCCTGTCAAATCCATGTTGAACTCCCTTGTGACTTTCCGGGCAGCCTGCGCTGCAGATCAAGTCTTGTGCAAGGTCCGCATAAAGGTCACGTTGCGGCACATGACAGGACCGTTTTACAAATGGTTGGACATACCCCCGATGTGGCTGGGCGTGTGCGCCGCGATCGCGTGGGTGCAAGTTAGGCTTGCGCCATTGGGGCCAGAGCCAAGCCTTTTGTTGCGCGCGGTCGGGGGCGTGCTTATTGCGCTTGGGCTGATGCTAATTGGTCTGGCGGCCTACGAAATGGCGCGGGCGCGCACAACGATCATCCCGCATCTTGACCCAAGCCAGCTTGTCCAATCTGGTATTTTCGCATGGTCTCGCAATCCGATCTATTTGGCGGATGCGGTGATCCTTGTGGGGCTTTGTTTGCGATGGGGGGCGTACTTGTCTTTGGTCTTGGTGCCCATTTTTATGATGTGGATTTCGCGACACTTTATTCGCGCCGAAGAGGCACGTTTGCGCAAACATTTTGGTGAAGTTTTCGATGCTTACACACAAAAAGTGCGCAGATGGTTATAATTTACTTATAAAGTGCCGAAAAGACCCGTGATGCATGCAATTGTATGCCCGTCCTGCACTTGTGCATTTTGGTGCCACGCCTTAGTGATCCTGTGGGCGCCCAAGCTGCCCATCCACTGAGTTAATTTGGGAGACGTGCTGGTGAAGATCGGAACGCCGAAAGAGAGTTATTCAGGTGAGTCGCGTGTCGGTATGACGCCTGAGAGCGCGGTTCAGCTTCAGAAGTTGGGTCACGAGTGTTGCATTGAGTCTGGGGCGGGGTCTTCTGCGGGCTTTTCGGATGCGGATTATGCGGCTGTTGGTGTTGAGGTTTTGAAGACGGCTGCGGCGCTTTGGAAGGCTGCGGATGTTGTGGCCAAGGTGCGCGTGCCCTCAGATGCGGAAATGAAGAAACTGCGGGACGGCCAGACGCTGATTTCGTTCTTCAGCCCAGTTGCGGATGAGGCCAAAATGCAGGCGGCGGCCGATAAGGGCGCGACTGTTGTAGCGATGGAAATGATCCCTCGGATCAGTCGCGCGCAGAAGATGGACGCGCTATCATCCATGGCCAATATCGCGGGTTACCGCGCGGTGATCGAGGCGGGCAACAACTTTGGACGCTTCTTTACAGGCCAGATCACCGCGGCGGGCAAGGTGCCTCCGGCCAAAGTTTTGGTTGTCGGCGCGGGCGTTGCGGGGCTGGCGGCGATTGGAACCTCGACCAGCCTGGGCGCGATTACGTATGCCTTCGATGTGCGTCCCGAAGTGGCCGAGCAGGTCGAATCCATGGGCGCCGAATTCGTGTACCTAGATTTCGAAGAAGAGCAGACAGATGGTGCTGCGACCGGCGGCTATGCCTCGGTGTCGTCCCCAGAATTCCGCGAAGCGCAGTTGGCGAAGTTCCGCGAATTGGCCCCAGAGGTCGATATCGTGATCACCACGGCGTTGATCCCCAACCGCGAAGCGCCTGAGCTGTGGACCGAAGATATGGTCGCGGCGATGAAGCCCGGTTCCGTGATTGTGGACCTGGCCGCGGAAAAGGGCGGTAATTGCAAGCTTACCAAGATGGACGAGAAAGTCGTGACCGAGAACGGCGTGACGATCATCGGCTATACAGACTTTCCCTCGCGGATGGGCGCGCAGGCCTCGAGCCTTTATTCCACCAATATCCGGCATTTGCTGACCGATCTGACGCCCGAAAAAGACGGCGTTATTCATCACAATATGGAAGATGACGTGATCCGAGGCGCCACGATTGCCCATGAAAAAGCCGTTACCTTCCCGCCGCCGCCCCCCAAAGTGGCCGCGATTGCGGCAGCGCCCAAGAAAGATCCGCCCAAAGAGTTAACACCAGAAGAAAAGCGCGCCCAAGAAGTGGCCGCGTTCAAGAAACAGACGCAAACCCAAGTTGGTCTGTTGGCCGCAGGTGGTGCGCTGGTGCTGGGCGTGGGGCTGATCCCGGGCATGCCCGCCAGCTTTATGCAGCATTTTATCGTCTTTGTTTTGTCCGTATTTATCGGCTTCCAGGTGATCTGGAATGTGGCGCACAGCTTGCACACGCCGCTGATGGCGGTGACCAATGCGATTTCTTCCATCATCATTTTGGGCGCAGTGATCCAGATCGGATCCAGCAATATCTTGGTGACATTGCTTGCGGCACTGGCGGTCTTCATGGCCTCGGTGAACATATTTGGTGGGTTCCTCGTGACACGGCGCATGCTCGCCATGTTCCAGAAGTCGTAAAGGGGTAGATTGATGGAAAACGCATTCACAATAGCGGCTTATGTGGTCGCAGCGATCCTGTTCATTCTGTCACTTGGCGGGCTGAGCGGGCAAGAAAGCGCCAAGCGGGCGGTGTGGTACGGCATCGCGGGCATGGGCATTGCAGTTCTGGCAACACTGTTTGGACCCGGCTCTGGGCTGTGGTTGGTGTCGCTTGTGATGATCGCAGGTGGCGCAGCGGTGGGCTATCAATTGGCCACGAAAGTGCAGATGACGCAGATGCCCGAGCTGGTGGCGATCATGCACTCGCTGGTCGGTCTGGCGGCGGTGTTCGTGGGCTTTAACGCCGATTTCACCATTGCGGGCGTAGAAGCGGCCAAAGCGGCTGGCGACGCGATTGAGGGAACATTTGCAACGCTTGTGGCGAAGAAAACCAGCGTGGAAATCACCATCCTGCAGATCGAGTTGGTTCTGGGGGTCTGGATTGGGGCTGTGACCTTTACAGGGTCCGTTATCGCTTATGGCAAGTTGTCCGGTAAGGTCGACAGCGCAGCCACAAAATTGCCTGGCGGCCATCTGTTGAACGCAGGTGCACTGGCCTTGTCGCTGCTCTTTGCGATTTGGTATTTCAACGGGGGCGGCTTCTTTGCGCTGTTCTTGCTGACGCTGCTGGCGCTGTTTATCGGCTATCATTTGATCATGGGCATTGGCGGCGCGGATATGCCGGTCGTTGTGTCGATGCTGAACAGCTATTCCGGTTGGGCGGCAGCGGCGATTGGCTTTAGCTTGGGCAATGATCTGTTGATCGTTGTGGGCGCGCTGGTTGGATCTAGTGGAGCGATCTTGTCCTACATCATGTGTAAGGCGATGAACCGGTCCTTTGTGTCGGTGATCCTGGGCGGCTTTGGCGGTCCTGCGGGCGAGCAAATGGCGGTTGAGGGCGAGCAAATCGCCATCGAGGCTGACGGTGTGGCCGCGTCGTTGAATGAGGCCGACAGCGTGGTGATCATCCCAGGATACGGGATGGCGGTGGCCCAGGCACAATCCGCTGTGGCTGAATTGACCCGCAAGCTACGCGCCAGAGGCAAAAACGTGCGCTTTGCGATCCACCCGGTCGCAGGCCGCCTGCCCGGGCACATGAACGTGCTGCTGGCCGAGGCCAAAGTGCCCTATGACATCGTGATGGAAATGGACGAAATCAACGACGATTTCCCAGATACGGACGTCGCCATCGTCATCGGCTCTAACGACATCGTCAACCCCGCGGCCCAAGACGACCCCAACAGCCCCATCGCAGGCATGCCGGTCCTGGAATGCTGGAAGGCCAAACAAGTCTTCGTCTCCAAACGTGGCCAAGGTGCGGGATATTCCGGCATCGAAAATCCGCTGTTCTTCAAAGACAATACACGCATGTTCTACGGCGACGCAAAAGCCTCATTGGACAAGTTGTTGCCCTTGATTGACTAGGGACCAGTATCGGACTTTCGCAAAGGGCGTGCCAGATCGGTGCGCCCTTTTGCATTTGGCGCATCGCGAGTTGCATTGGCGATGTATACTTAGCGTTGACGCAGCTTGGCTGGCTGCAGCTAAGGGGGTGTGGAAGGAAAGGTGGCAACAGCACACCTACCTTGCAAAGGATACATAAAATGCAACATCTGACAGCTGCACCGATCTGGGTTTGGCCCTTGTTTTTCATCCTGTTGGCCGTGGGGCTGCGGGGGCTTTGGCCGCGTGAGGTACCGGTTGCTGCCGCGTTTGCTTTGCCGTTGATGGGGCTTATCGGGATCAATTCCATTGCATCTTTATCGCCGAATGCAGCCGTTTGGTTGCTATATGGCGCGGCGTTCCTGGGCTCGGCGGTGCAGGCGGCTCATGCCGCGCCAAAGCTGATTGAATGGCACCGAGGGTCCCGGGTGCGTCTGCGCGGGGAAGCGATGACTTTGGTCTGCGTCATGGTCCTGTTTTGGGCCAATTATGCGGTCGGTTTGACCCAAGCGATCCGTCCCGATCTGTTGATGATCCCTGGTGTTACGGCGGGTTTTGCTGTGCTGGTCGGGGCAGCGTCTGGGCAATTCATGGGGCGTGCCTTTGGGATTGTGCGTCACACCCGCCGCCAGGATTAGATGCCAGTCCGCTGATCCCTTATACACCAGGTCCGCTGCGGTTTTTTGAGCACAGGCGGGCCTTGCAAGCTGCTGAAATTAATGGCGTATACATCAGTATTCACATAAGTTTATGATTTATATACACTTTTATCTTTGAATTGCGGAAAACTTGGCTTACTTGAGCTTCAAGTAGAAAAAAAGAGCCCCCATGTCGCTAATCGAAGATCACCCCCTGCGTTACAAACTGGCCAATGAGCTGCACGCACGTCCATTTCCGGCGATGGATGCCCCTCATGTGGCGGCTTTTGTGGCGATTAAACAGCCGCATGAGGCTGCGCGCCGGGACCGGTCCGAGGATCTGAAACACCTTTTGGCGCTTTTGGATCGACATGGTGTGTCCCATCCCAGCCCCGGTGCAACACATTATTATGGCAAGATTGGCCGCCATTGGTTGAAGTGGGAACAACATACCGAATTCGTCACCTACACGGCCTTCACTGAAGGACTGCCAGAGCGCGCATTCGATGGATCCGAGTTTGAAGTGTTTCCCGATGATTGGCTGGCCGAGGCCCCCGGTCAGCGTGTGACATCCGCTTTGGTGCGGGTGGAAGAAACGGCAAAGCCACCCCAGATCGAAACGCAGTTGCAGGATTGGTTTGTGCCCGAAAGCCTGGCCACAAGCGAAGTTTTGGACGGCGCGGCGACGGTCGCAGGCGATTTCCGGATCGATAACAAAGGTCATTTGCGGTTTGCGGTGTTTGTGGCGCCCGGCACAGGGGCGCGGCGCGTGGGGCGGATTGTGCAGCGCTTGTGCGAGATTGAGACCTATAAATCCATGTCGATGCTGGGGTTTTCACGGGTGCGTGGGATGTCACAGAAGCTGGGCGAGTTGGATCAACGTCTGACCAGTTTGATGGGGCATATGACCGGCAATGGCGCGCCTGCTGAGGAAACTTTGGACCAGCTGCTGGCGATTTCTGCAGAATTGGAACAGCTTTCGGCAACGTCTTCGTTTCGGTTCGGCGCGACAGGGGCGTATGAAGCGATTGTGAACCAAAGGATTGATGCGCTGCGCGAGGTCCGGTTCGAAGGACGCCAAAGCTTTGCTGAATTTATGATGCGGCGCTATGAGCCTGCGATGCGGACGGTGAAATCCGCCGAGCGTCGATTGGAAGCGATGTCGGATCGCTCGATCCGCGCGTCGAACTTGTTGCGCACGCGGGTGGATGTGGAACGTTCTGCGCAAAACCAAAATCTGTTGGAAAGCATGGACAAGCGCTCGGATCTACAGCTGCGGTTGCAACGCACTGTTGAGGGCCTGTCTGTCGTCGCGATTAGTTATTATGCCGTGTCGCTGGCGTCTTACGTGGTCTATCCGCTGCAGCAAGCCACAGGCCTCAGCAAGGGTATGCTGACGGCAGCGATCACTTTGCCTGTCGTCTTCTTAGTTTGGGGGCTTGTGCGTCGGATCCGGGCGGGCATTGAGGACTAAATCAGAAACGCTAAAACCTGCCAGTTTGACCTTAAGCCGCATGTGCCCCGGCCGCCAAAGAAGCCACAAATTTCAGCACTTGGTCGGCACTGTCCCCAGCCGCGATCCGTTCTACAATGGCGGATCCCACGACCGCGCCATCTGCGATTTCGGCAATGGATTGTGCATGTTCAGGCGTTTTGATGCCAAAGCCCACGATTACAGGCAGGTCTGTGGCGGATTTGATCCGCGCGACCTCGGGACCCACATCTCCGGCTTGAGCAACAGCAGCCCCAGTGATCCCGGTGATTGAGACGTAGTAAACGAACCCGGACGTGTTTTGCAGCACGCGGGGCAGGCGTTTGTCGTCTGTCGTGGGGGTCGCGAGGCGGATAAAGTTCAAGCCCGCCGCTTGTGCGGGGATGCACAGCTCGCTGTCTTCTTCGGGGGGCAAATCGACCACGATCAAACCGTCAATCCCCGCCGCTTTGGCATCTGCCAAAAAGGCCTCAACGCCGCGCGAAAAGATTGGGTTGTAATAGCCCATCAGCACAATTGGTGTCGTGTCATCGTTGACGCGAAAATCCCGTGCCATTTGCAAGGTCTTTTCAAGCGTCATCCCGGCTTCTAACGCGCGCTGTCCGGCCAGTTGGATCGTAGGGCCATCCGCCATAGGATCGGTGAAGGGCAGGCCCAGCTCGATTATATCCACACCGGCAGCGGGCAGGCCTTTGACCACTTCAAGTGCCGTGTCATAGTCAGGATCCCCGGCCATCACATAGGACACAAATGCCTTTTTACCGGCGGCGGAAAGCTGTTGGAATTTGGCGTCGATGCGGCTCATGTTGTGGATAGCTCCGGGTTGGTTTCGCGTGGTTTTGCCGAAAACTGGCGGGCAGTGCAATGGGCAAGCGACCCTATCTGGATCAGGCGGCTTGCGCATCGGATCTTGCCAGCGGGGCGCGCGCTGCTTATGAGGCGGGGCTGCACATATGAGGAGACGCGTGATGGGCTTTCGGATGGGAATTGTTGGGCTGCCAAATGTAGGCAAATCCACGTTGTTCAATGCATTGACCAAAACCGCGGCGGCGCAAGCGGCGAATTTCCCGTTCTGCACGATTGAACCCAATGTTGGTGAGGTTGGCGTTCCCGATGCTCGGCTTGATACATTGGCCGAAATTGCGGGCAGTGCGAATGTTATCCCTGCGCGCATGACCTTTGTGGACATTGCCGGGCTGGTCAAAGGCGCGTCCCAGGGCGAGGGCTTGGGCAATCAATTCTTGGCCAATATTCGCGAAGTTGACGCCATCGCCCATGTGCTGCGCTGTTTCGAAGACGGCGATATCACCCATGTTGAGGGCCGTGTCGATCCTGTGGCGGATGCGGATACCATCGAGACTGAGTTGATGTTGGCGGATTTGGACAGCATCGAAAAGCGGCTGCAAAACATTGTGCGCAAAGTGCGCGGTGGTGACAAAGAGGCGGTGCAACAGCAGCGCTTGATGGAAGCGGCGAAGGCGGCGTTAGAAGACGGCCAGCCTGCGCGTACTGTCGAGGTCGATGATGATGATCTGAAGTCGTGGAAAATGTTGCAACTTTTGACGACCAAGCCTGTGTTGTATGTGTGCAATGTGGCTGAAGATGAAGCCGGGCAGGGCAATGCGCACGCGGCGGCTGTGGCCGAGATGGCGGCTGCACAAGGCAACAGTCATGTGGTGATTTCCGCGCGAATTGAAGAAGAAATCAGCCAGCTTGAAGAGGATGAAGCGCAGCTGTTCTTGGGGGAAATGGGGTTAGAGGAACCTGGTTTGGATCGGTTGATCCGGGCCGGCTATGATCTGCTGAATTTGCAAACCTATTTTACTGCCGGTCCAAAAGAAGCGCGGGCTTGGACGGTCAAAGAAGGGTCCTCGGCCCCGCAAGCGGCTGGGGTCATCCACGGGGATTTCGAAAAGGGCTTTATCCGCGCAGAAACGATCGCCTATGAGGATTTCGTGGCCAATGCCGGTGAGCAAGGTGCCAAAGAGGCTGGGAAAATGCGGGCTGAGGGCAAAAGCTATATCGTCAAAGACGGAGATGTGATGCATTTCTTGTTCAACAATTAGAATATTAGAACACATGCACCGCTGGATCAGTCTGGATAAACTGGGCTGTAAACCATATTTTATACCTCCTTATGCTCCTATGATGCCTTGAGCCGACAGGGAATCAGAGTCACACTTGAGCTCTGTATGTTATAGGGAATTTTTTTCGATGCTGACCAAACGCCATTTTATTCTGTCTGCTGCGGCGCTGTTTTCGGCGCCTTTGGTGGGGACAGCCCAAACGCGCCCCGTCAGTGATCGCGCGATGTGGTCGGTATGGGACCAACAAATCACACCCGCCAATTACGACCCGGGGACATCAAATCCGTGGGGCCTGCATCGTCGGTTTTTGCCACAGCGTGTTGAGGCCAATCCGGGGCTGACGCCGGGCGATATCCATGTCGATGCGATTGCCCGGTACTTGTACCATATCGAATCGGACGGGACGGCCATGCGTTATGGTGTGGCGATTGCACGGGGCAATTTATATGAACCCGGTACCTATTCGATTTCGCGCAAAGCAAAATGGCCCACATGGACCCCCACCAAGGCAATGATCGAACGGGATCCACATCTGTATGAAAAGCATGCCGATGGCATGAATGGCGGACCGACCAACCCGCTGGGATCGCGTGCGCTTTATTTGTTTGATGGCAACCGTGATACGTATCTGCGCATTCACGGCTCACCCAGCCCGCGTTCGATTGGCGGGCGGGCCAGTTCTGGCTGCGTGCGCATGGTGATGGCGCATATTAATGGGCTTTATGATCATGTCGCCTTAGGATCGCGCGCGATTCTGTACCCGGCGGAGCCAGGTATCAGCGCAAACAGTTAAGCTTTAAGCGGCCTCGGCTGGTTTTGAACAGATTGGATTTCCCGCAGAGGTGCGCAACGGCAGGAAGGTTGTCTCGACCGGGCCGATATGGCGATATTCATAGCATCCATCTATGACGTTTATCCGAACGGCGCTTAGGTCCTGGGACGGATCAGCATTCGCGATAACACCTTCGGGCAGTTCAGACAGAAAGCCTTCACGCCCCGGCGACTGTCCTAAATTTGGGACATCGCAGGCGGTCAATCCTAAAAAAATCGCCCCGGACATGATTATACGCATCGCACTGTTCCTTGCATTTTGCTTGCGCTCATAAAGGCTCAGCAAAGGTTCTAATATCGTTAACACATGCAAGCTTAAAGACTGAGGGCAGAATGTCCATTCTATGTCTATGTGCGACAAGCTTGCCAAATGAGATTTAGGTTTGGCCAAAAAGAGGTTTTGACGCAGAAATTGATCAGGAAGCTTGACGCCAATTTAGGTTTCACTTATTGCCGTCCAGGCTGCGCGGGCGTTGTGTAGTGGTAAGACCTTAGCCTTCCAAGCTAATGACGCGGGTTCGATTCCCGCCGCCCGCTCCAATTTTCCTGGTCCCCCAAAATCTATGTCTTTATGTGTTTGCCCGGTGTGATGCACTTCGTCGCGCTGTGATGCCTTGACCATCCCCGAACGGTAAGGCCACAAAGGCGCAGGCAAAAGATAGGTGCGCGATGACAGATCCTGCGGGAACGCAAGAGCGGGAGAAATCCAAGGAAATTGGTGCATTGCGTGCGCTGTGGCCATTTATGATGCCGTATCGCAGCTTAATGGCAGCGGCGTTGGCGGCTTTAATTACGACAGCTATTATTTCGTTAACGTTGCCCTTAGCGGTGCGGCGTGTCGTGGACAATTTCGACATTGAAGAACAGGCAATTTTAGATGCCTACTTTTTGGCGGCGATTGGTATTGCTGCCGCCTTGGCAGTTGGGACAGGGCTGCGCTATTTGCTGGTGACGCGCTTAGGCGAACGGGTTGTTGCGGATATTCGCAAAGCGGTTTTTGACCGCGTCATCAGCCTATCCCCTGCATTTTATGAGCGGATCATGACAGGTGAAGTGCTTAGCCGGATCACGACGGATACAACTTTGATCCAGTCCGTGATTGGATCGTCCGTGTCGATTGCCTTGCGTAACGTGTTGATTTTCTTCGGTGGTATGGTCTTGATGCTGCTGACCTCGGCTAAGCTGACGCTGCTTGTGTTGTTGATTGTCCCCGCAGTCGTAGTGCCGATTTTAGTGCTGGGGCGCAAATTGCGCGTGATCAGCCGCGAAAACCAGGACTGGATCGCGAAATCATCGGGGGATGCGTCCGAGGCGTTAAGTTCTGTGCAAACGGTGCAGGCCTTCACCCACGAAGCTGCTAGCCGGAAACAATTTGGCGATGTGACAGAGCTTAGCTTCGATTCGGCCAAACGGCGCGTCAACACCCGGGCTTTGATGACGGTGATTGTAATCTTTTTGGTCTTTGCGGGGATTGTTGGCGTGCTGT
This sequence comes from Paracoccaceae bacterium, assembly GCA_045106335.1. Taxonomy (GTDB): domain Bacteria; phylum Pseudomonadota; class Alphaproteobacteria; order Rhodobacterales; family Rhodobacteraceae; genus Aliishimia. The sequence continues at coordinate 25,231 of JBGCEM010000031.1, read as the reverse complement.
GGATCGGCGCGCGTGATGTGCGGGCCGGCGCTATGTCCACCGGTGTTTTGATCCAGTTCGTGATCTATTCCGTGATGGTTGCGGGTGGTGTCGCGGCCTTGTCGGAAATCTGGGGCGAATTGCAACGTGCGGCAGGTGCGACGGAACGTTTGGTCGAGCTTCTGACGGTAGAAGATGCGGTGCAAGATCCTGAAAATCCTGGGACTTTGAACCGCCCAGTACGCGGTGAGATCGCCTTTGAAAATGTCGAATTTGCCTATCCTGCTCGCCCAAAGACACAAGCCTTAGACAATGTTTCGCTGCGCATTGAACCCGGCGAGACAGTTGCGTTTGTGGGACCGTCTGGTGCAGGAAAAACGACGATCATTCAGCTGTTACAACGATTTTATGACCCGCAAGGCGGGCGTATTCTGCTGGATGATCACGACATTTCGACGCTAACGCGGGCGGATTTCCGTTCTGAGATTGCGTTGGTCCCACAGGACCCGGTGATTTTTGCGTCGAGCGCGCGCGATAACATTCGCTTTGGACGCCCCGATGCCAGCGACGCCGAGGTCGAGGCGGCGGCAAAAGCGGCGGCGGCGCATGCGTTTATCGCCGCTTTGCCCGATGGGTATGACAGTGAAGTGGGCGAGCGCGGCGTGATGTTGTCGGGGGGGCAAAAGCAACGAATTGCCATTGCCCGCGCGATTCTGCGTGACGCTCCTATTCTGTTGCTGGACGAGGCGACCTCGGCTTTGGATGCGGAAAGTGAGCGCGCAGTGCAAGCGGCAGTCGATCACTTGGCACAAGGGCGGACGACTTTGATTGTGGCGCACAGGCTGGCGACGGTGAAAAAAGCAGATCGGATCATTGTGCTAGATCAGGGGCGCATTACGGCGCAGGGCCCGCACGACCAACTGGTCGCTGAAGATGGGCTGTATGCACGCCTTGCGCGATTGCAATTTACGGATGGCTTGGCGGCGGAATAATTCCCCTTTTGTCCGCGTAGAATTCGCGGCATAAACCAATGGTTAACTGAAAGGATCTGGAGGGGCTTATGGGGCTTTGGAGTTTTGTAAAAGGCAGCGGTAAGAAAATCTTTGGGAGCGGCGATGATGAGCCGACCCAAGAAGCGCTGGAAAAAGAAGTGGCCGACCTGGGCTTAGACACAAGCGGTGTGAGCATTTCGGTTGAGGGCGATACGGTCAAACTGGAAGGCGCGGCAGGCAATGATGAGCTGAAAGAAAAGATCATCCTGGCTGTAGGCAATGTTGACGGTGTTGCGGCTGTGGCCGATGACACGTCGGGCGGCGGCACAGAGCCTGTGTTCCACACCGTGGAAAAGGGCGACACATTGTGGGCCATCGCGGAAAAGACGATGGGTAACGGATCAAAGTATCAAGAGATCTTTGAGGCCAACAAGCCAATGCTGAGCCATCCGGATAAGATCTATCCAGGTCAAATGCTGCGCATCCCGCAATAAGCGGGACGTCGCTGTTACTAAATTGTGCGGGGCCTGTTGGCCCCGCATTTCGTTTTACGGGTGTGGGGCGGTGGCTCGATCCCGAAATGGTTGGTATGGTGAAGCGTTTGGTTAGGGATTGTGACGCGGCGTTGATTTTTGCATCGGCACGTTTGACTTGTGAAATTGATGAGGTCACCTCATTTTGAGGCAAGGGAAACAGGCGCGACGGCGGAATTCCGATCTGTTGAGCCGATCAGGGAGGAAAACCGCATGTCGTTCACCGGAATAGAAGACCGCAACTCTATTGAGGCGCAGATGTCGTGGGATGCACGGGATGTGCCAGCGACATTGTACAAATTACTGAGCGACACGGCAGCCAAGCATGCCACGCGCGCTGCGGTTAGTTTTCAGATATTTTCGGGCCCGACGGACAAAGCCGAGACGCTGAATTGGGCTGAGTTGCATGGCAAGGTGTCGCAAGCTGCTAATTTGATGCGTTCTCTGGGAATTGGTCCCAGCGATGTTGTGGCGTTTGTTTTGCCCAATTGCCACGAGACTTTGTTTACCTTGTTGGGTGGTGCGACGGCGGGGATTGTGAACCCGATCAATCCTTTGCTGGAATCTGAGCAAATTGGGGCGATCCTGCGTGAGACGGGGGCTAAAGTTGTGGTGACATTGAAGCCGTTTCCCAAGACGGATGTGGCGGAAAAGACGGCCGCCGCTGTTGCGCTGGCACCCAATGTCAAACATGTGCTTGAGGTCGATTTACTGCGTTATTTGACGCCGCCCAAGTCTTGGATCGTGCCGTTTATGCGCCCCAAGTTGACGCGTCCAGCTTCTGCGCAGTACCATGACTTGGTGGCGGAGATGTCCAAGCAGAACAAAAGCTTAGACTTTGAAGACGTGCAGGAAGACCGCGTTGCGTGCTATTTCCACACCGGTGGCACGACGGGCATGCCAAAGGTCGCGCAGCATCGATATTCGGGGCTAATTTATAATGGCTGGCTTGGGCATGAGTTGCTCTATACCGAAGAAGATGTGGTGATGTGTCCGCTGCCATTGTTCCATGTGTTTGCCTGTCACCCCATCATGATGGGGGCGATTACGTCTGGCGCGCATGTGGTGTTCCCAACACCTCAAGGCTATCGTGGCGACGGCGTCTTTGACAACTTTTGGAAACTTTGTGAGCGGTGGAAAATCACGTTTATTATCACCGTTCCAACGGCGATTTCTGCCAAGATGCAGCGGCCTGTGGATGCGGATATCTCGACTGTGAAAACGGCGTTTTCCGGATCTGCCCCGTTGCCTTTGGAACTGTTTCGGCGCTTTGAAAAAGCCACCAATGTGACCATCTGTGAAGGCTACGGGCTGACAGAAGCGACCTGTTTGGTGTCGATCAATCCGGTAGACGGGGAAAAGAAGGTGGGCTCCATCGGGATCACCTTCCCTTATACTGACGTAAAAATCTTTAAGGCGGATGGGACCGAAGCGGCTGGCGATGAGATCGGCGAGATTTGCATTTCCAACCCCGGGGTTTATGTGGGCAACACCTACACGGAGGCCGAAAAGAACAACGATCTGTTTTACGGTGCGTATCTGCGCACGGGAGATTTAGGCCGGATCGATTCGGATTCGTATTTGTGGATTACTGGGCGGGCCAAAGATTTGATCATTCGGGGCGGGCACAATATTGACCCGGCCGAGATTGAAGAGGCGTTGTTGGGCCATGAAGCTGTTGCCTTTGCTGGCGCGATTGGACAACCGGATGCCCATGCGGGCGAGGTGCCTTGCGCATTTGTTGAATTGGTTGAGGGGGCCGATGTGTCGGTCGCCGAGCTGGTCGATTTCTGCAAAGACCATGTTAAGGAACGTGCCGCGCATCCCAAGCATCTTGAGATCTTGGATGAGTTGCCCAAGACGGCTGTCGGCAAGATCTTTAAACCCGATCTGCGCAAATCAGCGATCACACGGATTTATAACAGCGCGTTGCAATCTGCAGGCTGTGGGGCCCGGGTGGATCACGTGGTGGACGACAAAAAGCGCGGTTTGGTGGCGCAAGTGGCTCTGAATGGTGCGATGTCGGGGGACGTTGACGCGGCCTTGGGTGGTTTCACGCGTCCATGGGAGGCAATGGACGCCTAAACGATGCCGGATTATTCCAAGCTTTTGGACGCAGAAATGCTGGCCTATATCGCGCTGTGCGACAGCCTTTATCCGACAGATGCAGTTGATTTGGACATCTCAGGCCAGCGGCGTGTGTATGATCATATGTGCGCGCATTTTGACGGGTCTATACCGGATGGCGTGCATGTTCAGGACCGGGCCTTCGGGGCCGTTCCGTGCCGGATTTACACGCCACTGACGTGTGACGGAACGGTGGTCTACTACCATGGCGGGGGCTTTGTGGTTGGCGGATTGCACAGCCACAACAGCATTTGCGCCGATATCGCTGATGCCGCGGGGCTGCGCGTGGTTGCGGTGGACTATCCATTGTCGCCTGAACATCCCTATCCCGAAGATTTTAACGCCGCGTGGTCTGCCTATTGCGCTGTGGTCAAGACTTTCGAAGGCCCCATCGTGGTTTGTGGGGACAGCGCCGGGGGGAATCTGGCCGCTGCGGTCAGTCATCAGGCGCGCGCGATTGGAAATCTACCGTTGGGCCAAGTGCTGATTTATCCCGGTCTGGGCGGAGATCTGGATCTGCCCTCATATCATGAACATGCCCACGCCCCGCAGCTTACCCGTGCGGATATCGAATTTTATATGACGATTCGGTACAGGGGCGCGGTTCCGGTTGGGGACCCGCTGAGCGCGCCGTTACAGGATACCGATTTTTCAGGACTTCCGCCCACTGTGGCCGTATCCGCGCAGTGCGACCCACTTTCATCTGATGGCGACGCCTATGTGCAAAAGATCCAATCCGCAGGGGGGCAAGCGAGTTGGATCAATGAGCCAGGGTTGGTGCATGGCTACTTGCGCGCCCGTCGGATGAGCACACGGGCCCAGGCCAGCTTTGCCCGCATCTGTGCGGCGCTTAAGCAGGTGGCGCAAGGGCGGTGGGACATGGCATAGGGTGCGGTTTGCCGCATGTGTCCCCCGAATTAACCCCTACTTAAGAACGACTTAGCCTTCATCGTATCAGGGATAGGCACACCCATTCGCGACAGGATTGTCGGCGCCAGTTGCACCTGATCAATCACCGTATCCGCCGCAGGTCCGTCCGCCGCGCCGAAATAATACAACGCCGCCTCGCGCTGCAAATCGCTATTTCCTCCATGGTGTCCCCGCCCGTCTTGGCCGTGATCGGCTGTCACGATCACCTCATACCCCATCTCACGCCAGCGCGGGATAAACGGCGCCAGCATTTCATCCATGACAAAACAGGCATGATCCATTTCCTGGCTTTCATGAAAAAACCGGTGCCCCATACTGTCCAAGGTACAGGTGTGCAGCATCCCGTAATCCAACCCAAAGCGTCCGCAAAGGTTCGTCAATGTTCCAAACAGATCTACATCGGATGGGGTCATTTGGTTGTCCCGTCCATAGCCCGTCATCGTATGAAAACGCCCGTGATTGATGGTTGGATTGTCGGGTTCATCAAACTCAATATCACGTACAAAATCAAAGGGGTGCCGATTAAAGAACTCTGACCAAAAGCTATGCGCGACTGCTCCTGTGATCCCTTTAGCGTCCCGGACGGCCGAGAAAATGTCGGGTTGGTTGAGGTAGAACACATTGCCATTGCCGGTACAGCCATGGGATTGCGGCGTTTGGCCCGTGTGGATCGAGGCATAACAACTGGCCGAAATCGACGGCAAAACCGAGCGATGCTTCCACACCCGTGCCTCGCCGGTTGCGACCCAGCCTTCAAGATTGCCAAACAAACGCCGCCAATTGCGCCAAGGCACGCCGTCTAGGATGATCAACAGCAGTTTGGTGTTCATTCTACGCTATCCTTTGCGATCTGAGGTGTCAGCAAGCCCAACCGCGTCAGTGCGAAACACCACATGAAACGCGCGCCTAATTGCCCGCACTTTCCATCTTGCGCGTGGCCAGGACATGTTCCAGCCACCCCAGACGCATTTCGGGAACCGAGCTTAGCAGCAGGTCCGTGTAATCATCAAAGGGCGGGCTGAGCACTTCGGACTTGGTCCCATAGCGTTGCACGCGGCCTTGGTACATCACCGCGATACTGTCGGAAATCGCTTTGACGGTCGCCAGATCATGGGTGATGAACAGATAAGCGACGTCCTCTTTGGCCTGCAAGTTCAGCAGCAGTTTCAGGATGCCATCCGCGACAAGTGGATCCAGGGCCGAGGTGACCTCATCGCAGATAATCAATTTCGGTTTGGCCGCCAGTGCGCGGGCGATGCAGACACGCTGTTTTTGCCCGCCGGAAAGTTCGGCCGGGTAGCGGTCTTGAAAGCCATCGCCCAGTTCGATTTCGTCCAGCAATTCCTGGATACGCGCCTGCTTCGCAGCACCTTTCAGACCGAAATAGAATTCCAGTGGGCGTCCAATGATCGTGCCCACTGTTTGGCGCGGGTTCATCGCCACATCCGCCATCTGATAAATCATCTGCAATTCGCGCAGATCCTCAACGGGGCGCGAGGGTTGATCAGGGGTCAGAACCCGGCCATCAAAGGTAATTGTCCCCTCGCGCGGCGGCAGCAGCCCTGTGATCACCCGTGCCAAAGTTGATTTGCCGGATCCAGATTCGCCGACAACAGCCAAGGTTTGTCCGGCGTACAAGTCCACATTCACATCATGCAGAACGTCGAAATTGGTACCCTTATAGCGCGCTGTGATGTTTTCGCAGCGCAGAATTGGGGTGCCGGCGGGCGCTTTTTCCGGATGATCGATCGAGCGCACGGACACAAGCGCCTTGGTATAATCCTCTTGGGGGGAGTTGATGATTTGATCCGTAGACCCGTATTCCACCATCTCGCCCATGCGCAGAACCATAATGTGATCAGACACTTGCGCCACGACAGCCAGATCGTGTGTAATATACAATGCCGCCACACCGGTGTCGCGGATCGCGTCTTTGATCGCCGCCAGAACGTCGATTTGTGTGGTTACGTCCAGCGCGGTGGTCGGTTCATCAAAGACCACCAAATCCGGTTCGGGACACAGCGCCAATGCCGTCATACAGCGCTGCAATTGCCCGCCCGACACTTGGTGCGGATAGCGATGACCGATATTTTCCGGGTCCGGCAGGCCCAGTTTGGTGAACAGCGCAATCGCGCGGGCTTCGGCCTCTTTACGACTGAACTTGCCTTGGAAAATCGCGGCTTCAGTCACTTGTTCCAGGATCTGCTTGGCCGGGTTGAAACTGGCCGCGGCGGATTGGCTGACATAGGTCACTTCGCCGCCGCGTAGTTTGCGCAGCTCGCCCAACGAGGATTTCAGAATGTCGCGTCCATTGACCCAAACTTCGCCGCCGGTAATTTTCACCCCGCCACGCCCATAGGCCATGGATGCCAGCCCAATGGTCGATTTCCCGGCCCCAGACTCGCCGATTAAGCCCAGCACTTTGCCAGCATCAAGGTTGAAATCCACGCCATGCACGATTTCAATATCATGTGGCTTTTCGCCGGGGGGATAGACAGTTGCGCCGATTTTCAGGCCACGAACTTTGACAAGTGGATCGCTCATCCCCGGCCCCCTTTCAGCGATGTGGTGCGGTTTAACACCCAATCCGCGATCAAGTTCACTGAGATCGCCAAAGTCGCAATCGCAATTGCCGGGTACAGCGCCGCGCCAATGCCAAAGTTAATGCCCTCTTTGTTTTCTTTCACAATGCCGCCCCAATCGGCCAAGGGCGGCTGCACGCCTATGCCGAGGAAAGATAGGGTCGAGATGAACAGCACCATGAAAATAAATCGCAGTCCCATTTCTGCGACCAAGGGGGAAAGCGCATTGGGCAGGATTTCGCGGAAGATGATCCAGCCGATTTTCTCACCGCGCAAACGGGCGGCTTCTACATAGTCCATCACCGAAATATCGACGGCCACAGCGCGCGCCAGCCTGTAGACCCGTGTGGCATCCAGCAGGCCCATCAGCACCACCAGCGTCAGAACTGTCGCCTCAATGGAACTAAGGATCACCAGCGCCAAAATCAGCGAGGGGATCGCCATCATCAGGTCCACAAAGCGCGACAGAACTTGGTCAATCCACCCGCCCAAAACCGCGGCCAAAAACCCCAGGACCGAGCCGGTGACAAAGCTTAGGATTGTGGCCAGGGTCGCAATCCAAATCGTTGTGCGCCCGCCATAGATCATGCGCGTCAATAAATCGCGGCCGATCTGGTCGGTGCCCAACAAGTGTTCCGCCGAAGACGGCTCCCATACGTCGCCAACAATTTCGGCCATACCATAGGGCGCAATGATGGGGGCAAATATTGCGGCCAGGAAATAGGTCGCCGTAAACGCGATGCCAATGATGGCAGAGAGGGGCATGTTCTTAAACATCAAACACCCGTCACAAACACAGATTTCGGATCAAAAAACAGCATGCTCATTTGGGATGCCTCAGGCGCGGGTTGGCCAGGATACTGACGACGTCCGCGATAATGTTTAGAATGATGTAGACAGCGGCAAAGATCACCCCGCAGGCCAACACCACGGGCACGTCGCGTTTGACCACGGCGTCTACCAAGTATTGCCCCATGCCGGGATAGGCAAAGACGACTTCAACTACGACAACGCCCACAACCAGGTAGGCCAAGTTGATCATCACCACGGTCACAATCGGTGCAATCGCGTTGGGGAACGCATGGCGGTAGATCACTGTGAAACTCGACAGGCCCTTCAGCTCGGCCGTTTCAATATAGGCCGACTGCATCACGTTCAGGATCGCCGCCCGCGTCATCCGCATCATATGCGCCAGAACCACCAAGGTCAGCACTGCCACCGGCAGCGATATCGCGTGCAACTGTTCGAGCAGGCTCATATCCGAGTTGATGGACGCAAAAGATGGCGCCCAAAAGAGTTTCACGGCAAAGTAAAAGATCAGGATATAGGAGATCATGAATTCTGGAAGCGAGATGCTGGCCAGCGTGACGCCAGAGATGATCTTATCCGGCCAACGGTTCTGATAACGCACCGCAATCAGCCCCAGCAAAATCGCAAGGGGAACGGAAATAACCGCAGCCCAGAACGCCAAAAACAGGGTCGATCCCATGCGGCGGCTGATCTGATCGGCGATGGGCAGCTTATTGGTCAGCGCATTGCCCATATCGCCTGTGACAATGCCTCCGAGCCACTCAAAATAGCGGGTCAGCGCCGGGCGATCCAGGCCCATTTCAGCGCGCAGATTGGCAAGGCTTTCGGGGGTTGCCGCTTGACCCAGAATGGCTTGGGCTGCGTCGCCGGGCAAAATTTCGGTCAGCCCGAAGATCAGCGCAGAGGCGGCAAAAAGAAGGACGGCCCCCAGCGCTAAACGCTGGATGACCAATTTTAAAACAGGATGCATCTGAAACGCTTACGCTTTCCAGGTGTATTTGGTGGTTTTCCAATACATTTGCGGCCCGCTTGGGTTGGCTTCCCAGCCCTGCACCTTGGTCGAAATCGCATCCACAAAGTCGTTGAACATCGGCACCATAAGGCCACCTTCTTCGTTCAACATACGTCCCATTTTGGAATAGATCTCTTTGCGCTTGACTTCGTCCACTTCGGCGCGTGCCGCCAGCAACATTTCGTCAAATTCGGGACGTTTCCAGCGCGTGTCGTTCCAATCTGCACTCGACAGATAGGCCGTCGAATACATTTGATCCTGAACTGGACGCCCGCCCCAATAGGAACAGCAGAACGGCTGGGCATTCCAAACTTCCGACCAATACCCATCATTGGGTTCGCGCTTGATTTCCAAAGGAATTCCCGCCGCTTGACAGCTTTGTTGGAACAGGGCTGCGGCGTCCACAGCGCCTGGGAATGCACCATCCGCGGTGCGCAGGATGATGGGCGATCCATCGTGGCCGGATTTTGCATAATGCGCGGAGGCTTTTCCCAGAGCAACCTCGCGCTGCGGAATGGTCTCGTCAAACAGCGGATAGGCTTCGTTGATCGGCATGTCATTGCCGATCGAGCCATAGCCCTGCAGGATTTTGTCGACCATTTCTTCGCGGTTCAACGCGTGTTTCAGCGCCAAACGCAGCTCGTTTTCATCAAACGGGGCTGTATCCACATGCATAATAAATACATAATGCCCACGTCCAGAGGTGCGCTCGACGTTGATTGTTGGCGCCCGGTCCAGCAGTTTGGCGATCTTGGGTTCGACCCGGTTGATCGCATCCACTTGACCCGATTGCAGGGCGGCGGTGCGCGCAGTGGCGTCGTTCAAAACGATCAGCTCGACTGTGTCATAGTGTGCCACGACAGATTGATCGCCCGCCCAGTAATCATCGCGGCGTTTGAACACCATGCGCACGCCTGGCTCGTCTGTTTCCAGCGTGTAGGGGCCCGTGCCAATCGCATCTGCCACACCGTCAAAGCCGCCATTGGGCTGGATGATCAAGTGATAATCGGCCATCAAATAGGGCAGGTCTGCGTTGCCGACAGTCATGGTCATTTCGAACACATCGCCATCAACGCGCATGGACTCGATGCCCTGCACAATGCCCAATGCGCCGGATTTGGACTCTTCGTTCGAGTGGCGCGCCATCGTCTGCATGACGTCTTCGGCCGTGACCTCTTGGCCGTTGGAAAACATCACACCTTTGCGGATCTTAAAGCGCCAAACTTTCGCATCGGCCGAGCCTTCCCAGCTTTCTGCGACCAAACCGTTCAATTGGCTTTGGCTGGTCAGTTCGACCAAAGGTTCGCCCCAGCAGAACCCGCCGGCCAAAGGCACATCCGAGGCCCAAGTGGCCGGGTCCTGACTGTTGGTGGATTCGCCGCCCTGCACGCCCAGTTTGAACGTTCCGCCCGCCACAGGGGCCGCGTTGGCAGCATTTGCCCAGACCGAGCTGGCCACGACTGCACTGACACCCAGTGCCGCCGCTTTGCCCATAAATTCACGGCGTGACATCAGCCCATCTGCGGCGCGGCGCGCATAAAGTTCCAGTTCATTAGACATGTATATCTCCCAGTGGTTCCCGTCCGCGTCTTTAGGCGCGGTGTAAATTTGTGTGTTAAGGTTCGCGCAGATTGACCCAGGCTGCAAGGGGAAGGTGCCGTTTTTCACATATCTCTCGCGTCGCAGCTGTGCGCTATGTTGCGCAGAGCATTGTTTTTCAATGTGTTATGGTGCACTGGCCAAGCTGTAAATCGGCACCGCCAGATGTCGTTTTTGCTACACGTTCTCGCGCGGAATTTCGTCTTGAACGTCTTTTTCAAAGATCAAAACGTCATTTTCATACGCCTCAAGCCGCGCGGTCAGGTAGAAGGTGGTCGCATCCGCGTGCATGCTGCAGCTCGTCTCTGTGCGCAGGTCGATGTCATCGCGGCGCAGCGCGTCGGTCCAGTGGCACTGCCCACTGGCGCAAAGCGGGTCATCGGGGTGGATGGTCCAGCGTTCACGCGCGACGGATCCGGTGATCAGTCCGTGTTCCAGGTCCTGCCTTTTGCCAAAATCGTCTTCGATAATCAGATGGATTGCACCGCTCACAAGATCCGTTTCTTGGCGTCGGATATGGTTTTCGTCCCGCAAAGTCTTTGTGTTCCAAGGCGGGGCGGCGTCGGGGGGCGGGAAGTTCCAGCTGGGCGGGTTCGGTCGCGCAATCGGCACGTCAAGTGTGCCGTCTGTGAAAGTCAGGGTGCCAGAGGCTGGGCTGGGCCAGATCAGCGGCCAATAGGCATTGGACAGCGCGACCCGAATTCTATGCCCGGCAGGGACACGATAGGCGATGTGATCCAGGTCAAGCGTGACGGTCACTGGGGTCCCTGGTACCAGCGGTTTGGGCACCTGGGATCCTGCGCGGTGGGACAGGTTCAGCACGCCATAAGTGATCCGGGTCGTGGCCCCATCTGGGTGCACATGGTTCAATCGCACGGCCAATTGGGCCTGGGCTTGATCGCTTGTTAGGGTCAGGCGGATTTGCGGCGCACCGGCAATGTCCAGATCTTGGGGCAATGGATCGCTGTCGATGCACAGCGACAACGCGTCATCACTGCGCTGATCGCCCGGCATTTCGGGGCCTAACCAGATGGCGCAATATTCCCCTGATTGCGCACCTGTTTGGGGCGGCGAGGCTACGGATTTGGTAAGTGAACCTGGGGTCTGCGTCAGCCCGGTGTCAGTCAAATGATAAAGTGTTTGAGTGCGCTTAGGATCCGCCATCCATTGCCCGGGACGGTCGGTATACCAGGTGTGTGGGCGCACCCCGTTCATCAGATAGGTGCGCTCGGAAGGGTCCAAATCAGCCCCATTGGGAATGTCTTTAAGCCACCGATCCCACCAGTGCAGGGCCTCTTGCAGAAAGCCGATCCTGGGTTCGGGGGTCGCGAAATGGGGGTATTTATGCACCCAAGGCCCCAAGATGCCCTTGGCACCGGGCAGGTTTTGCACAAGTTGCGGCACGGCGTTTTTATACGCATCGCCCCAACCGCCAATGGCCAGCACCTTCGCTGTGATCTGGCTGTAATCTTCGCATACAGACCCATGCGCCCAATAGGCATCGCGGCTTTGATGTTTCAACCAACGGCTGGGTAAGAAGGGTTCGGCGTTCAGACGCTTTAGCCACAGCGCGCGCCAATCTGGGCGCAAGGCAGGGTCGGGGGCGCGGGAAGAATAGCTCCACATGGTTGCGCCCCAGCCGAGGTTTTCATTCAGCAAACACCCGCCCTTATAGTGGATGTCATCGGCAAAGCGATCGACTGTAGAACACAGCGTGATGATCGCTTTAAGCGGTTCGGGCTGCAGTGCTGCGATCTGCAGGCTGTTGAACCCACCCCAGCTAATGCCCATCATCCCGATCGACCCGCTGCACCAGTCTTGTGCGGCAAGCCAAGTGATCACATCGACACCATCTTGAAGTTCTTGTGGGGTGTATTCGTCGGTCAGGGTCCCTTCGCTGTCGCCCGTGCCGCGTAGATCGACGCGCACACAGGCATAGCCGCGCTGCGCCATATAGGGATGGGTCAGCGCGTCGCGTGCGCAAGTGCCATCGCGTTTGCGATAGGGCAGATATTCCAGGATGGCCGGGACTGGATTTTGGGCGGCGTCAACGGGCATCCAAACCCGCGCGGACAGGCGGGTGCCATCGGGCAAGGGGATGCCCAGATCGGGGATTTCTGTGATGTCGTGCAGTTGGGTTTCTATGCTCATGACACTATCGGCGCAGGGTGGCCAGGCGCTGTCAAGACTTTCGCGCGATCACCAGGTCCATTACATTCGTACCCGTAGGCCCCGTGCGCAGCAGCGCGTCTTTCTGGGCCAGAAAATTGCCCGCATCTGCGCGGTTGAGCGCATCCTGTGCGCCCTCGCCCCAGGTCGTTCCGCGAACGATCCCACCCGCATCGGGGGTGGGACCATCACTGCCATCTGTGCCCGCGACCAGGATTTCCAGATCTGAGCGCCCCGCGATCTCACGCGCCAACAACAAGGCCAATGCCTGATTGCGCCCGCCGCGACCTGGATTGGCAGGCAGTTCAACAGTTGGTTCCCCGCCAAAGATATAAAGGCCTGCGGGGCCGGATTTCAGGATATCCCCCAGCTTTGGGGCTAAGCTTTGGACGTCCTCATACAGGTTTTCCGTGTTTATAATCACATTCGCGTCGGCGGCCGCTGCACAGGCTTGGCGGGCGCGTTCATTTGAGGCGACGATATGGGCGGTGAAGTCAAACACAGGGGCAGGGGGCGCCATTGCGATGCCCGAGCCGATAACATCCAAACCATCGCCCTCAACGTCAGAAATCGCCAATGTCGTAACCCGTGCGCCGCCAAAACCCGCCAACAGACGCCCGCCTTTGATCAAGCTGATCGATTTTCGATATGTGTTGATTTCGTGAATATCCGCGCCCGACGCCATCAAATCTTGGGTCGCTTTTTGCCAATCCGTAAGGGTCATGCCATCTGGCAAAAGCTCAGCCACAGCTGACGCGCCCCCCGACACAAGCATTAAGACATGCGTGTTCGGGTGACATTTGGCAATTGCGTCCCGCAAAGCTTGTCCACCACGCAGCGAGGCTGCATCTGGAATCGGGTGGCCTGCTTCAATTATCTGCGCTGCCCTGGGTAGGGGGGTGCTGTGATCGTGCTTAGTGACAATGGTCGTGTCGGCTTTGGGGTAGGCCGTCATTGCAGGTGCGGCCATGTCGCAGGCCGCTTTTCCGACAGCAAGGATTGTATCAACGGGGGTGTCAATCAAAGGAAGGGCCGCGTGCACACTTGTGCCGCCGCGCACAGCATCTACGCCTGTGGACCAGATATCAAGTAGGGGCTTTGGCACAGGCAGTCTCCGAAGTGTGGGCGCATCGCGGTTTTGGCGGTCTTGGGGATGAAAGGGGCTTTGCCCCTCTCAAACTCTCCCCAGAGTTTATTGGCTAAGTGAAGCTAAGGGGTTTGTGTGTCGATCCAAATGGTGACGGGGCCGTCATTGGTGAGATTGACGGCCATGTCAGCGCCGAATGTACCCGTTTCTGTGTGTATTTGCATATCTTTGAGGTCTTGCACGAAGGTTTGGTAGAGTTCTTTTGCGGTATCTGGGGGGCAGGCGTTTGAAAAGCCTGGCCTGTTTCCGCGGGACGTGTCTGCGGCGAGCGTGAATTGAGAGACGACCAGGGCTGCGCCGCCAGTGTCCAAAAGGGATGTGTTCATCTTGCCGCTATCGTCTTTGAAGATGCGGAGTTTTGCGATTTTGGCTGCGAGTTTTGCAGAAATTGCGGGCGTATCGCCGGGCATGGCGCAGATCAGGATGAGCAATCCGGGGCCGATTTGACCGATTGTTTTGCCGTCAGTATCGACTTGGGCCTTGGTGACGCGTTGTAGGAGGGCGCGCATGGGTCAGTCTTTCCAGTCGATCAGGGCGCTGGGGTCTTCGCGCTGCGTGCGGAAACTGTTGGCAGGGTGATCCATGTCTGCCAGGCCAAAAGAAATGCCGCAGAGCAAGATCCGATCTTCACCCAAGCCGAACCAGTCTTTGACGAAGGGGGCGTAGGATCCTATGGCAGCTTGCGGAATGGTGGCGACGCCGCGTGCTTGGGCGGCCAGGCAGAATGCTGTGACAAAGCCGCCACAATCCATCGCGCCGTAAGGACCGAGGGCTTTTGGGCTGTGCACGATCGCGACATGAGGTGCGCCAAACAGCTTGAAGTTTTCCATCATTTGTTTGGTGGAGGCGGCTCGATCACCTTTGGGGATCGATAGGGCATCGTAGAGTTGAAATCCGCAGGCACGGCGGCGTTCGCCGTAAACATCTGGGTAGCTTGCAGGCCAGTCCAGATCAGGCTCTATCGTGCCGCCGTTGATGGCATGGGTATAGAGGGCGTCTGCAAAACGTGCGGTTCCTTGACCGGCTGTGATAGAAAGCCCCCAAGGTTGCGCGTTGCACCAGGATGGGGTGTGGCGCGCTGTTTTGACGATATCGGTGATGGTTGCTGTGTCGATTGGATCAGGCAGAAAGGCACGGCAGGAAAAGCGCGCTTTGGTCAGGGCGTGAAACGTGTCGGCTGTTTGTGTCATTTGCGCATTAGGGCGCATTCCCAATGCAACGTCCAGAGCTATGCCCCGAAAGGGGATTGAAAAATGCGAAATACGGTAAGTTTAGAGCGTGTCGCGTTAAATCGCATTCAAAACAAGCTGCCGCTCGCACCCATGTTCTGAAACACATTGAATTCAATTGAACGCGACGCGCTTTAGACAGGGTTTTGTTGGCGTTCCAGCCATGCGCGCATTTCTTCGGCTTCTTGACGGGCATCGCGCAGGCCGTCCATAGCGGCGCGCAGTTCGGCTTCAGTTTGGGTCAGCTGATTGGTCAATTCGGCTTCGCGCTGTTGCAGGTAGGTGATCGCCTGGTCGCGGGTTTCTTCGGCTTCGTGCAGCTCTTGGCTCATGCGGTCCAACTCGTTCACATCGGCTGCGGAGACGCGGGAAAAACGGCTAACCAGCCAGTTCGCAAACCAGCCAAAGCAAAATGCGAAAAACAGGATCACGGCCGTCGCAATGACAAATTCTGATCTACTCATTTGCAGCGTCTCCGGTGGGCTGTTCGGGGCTTTGGATCCCTTGCTCGGCCAAGCTGTCGAGCGTTGTTTCAGGTTCTGGGGCTGTGGGAGCTGGGCGGATCAGGCGGAATTCGATCCGGCGGTTGGCCTCGCGTCCTTCTTCGGTGCCGTTGTCGGCGATGGGTTCAGATTCGCCATAGCCGCGCGCGGCGAAGCGCGTTGTGATGACCCGGCGGGCACGCAACTCATTTAGAACGGATTGGGCGCGTTCCTGGCTGAGTTCTTGGTTCATCGAGGTCCGTCCTTGGCTGTCCGTATGTCCTTGAATTTCCAATTTCAAATCGCCGCAAAATCGTAGGATTTCTGCAATATCGGTCATGGTGCCTAGGGCAGATTCATCTATGGTCGCGGATCCGGGTTCGAATGTGATTTTACGCTTTTCAAGGATCGCGTCGATTTCGGCTTCGCACTCATCGGGGCTTGGCAAACCGGCGGTGGGGTCCAGCTTTTCTTGGTAGACCACGCGAATGTCATATTGGGCACCTTGCCCCAGCTTTGAGGCGAGTAGCTGGGTGATTTGTGCATTGGCTTGCGGATCGCCTGTGTTGCCTGACACAGATAGCGTGTCGGGGCCGACCACGGCGGCCCCATTGGACAGATTGCCCAGGGCTTCAAGGGCTGTCAAAACGCGGGTCGACCAGTCGGCTGGCAGATTTTCGGCCAAGCGCGCGCCGGTCCGGACGGTGTCTGTTCCGAACAATGACTGCGCATAAGAGGTGGCCAAACTGCGCGTGGCAGCATCCGGCAAACGTCCACGCAACTGTACCAAGCCTTCGGGGCTTAAAGTTGCGACAAATTCGGCAGGGCCCTCGGATGGGTTGTCGGGTTTGGGCAGCACAGCTTTCAAGGCAAACACATCTGGCAACCGGTTTTCTAAGCGCCCGATGACGCGATCAAACAGCGCTGGATCAGTGCCTTGGGGCGCAAGCAGCGTGATGTCTGCATCAGAAAAGGTGACCGACCCACTGCCAATTTCGTTCACAGCTGCGATGCCAAGTTCCGCAGCCTCGGCCCATCGCTGGGTTGGCACGCCCATGCCGATGATGCACGCGCCTGGTCCAGTCAAACCTGCGTTGAAGGCCGCATCGATGATTTGAGTGCGGGCTTTTTCAGAATCGGCAGAGCAGGCGTCAAACCGTGTGCCGTCTTCGTCTTTGACAAAGCGCAAGGTGAATGGCGTCAACACAGGGCGCGGTGCACTGATGTCCAACGAAACGTTTAATCCTGGCGGTGCGGTCCGGCGCAGCGCACTTTCCAACATTGCTTTTTCTTCGCGGCTTTCGGAAATCGCTTTGATCGCAACGCGTCCTGCCTCGACCGACACTTTGGCGCGGGGCAGTCTGTCCAGGGCTGACATCGCAAAGCTCATCGCGTCACCCCAGCCGGCGGGCACTGGGTAGTCGGCGGTTTCCAAAAGGTCGGCAAACTCAGCAGAGCCTGCCAATTTGCTAAAGCGCGCGCCGATGGCATCGCGATCCTCAGAGGTGGGGACCAGGCCAAAAATCGACACACCAGCATCGTTGCGCAAGATTTCAGCAGAGAATCTTGGGGCCATCAAAGCGGCCTGTGCCTCGACTTGCATGTCATCAATCACGCGCGCCGCGTCGACGATGGATCCAGCTGCGGTCAGAGCCGAAAAGCGCAGCGCTTCGGTCGGTGCTATCCCTGCGAGGTTAACCTGCAGCCCATCCGCAGACACCTCGGCCCATGTTAACCCGCGATCATCTAGGACCGAGCGCACACCGATTTCGGACCGATCCTCGATCAGGGTCACCGAATAATTAGCAGTGACATAAGCCAACAGGCCCGCGACGGCAAAAGCGGCCAATTTGTGCACAAGGGCGGACAGTCGCATGAGGGGGTGGGTCTCGCTGGTTTAAATGTCATCGGCGCCAATAATATAGATGTACGCTTTCGGGTTTGATCATGCAATCATAGCACCAGGGCAAGTGCGAAGAAAAGCAGCGGGATCAGGCCTGCGTCGCGGTTGCTGCGAAACAATCGTATCAATATTGGATTATTGTCTACGTCTAGGTGGCGTAATTGCCAGGCCATATGCCAGCCCATGGCCCAAGGGCCCGTCAGCGCCACCACTAGGGCAAGAACCGAACCAACCGGCAACAGCGCATAAATTACCGCCAGCCCCATAAGCGCGGTCGTTGCAACCAAAAACCGACGCAGCCAAGTCGCGGTATTGTCGCCAAACAAGCGGGCTGTGGATTTGATTCCGATAAGAGCGTCGTCCTCGGTGTCTTGATGCGCATAGATGGTGTCATAAAACAGTGTCCAAGCAATCCCAGCCAAGTACAAAACCACAGCAGGGGCGGCCAAACTGCCGGAATGCGCGGCCCAGGCCAGCAACGCGCCCCAATTGAACGCAAGGCCTAAGAACACCTGTGGCCACCACGTAAAACGCTTGGCGAAGGGGTAAATGCAGACCGGAACCAGCGAGAGTATCCCCAACAGAATGGCCATCGGCGGGAAAGTCAGCAAGATCCCAAAGGCAATTCCCGCTTGCAGACACATCCAAATGACAGCGCCTTTGACACTGACTTGTCCTGACGGAATCGGACGTGATCGGGTGCGTTCGACTTGGCCGTCGAAGTCTCGGTCGGTGATGTCATTCCATGTACACCCCGCACCGCGCATCAAAAACGCACCCGCCGCACATCCCAGGGCGATCCATGCATCAAACCAACTGGCGGATTGGTTGTGCAACATCGACAGCACCAACCCCCACCAGCACGGCAATAACAAAAGCCAAGTCCCAATCGGGCGATCCGCACGGCTTAGACGCAAGAAAGGCCGTGCCCAGCTTGGGGCACGTGTGTCGACCCAATTGTCTTTGACGGCGTCTGCAACTTGGCCCGCGGCGGGCTCTGGCGCTTGGGAAGGCTCTTGCATAGAACATGGGTCCATGAGTGAGAAAATTCGACTGTATGTAGACGCAGATTTGGGGGCGGGGCAATCCGTTGCGCTGTCGCGGGATCAGGCACATTATTTGTTTGGTGTGATGCGCCAAACTGTGGGCGGCGCGGTGACGCTGTTTAATGGCCGCGACGGTGCGTGGCGGGCAGAAATTGCGCAAGCGGGCAAGCGAAATGGCGTGCTGATCTGCGACATGGTTACCGCGCCATTAGCTATGCCCCCGGATTTATGGCTCTTTTTTGCGCCCATTAAGAAAGCAAGAACCGATTTCATCGTAGAAAAAGCCGTGGAGATGGGGGCGATGAAGATCGCACCAGTGATAACTGAACATACCAATTCGGACCGTGTGCGCACGGATCGGCTGCAGGCTCATGCTGTTGAAGCGGCAGAGCAATGCGGGGCGACTTTCGTTCCGCAGGTGGCCGAGGCTGTGCGGTTACGGGCTGTGTTGGACGATTGGGACCCGACCCGGCGCATCCTGTTTGCGGATGAAGGCCGGGCGGGGGCATCTTGTGCCATTCCAGGCGATCTGGGGGGGCCTTGGGCCATCCTGATCGGACCGGAAGGCGGATTTTCGACGTGGGAACGAACCAAGATTTTGAACATGCCCCAAACCGTGCCCATAGCGCTTGGACCGCGAATCTTACGCGCGGACACAGCAGCGGTGGCCGCGATGGCGCTTTGGCAATCCAGCTTGGGCGATTGGGGGGGTGGTTCCAGCTGACGATGCTGGAATTGGCCGAGCTTGAGGCGTTTTTCGAAGACAATTGGCAGCATTGCTTATTTATGCATGGGAATTTGCTGAACCATGGGCTTGGGCTCAAGCCGCATCCGGACAGCACAGATTTTTGGGGATTGCGTCAGGGCGAAGATTTGGTGGCGGTTATTGGCTGCACCCGGTCGGGGCACTTGATGGCGCACACGACGCAAGAGCTAGACACCAAGCCGCTTGGCGCAATGTTAGCCGGGCGGCGCATCTCAAAGGCGATCGGGGCGGCAGATGTTATCAGCCCGATGCTGCGACGCCTGATCGGCGGGGTTGTTGAACGCGCGCAAGTGAAGTGCGAACCATTGATGATGTGTGACTTGGATACGCTGGTTGCCCCTGCTGGTCCCGATATACGCCTGCGTCGCGCTGAATTGGCGGATCGGCCCTTGCTGCAGTTTTGGTGTGAAGGATATTGTGCTGACACATCAATGCGGATTGCTCCGGCGACAATGGTTCAGCATATTTTGGCCACAGGCGTGACATCTATTGCGCTGCACGAAGATGAGCCCGCCGCAATGATCGGACTGAGCGGACGCAGCGAAGACATGGTACAGTTGGCGGATATCTATGTGCCCCCGCATAAGCGAAAGCTGGGTGTTGCAACTGCGACTGTGGCGACATTTTTGAAAGAGCAGCGCGCGCAGGGCATGAAACGGGCGCTGCTATCATCGTCTGGGCCTGAAGCGACACGATGCTATTTCCGGGTCGGTTTCGAAGAGATTGCCGATTACACACATATTAATGGGTTTAGGCCCTTTGTGGTTGGCGCCGCTCCCTGTTAACGTTTGAGCAACGCATGAGAAACGGAGACGAACATGCTGCGCGCGGCCACACGCCAGAATACCGCCGAAATTGACCGATTCTTGGCGCTTTATACCGAAACGTCGATGTTTCTGCGCGGGAACCTCGCAGCGCATGGAATTGGCGCGGCGCACCGGCATGGAACAGATTTTTTCCTATGGTCACCTGGACAGGCCATCGAAGCTGTGTTTGGCGTGACCAATGGTGGGTATGTTATGTGTCAAAATCCTGGTCTCAACGAACAGGCAGTCGAAGCCTTTGTTGCGCAGGTCAAGCACAGATCAATTGCTGGCATAACAGGAGATAGCGATCAGGTTGATCAGATCCTCAGATGCCAAAGTTTTCCACAGCAGTCTTGGAAAGTGTCTGTGGATGAGCCTCTTTTTACACTACACTTAAGCCGTTTGCCAAGTGAAGACGATGTGGATATGGTGCGTTCTGCTGATGCGGCAGATCGCGATTTGTTGATATCTTGGTTCCAACAGTATGAAGTCGATGCGGGTTTGTCGCGCCCGGGTCCTGCCGTCGACGCGCGTGCAAAACAATCCGCCGAGGCGGCAATTGTGAATGATGATTTGCGTTTGTATTGTGAAGGCGACCAACCGGTGGCCATGACCGCCTTTAATGCGCGCGTTCCCGAATGCGTCCAAGTCGGCGGTGTTTTCGTGCCACGTGACCGCCGCAATTCTGGATTGGCACGACGGATCGTGACGGCGCATTTGCATCAGGCCAAAGCTGAAGGTGTAGACCGCGCAATCCTTTTTGCATCTTCACCGCAAGCCGCCAGGGCTTATACGGCGATCGGCTTTGGCCAAATCGGAACCTATCGCGTACAACTGGCTGCAGACCCCCCGAGGTGCCAATGACGTCCTTTATCCGGCCCGAAGCGCGGGATACGCTATGGCGTTGGCGTGAAGTTCTTGTGGGCGCGGCGCTTATTGTGATGGGATCTTGGTGGATCGTTGGTCCTGGGCAGTTGATGGGCCTGGTTGGGGGCGGCGCGGCGTTGGTTGGCGCTGGGCTGGCTTATGTCGGCACTCAGCGTGCTCGGTTTCGGGGACGACAAGGGGGCGTTGGGTCCGTGGATGTCGACGAGGGGCAAATTATCTATTTCGGTCCTTTGACGGGCGGCGCTATGGCATTGCGGGATATGACTGAATTGGCGTTGTTGCGCAGCTCAGTAACCACCCATTGGCGTCTAAGTTCCAAAGAAGAAAGGCTTTTCATCCCTATCGATGCGGATGGCGCGGATGTATTATTTGATGCGTTTACCACGTTGCCAGGCCTGAATGTGCAGCGGATGTTGGGGCATCTGAACGACGAAACGCCGCACGATACTGTGATCTGGAGCAGGGGCTTTGTGCGCCCACCGCAAGACTGGTTGCATTGACATAACCCCCGCTTCGCACCATTCCAAAAGCCGAACTCAAAAGTCTATAATCAATAGCCAGGAGGCACCCAGCAATGTCAATTCCCCAGTCTGGCGGTGGGCCGATCGAACGGTACGAACAATTGGCCGAGTATTTGGCTGATGGCTGCAAGCCCAAGGCAGATTGGCGGATTGGGACTGAGCACGAGAAATTCGGCTATTGCAAAGACACGCTGAAACCGTTGCCATTTGAGGGCGCGCGCTCTATTTCGCTGGTGCTGGAAGGCTTGCGCGATGGCAAAGGATGGGCGCCGCTGATTGAGGGCGGCAATTTGATTGGCCTCACCAAAGGCGATGCCAATATCTCGCTAGAGCCAGGCGGACAGTTGGAATTGTCCGGTGCACCCTTGGAAACGATCCACCAGACCTGCGACGAGGTGAACGAACATCTGGCTGATGTCAAAGCTATCGCGGACAAGGTCGGTGTCGGGTTCATTGGACTGGGCGCGGCCCCGCATTGGACCCACGAACAGATGCCGATGATGCCCAAAGGTCGCTATAAATTGATGGATGCCTACATGGATAAGGTCGGCACCAGCGGCAAAATGATGATGCGCCGGACATGTACGGTCCAGGTGAACTTGGATTTCAGTTCCGAAGCGGACATGGTGCAGAAAATGCGCGTCGGGCTGGCGCTGCAACCGGTGGCCAACGCATTGTTTGGCAATTCTCCGTTTTTTGAGGGCAAGTTGAACGGTCAGAAAAGCTGGCGCGGGTGGGTCTGGAAACGGTTGGACAACGCGCGCACCGGTATGTTGCCCTTCGTGTTTGAGGACGGATTTGGCTTTGAGGCTTGGGTGGAATACGCCTTGGATGTGCCGATGTATTTCGTTTATCGCGACGGTGAATATGTCGACGCTTTGGGGATGTCGTTTCGCGATTTTCTGAACGGCAAGCTGCCTGCTTTGCCCGGGGAAACGCCGACGCTAAGCGATTGGGCAGACCATTTAACAACGATCTTCCCCGAGGCGCGGGTCAAGAAGTTCATCGAAATGCGGGGCGCGGATGGCGGGCCATGGCGGCGGCTTTGTGCGTTGCCTGCGTTTTGGGTGGGCTTGATGTATGAACAGGGGCCCTTGGATGCAGCTTGGGATTTGGTCAAGGATTGGGACGCGGAAACGCGCGATGCCTTGCGTGTGGCAGCCTATAAAGAGGGGTTGGCAGCTGAAGTGAACGGCATCAAAATGCTGGATCTGGCGCGCGCTGCAGTGGATTTGTCCGAAGCGGGTCTAAAAGCGCGGGCGCGTCCAGGCTCGGGTGGGCTGGTGCCGGATGAGACACATTTCCTAAGTGCTTTGCGCGAAACTTTGGACACCGGCAAAGCGCCTGCAGATGAGCTGTTGGAGCGTTATCACAGCGATTGGAATGGCGATGTGACGCGGGTGTTTGAGGATTACTCCTATTAACTAGAGCGTGTCGCGTTCAATTGAATTCATTGCGTTTCAAAACACGCGTTTCATCGCATGCAAGAGGCAGCTTGTTTTGAATGCGATTTTACGCGCCACGCTCTGAATTCGCCTCCAAAGATCAGGTTTTTTGACCGATTTTTGGTTCGGTGCCCGCGCGCAGGCGGGCAATATTGCTGCGGTGACGCCAGAAAATCAGGACGGTTAGGAACACCATCAACAGAAAGACAGGGCCGGCACCCAACATAATCACTAAAAAGGTCGACACCCCCGCGCTGAGCAATGACGCCATTGAAGAAATGCGAAAAATGGCGGCACCGACCAACCACGCCAAGCAGCAGCCCACGCCAACAGGCCAACTGAGCGCGAGGGCCAGGCCCAGAAATGTCGCAACGCCTTTGCCGCCGTTGAACTTCAGCCAAATCGGATAACAATGCCCGATCATCGCCATGAGCGCTGCAATTTGTGCGGCGTCCTCACTGGCCAGACCGCGGGCCAAAAGAACGACCAGCGCCCCTTTTGCGCCGTCCAACAACAAGGTCAAAGCGGCAGCAGGTTTGGATCCTGTGCGCAAGACATTCGTGGCCCCAATTGATCCAGACCCAATATCGCGCAGATTGCCCAAGTTCATCACCCGCGACAAGATCATGCCAAAAGGGATGGATCCAGCGACATATCCGATTACGGCCCACAAAAGTAAAGCGCTGAAACTGCTGTCTAAAATGGGCATCAGGATCCTCCGAACACGCGGGTCCCTGCGACCCAAGTTCCCAAAACTCTGCCTTGCAAGCGTGCATCATCAAAGGGGGTATTTTTTGATTTGGATTGTAATTTGAAACGATTTAGCTGGAACGGCGCATCTGGATCGAACAGCGTCAAATCTGCAGGGGCTCCGACGCGAAGCCGCCCTGATGGCAGGCCCAGAATATTGGCCGGGTTCAGCGACATTGCCCGCCATAGGGTCGGCAGATCCATGTAACCGCCATGCACCAACCGCAAGGCCGCGGGCAGCAAAGTTTCCAGCGCGACAGCACCCGAGGCGGCTTCTTCAAACGGTAAACGTTTGGATTCTTCGTCCTGTGGGGTGTGCATGGACGAGATGATATCAATCACGCCCGAAGCGACGGCCTCGACCACGGCCAGGCGATCATCTTCGTCGCGCAGAGGCGGCTTCAGCTTAAAAAACGTCCTATAATCCGCCACATCATAGGCGTTTAGTGTCAGATGATGGATCGAGGTCCCTGCAGTGATCGACAGCCCATTGGCTTTGGCGCGTTCTAGGGCGGGAAGGGCACGCGCGGTGGTGATTTGATCCACGTGATAGCGCACGCCGGTCATTTCGATCAGGGCGATGTCGCGGTCCAGGCCCATACGCTCGGCCATGGGACTGACGGCGGGCAGGCCACGCAAGGACGCGAATTTCCCCGAGGTCGCGGCAGCGCCAGCGGAAAGGTTTGGTTCTTGGATATGGCCGATCACCAAAGCGCCACAGGCTTTGGCGTAAGTCAGCGCGCGCGACAGCACTTTGGTGTTGGTCACCACATGGTCGCAATCGGTAAAGGCCACTGCACCCGCGTCTTGCAGAAACCCGATTTCGGTCATTTCGTGCCCGGCGCGGGATTTCGTCAGCGCAGCCATAGGGGCGACGTTCACAGCTGCATCGGCTTGCGCGCGGCGGGTGACGAATTCCAGAATTTCGGGTGTGTCGATGGTGGGATCTGTGTCGGGGCGGGTCACAATTGTGGTTACGCCCCCAGCCGCAGCCGCGCGTCCTGCACTGGCATAGGATTCTTTGTGCCGTTCACCTGGCTCACACACTTTGACGCCAATATCGACCAGACCGGGGCCCAGGCATTTGCCTGCACAATCGATCACGGTCGCGTTGTCCTGGGCTTTTGGGTGCGGGTCGTCTGACACGGATTGCAGCACGCCAAAAGCGATTTGGACAGATCCTAACGTGTCCGTTCCCGCCTCGGGGTCAATCAGCCGGGCGTTGGTAAAAAGCGTGGTCGTCATGTTCGATGTGGTGCCACGGGGGCGGCGAGGGCGCAAGCCAAAGGGTGTGGGTTTCTGAGGTTAGTGACCTCAGGATCGGCGCAGCATATAGGTGTCCATAATCCACCCATGGGCGGCACGGACGCGGGCGCGGGTCTGGATGATGCGCGGACCGGCTTGTGCTAAAGGACCATGATCCAAGATTTGCTCCGGCATCCCCAAAAACGCGCCCCACCAGATATAAAGTCCCTCGGGCGGCAGCGTTTGGAAGCTGCATTTGCCGTCCAGCAT
>JBGCEM010000030.1:0-18667 GCA_045106335.1 Paracoccaceae bacterium | reverse complement strand
GACGATGTCTTCTTTGAGCACTATTTCCGCACCGGAGACCTTGGCAAACGCGATCCCGACGGATCCCTTTTCTTGCAAGGCCGTTTGAAGGAAATGATCAATGTCGGTGGCGAAAAAGTATCCCCCCACGAGATCGAAACTGCAGCCTTGCACATGTCCGATGTGACCGAGGCCGCGGCCTATGCCATGCCCCATCCCACCTTGGGCGAACAAGTGGGCTTAAGCATCTCAGTACGCAGTGATCTGACCAGCGCCGCCGTCAAAGCACACCTGAACACCCAATTGGCCAGTTTTAAGTGCCCGAATATGATCACAATATTGGATCAGCTGCCCCGTTTAGCGAACGCAAAAGTGGACCGTGTATTGCTGAAACGAAATGCCGAAACGGATTGGAAAGCGCGGCACACCGCGACAGATCAAAAGGCGCGGCGCGTCGCGACGGGATCCTTAGCGCCAGACGCCGCATCCTTTGAGGCCCAAGCGGTTGCGCGACATTGGGCCCAGATTTTGAAATGCCGCGCACCAGACGGGGAAGATGACTTTTTTGACATGGGTGGTGACAGCCTAACGGCGACGCAGTTCCTTTTGGCCTTGGAAAAGACGTTAGGGCGTGAAATCTCGCCCAACCAATTGTTTGAGGCACCGACATTTTCCGGCCTCGTCGCAAGTCTGACCCAAAACAGCATTGCACCAAATACACCCAGCCCTAGACCGGTTCGATTTATCCAAGAAAACACGGTGGGGTGGCCCGGACAGGTCGTCGTGCCGGGCGGATTGTTGCGCGGGATCGGAAGCCTAAAACCGGGACATCCGTTGTTCTGGGTAAGCCAAGCCCATCAGGAAGTCGACGCAATCTTGAACACAATGGGCAAGCGCCGCCCGCTTTATGTGACGGGCTCACTGCGTCTGTTCAAACGGCGCACAGAACAAGATTTCGAAGTGATCGCCCAGCAATTAGCCGATGAGATTATGACGGTGCAACCCGAAGGGCCCATCGCCCTTGGCGGGTTTTGTGGCGGGGCGTGGGTAATGCACCACACCGCAGAACGGCTGGTGCAGCTGGGCCGACAGATCCGCGTCCTAATCAGTTTTGACTATTGGCCCGCGCGCCGCGTCCACGTGCCAACTGTGCATGGAATGTCGCATTGTGACATAAACTCGGCGCGCACGGTCTATGGCAATTATAGTGTGGCACAGGACCTGCTGCATCAAAAGGGCGTGCTTTCGCTTCATTTTGAAGGCCGTCACGAATTTCACGCGCAGAATATTGCGCCCCATTTACCTGTGCTGAATAATATTTTGGACGGCGTGCAAACCCCGCCAAAGCCAAGCCCCGCACCCAACGGCACCTGGAGCCTCGATCAACGTCGCAGTGCGCCAAAAGCTAAAATCAAACTGCGTCAGCGCCCGCATACGTATAAGCCCAATGGACAAGCTACATTTGAACTTGATGTCACGAACACGTCGGGCACCATTTGGGATCCGACAGAGGTTAGCGGGCTATCCGTTCAAATCGATTTGATCAATCTGGACGGCTGTATGCGCAAAGCCAACGTATTTTTCGGCGCATTTGACACGCCCATTCCGCCGGGCAAAACGGTCACGTTTCCGGTGAAAATCACATTTCCCAACAAGCGCATTCCCGTATGGTTGGTCTGTTGCCTTGCAAGCCAAGGGGTCACAAGGTTCCAGGCGAAATCCTCTGGTCGTTGCAAGAAACTGGTGTTTCCCAGCCTGTTTTGAATCTTATGCTTGCAACGTAATCGTCAGCCCCCGCGGCCATTTATGACCGAACATGCCCCGATACGTCAGACCTGAGGCATCAATTTTGGGCTGGCGTTGCGCCAAATGCTGGCACAGGGCTGTAACCATCGCCACCGCCAAATGTTCGCCAATGCACTTATGTCGCCCGCGCCCGAAAGTGAAATCATCCTGTGTTGAACCGTCATTCGCACTTGCCAAAGATAAGAACACCGGCGTGCCGGCCTTTACCGTTAGGGATCCGATGCTTATGTCTTGTGAGGCGATGCGGGCAATGGTCTGACCTGGCGTGTCAGATGCAATCGCGCGGCGTACAAAACTTTCAGTTATGGGCTCTGGTGTCTGGGCATAGCACATCATAACGACACCAATTGCGGCTTCTACATTTTCGACCCCATCCGCCAAGAACAACAAGGCCGTATCACATATCAAAGTATCGCGTTCACGATCCGACATGTCTGACGGGCAGGAAGCATCCAAAGCCGTCATCAAACATTCCACCTGATCACCCCGTCGGGCCTGCAGAGCTTGATCTAGTTGCGTACGCGCTTGCGCAAGTCCGGCATTGGTTTGCGCAAAGGTATCCGCATCAGCAGCCGGAGCAAACAGCCGAAACAGGGCCGATGTAGATTGTTTCATGGCCTCTGGCGTCTGCTCTAGACCAACGAACTTGCCTATGACTTCAACTACGAAATTGCGCGCCACATCTTCGACCAATCGCGCGGTTTGACCTATAGCCAGCTCGGCACAATGCGCCCGCGCGATCGGTTCAATCCGCGCTTCGAATTCCTTAAAGTGACCAAAAAACGCGCGACTGGCCCATTGCCGCAGCGCCACATGCCGAGGTGCATCCAAGAAAGGCAAAATATTCGCGGCCACAGACGCCGCAACGTATTTATCCTTGTTTTTCGGAGCAAGGGCAGAAAACCGAGACGGCTGGTTTGACAGGTTCGGATTTGAGAACGCCGCGCGCACGTCCTCTGGGTCCAGCAGTAAGACACCCCCTGACGCGACAGGGCATACGGGCCGTTCTTTGCGTAGATCCGCCGACAATGTCTTGAAAGCGGCAATCATCTTTGGGTCCGTTAACACAAGCGGATCGGCGGGGTCGCCTGGATTCGGCGCGCCGTTAACCGACGGGTCCCCATCGACGAAGCGCCTTAGCTGCTTCCATATCGTTTTCATCTAAATGCTCTTTAAGTCTGTCTTTGTCTTCTTGTGAAAAGGGGGTTCCTGTCGCCAGCTTTGCCAAGATTGGAATGTCATAAAACCGCAGCGCCGCAGACAAAACAAAGACTTCGTCTGTCAGATTCGCAGTTGTCGAGGGTGACAACATATCTGCTAAATTGTCTGAGCCCAATCGCACGGGAACGCCAGCTGCGCAAAGCTCAAGCACCCGGGCAATTGAATTGCCAGTCGGTGCAAGCATACCCCGCAATTGTCGCATCCCAAGTGCCGCCGAGGGGCAACAAATCACACCTATATTGGCCTTGCGCAGTCGGTCCACCAATTCATCCCACCGGGATTGCGGGTAGCAAGTCGGCGAGATCATATGCACGGCCCATATTTTTGGCGCAGTCGCAGTTCCAAATCCCAGCCTCTCAGTTTCAATCACATCCAACAAACGTTCAGTTCCGTTTTCATTGGGGTGATTGACCTGATCCACATGGACTTGCACATCCTTATCTGCCTGGCGCGCCAGATCCAGCATGCGCCGACAACATTCCCTGTACCCAATGTGATCGGGGTAGTCCGTGCGATCGTCCCGTTCTGGCAGGCACCCTAGAAAATCAGCGATTTCTGCGCCCTGTTCGATCAAAGCCCATCGTTCGGGCGCATCATCACGAAAACCTAGGGGCGAATAGGCGGCCGTTCGAAAATCAATCTGGGAAGCGCGCGCAGCCGCCACGTCATTGGCACAGTTCAAGGCAAGCAGTCCAAGCCCGTCTGCAGTCACATCGATAACACTGTCCGCACGTTTGGTTTGACAGGCCACCATCACATCTAAGACGTGGTTAATCCTGGTTTGTAAGCTTGCGTGTTCGTAAAACGGGCTTTGATGCACCGCAGAAATCAGCCCGTGTTTTTGAGACAGAGACAAATGGCCGAAGTTCTTTTTGAAATCCAGCGTATTTGCACGATCAATATGCAAATGCGCGTTGTGATAGCCCCCCAATCGCGCGACCTGATCCAAGAATGCCGTATAAAAAGGCGACTGCTTCAAAAGAAACGCTCCAACAGACAGACACGGGCACGTTCAAAAACATCACCGCTGTGTCCGCGCCCACGCCAGAGTTAGCATATCATATCTTTAAAAAGGCTCAATGTGATCTGCTGACAGCGCGTAGGCGATATCTGCCAATTGCGTTGAGGTCGATGCTGTGCCGAACATCCCGATTACATTCACAGGTTCAAATAAGCCCGAGCTTTCATAGGGCTTTTGCGTTGTCACAAAGACCAATTGATTGGCGGGCGGGGGCGGAACATGAACGCAGGCCCCTACAAAGGGCACAAGGATAAACGCCGTGACACCGGTGCCGGAATAATCAATCGGCACGATAAACCCGGGCAAACGCACAACTGCACCGTTCCAATCCGTGCGCACCCCATACGAGGGCGGCTGCTCGCTGGACATGCTGGGGGGGCCATCGTGCTGGATCAAGTCTTGGATTACCGGCGGGATGATGGGTTGGCCTTCGGGAATCAGATCAGTCCATTCCAGATCGATATAGTCCTTGGACAGCGCCGCTGTCGGAAAGATGGAACAAGCGCTCAGTGCCGCCATCGCCGCGCGACGCGAAAACGGTGTCAGGCCCGTCAGTCCCATTCATATGCCTCAATCTCATCTGCTGTCAGCGCGTATCCAATGTCTGCCAGCGTCGTAGATTGCAATTCATGCCGCATCTTGCCCGTCACCCAAACTGGATCCCAAAGATTGTCACTAGGCCAGGGCGTTTCAGTATTCACGAAAACAAGTTGGTTGGCAGGCGGGGGAGGAACGTGGACACAAGCCCCGGCATATGGCACCATTATAAAGCTGTTGACACCTTTGGGCGAGATATCAATCGGCAGTATATAGCCCGGCATTTTGATATAGGCCCCATCTAAGGCCGCATTCAATTTGGTGGCGTTTTCATCAAAGACTGGCAGCCATGTGTCGTTGATCAAATCTATCTCACCATCACCTATGATTTCAGCATAAGGCACCCCCGGCGGGATCAAATCATCCCAAGTGATGACCTTGGGCGTGGCAGATGCACTGGCCCGAGGGATCGCAGCAAAGGCTGCAGCCGCTGTCATTAATTTACGTCGGGAGAAAACCATCTTACTAAACCTCTTATTCCTAAATACGCACCATCATACCATCCGCCAGCGACAAGCGATAGGCGCGCAACGCAGGGATCATGCTCACAATTGCGCCAGCGATGACCACAGCCAACAACACCCAAAGCTCGCGCAGCGAAGGCGGCTCAATCGGCAGCCAAAGTCCAAAGGCACTGTCGACCATAGGCTGTGCCACCACCAGCCCCAGATATAGCACCCCCAACCCCAAGACGGCCCCAATCGCGGCCATCAGCGCGGCCTCGATCACCAACAGGCCCAAAATCACGCGGGGGCGTGCGCCCATCGCGCGGAAAATCGCCATCTCGCGGCGGCGTTCATTCAGGCTGGAAAAGATCGTCGCCATCATCCCAATAAGCGCTGTGACCACCACCATGCCCGAAACTGCGACCAGCGCAGTTTCCGCGATCCCAACGATTTGCCACAGCTCTTGCAACGCCACGCCAGGCAGGATGGCCAGTAACGGTTCTTGGGGGTATTCGTTGATCGCGCGCTGCAGCCCGAACACTTGCAACCGGCTTTTTACCCCGACCAATGCAGCGGTGACGGCCTTGGGTTTCAGCTCCATCTGGCGGATCACATCTGCAGGGGTAGACTGCCCTGGAATTTTGGCGCCCCTGCCCCAATCCACATGGATCGCCTCAATCGCTTCCAGGCTGACGATGACCGTGCGATCCACTGGCGTTCCGGTTTTCGCAAGAATGCCAGAGACGCGAAACGGTTGATTGTCATGCTCGACAAAAGACGCGAGCCCATGCGCAACCACAATCGGATCGTCAATACTATAGCCCAAAGTCGCAGCCACATCTGCGCCGATTACCGCGTCAAACAAATCCTCGATCAAAACACCATCCGCGACAGCAAGCGCTTGCCCGCCCCGGAATTTGTACCGCTCAAAGAACGCATTTGTGGTGCCCATCACCCGAAATTGGCGGTGACTGTCGCCCAGCGAAATCGGCACGATCCAATCCACCTCGGGTCGGGCGGCGATGTCTTGATAGCTGTCCCAGGTCAGATTGTTCGTCGCATTCCCAATGCGAAACACGGAATATAGCAGCAATTGCACCGAACCAGAGCGCGCGCCCACAATCAGATCCGTGCCCGAAATCGTGTCAGCAAAGCTGGCCTTGGCCCCTGTGCGGACCTTTTCGACCCCTAGAAACAGCGCGACGGATAGGGCAATCGCCAACGTGGTCATACACACCGTCAAAGCGCGCGCGCGCAAAGACCCCCAAGCCAATCGAACGATCATCGGGCGTCCTGCAAGCTTTGTGTGATCTCTGACATCTGGACCGCGCGGTCAAATTGGGGGCTCAGACGCGCATCATGACTGACCATTAACAGCGTCCCCCCAGAAGCGCACACCTGTTCAAAAAGCAGATCCAGAAATATGGCCTGGGTCGCAGCATCTAAAGCCGAGGTCGGTTCATCCGCAACAATCAGTGGCGGCGCACCAATCAACGCCCGCGCTGCGGCCACACGCTGCTGTTGCCCCACGCTTAGCGTGCCTGCCTGCGCGGCAATGGCATCTTTTGGCAGTCCCAGCGTCAAACACAGATCCCGCGCGGCCTGGCGGGGTGAGGTCACCCGGGCCCGGCGCGCAGGCGCGAAATGCAGCGGCAACAGCACATTGTCGAGCACCGAAGCGAAGGGCAGCAAATTGAACTGTTGGAAAATCAGACCGATATGTTCAGCCCGGAACCGGTCCCGCTGGCCTGAAGACAAAGACGCGATATCTTTGCCCCCAACACTGACAGACCCGCGATCTGCCACAATCGTTCCACAGATCAACGACAAAAGCGTCGATTTGCCGGACCCGCTTGCGCCCAACAGCAACACACGTTCGGACTGCGACACTGTAAAGTTTGCGATGTCCAACCCAAATGCGCTCCGACCCGGCCACTGGTATCGGACATCTGTCAGGTCAAGCGTGTGATCTGTCGACGCCATTCCGCGTCTCGCTTAGAACATGTCGCGCAGGTCAAGCACGGGCGTATCGCGCATAACTTCAAACCCCGAAGCGCCCTTGTCCGAGATAACTTGAACCTCAAGCTCTAGCGCGTTGGGGAACGTGGTGAAATAGGCGAAGTCGATCACACGCGCCTGGGATGTATCGGCACAATCCAACAGATATTCAGCATGGAATTCGGTATGCCCAGCCTCGTCCGCATGGTCTTCATGATCGGCATGGTCATGCGCGTCATGGTCATGGTCCTCTTTTTTTGCATGATCAGCGTGATCATGGTCGTCGTGATCTTTATGCGCTTCGTGGTCATGATCATCATGCCCACCTTCTTCATGGCCATGTTCGTCATGATCTTCTTCGCTTTCCAAAGACGCGCTGGCCTGAACCACACTGCACCCGGCCGCTGCGGGCAGCGCAAACAAATCCAGCGGGCGCGCCAAAGTGGCGACAGCGGCATCGACTTTGGCACGATCTTCTGCACGTTCAGCGGCGTATTCAAAGCCAACGATATCTGCGCCAGGCGCGTGCAATTCCATCGCAATCTGACCCCCGTCAAAGGCGATATTCAGCTGGCCAACACCATGTTCATGCGCGTCCAATTGGCGCGTATCTTCGGCGTTTGCCGCACTGACAGTTAACACAAGTAAAGCAGCAGAAGCAGATCTGATCATGGCAAATTTCCTTTAAAAAGTGAAGATTTCAGGCAGCGCAAGACTGACAACGACCGTGCATTTCGACGATATGACGCGTGGCACGGAACGCCGATTGTTCGGAAAGCGCCGAAAGTGTGGACAAAATTGGCGTGCCATCATGCTCTTCGACGATGCCGCATGCCTCACACACGGCCAAAACCGGCACCGACACTGCGTGATCGCACCGACACGGCACAAAGGCCTTCATCGATTCCAGCTTATGTGCCCGACCCTGTTCTGTCAGCGCACTCAATGTCCGGTAAACTGTAGGGGCCGCAAGATTGGGTTCACTCTGCTTCATCGCATCCAGAATTGCGTAAGCGGTCATAGGTTTTGCGTTCCTGTGCAACAGGTTTAGCACGTCGGACTGCCGTTTGGAGGCTTGTTTACGCATGACCAGTCGTCCTTCTACACAACCAATTTGTTACTTTATAAAATAACTTTCACCAAAACTACAAGCCGTCCGGCGCCCCGCGTGTTTCACGTTACTCTACCGCGTTGAACACAAACAGCGTTTCCCCATCAATCTGATAGCCGTTCACCAACACCTTTGCGCGGTCCGAGATCAGCCAGCGTTCCAACTTGGCAACAAGTTTAGCTTTGATATGGGCATGCCGTTCAGGATTCACTGGCAAAAACGCATATTGGTTAAATAGCACCGGATCCCCAGAAAAGAGCAAATCAAGATCGCCTTTGTTGGCGAAATTCAACCAACTGGCGCGGTCGGATACCACATACGCATTCAGCCCCGAGGCCGTGTTCAGCGCCGCCCCCATGCCCGCACCCACCGCTTTATACCAAACGCCTGACGGCGTTATCCCAGCCGCCGCCCACAGGCTTTGCTCTTTCTTATGGGTGCCACTGTCGTCGCCCCGGCTGATGAAATCAGCGCCATGATCGGCGATTTTTTGCAAGGCTTCAGGCGCTGTCATCGCCGCATTGACCTGCGCCGGGTCGGATATCGGTCCAATCACGACAAAGTCATTATACATGATCTTTTGGCGATGCGTGCCATACCCGGCAGCAATAAAGGCCAGTTCGGCCGCTTCAGAATGCACCAAAATCGCATCCACATCCCCCGCGCGCCCCAGCTTCAAGGCCTGCCCGGTGCCGACAACCAAAAGCTGAACCTGCAAATCCAGATCTGCCTTGATCTGCGGCAGCAGTACATCTGACAGCCCCGAATTATGGAACGAGGTCGTCACCGCCAGGCGCAATGTATCTGCGGCCTGCGCGGCGTTGGTGATCAGGCAAAACCCAAGAAGTAAAAAAAACGACTTGATCATTCGACGATGTCTCCGTTCAAAAAGGCCCGGGCCTCGGGTGTTTGAGGGGTGTTAAAAAACGTAAGTGCCGGACCGGTTTCATGGACAAGCCCGCCCCGCATAAAGATCACATAATCCGCCAAGCGGCGCGCCTGCCCCATGTCATGTGTCGACATTAAAATTTGGGTGCCTTTGGCGCGGGTGTCGATCAAAATCTGCTCAATATCCCGCGTTGCGCGCCCATCCAAAGACGCAGAAGGCTCATCCATAAAGATTAGCTTGGGGGCCGAGATCAACGCACGGCACAGCGCCAGCTTCTGTTGCTCGCCGCCCGACAGTGAAGGGGCTTGTTGCTCCAACAGCCCGCCCAATCCCGCTTGTTTGGCCCAAGCCTGCGCCTGCATGCGTGCCGCAGACACGGGCATCCCTTTGATCGTCAAAGGATAGGTCAGATTATCTAGGACCGAGCGGCGCAACATGACCGGGTTTTGGAACACAAAGGCCTGCTGGTTTTGCGCTGTTTGAGCCGCACATGCCCACCTGATCTGGCCTGCGTGCAGCCGCGCAATCCCGTGGAGCATCCGCAGCAAAGACGTTTTGCCTGCGCCATTGGGACCCAGGACAACACAGATCCCATGCCCCTCAAGCGTCAGGTCCACAGGCCCAACTAAGGGGGTGCTGCGCCGCCGGGTGATCGCGCCCGTCACATGCAATGGGAATAAATCGCTCACCAGCGTCCCTCTCGTTCGGTACGTCCCAGCCAGTGGATCGCCAGATTGACAGACAGGGCCAAGGCAATCAGCACAAAGCCCAGCGCAAGTGCCAAAGCAAAATCGCCCTTTCCTGTTTCCAGGGCGATCGCGGTGGTCAGCACACGTGTGACATTGTCGATATTGCCGCCTACGATCATAATCGCCCCGACTTCACCAATCCCCCGCCCAAAACCGGCCAAGGCCGCCGTGATCAAGGCCCGCCGAGAATCCCACAGCAGCGTTTTTATTTTCTGAAACTGCGACACATTCATTGAAATCAACAGATCGTGGTATTCATGCCAAAGGTCACGCAAGGATTGATGTGCAATACTGGCGATCAGCGGCACAATCACAATCATCTGGGCAATGATCATCGCCCAAGGCGTGAACAGCAAACCTAAAGCGCCAAAAGGACCAGAGCGCGACAACAGCACATACACGACCAGGCCAACCACCACCGGCGGCAGACCCATCAAGGCGTTCAGAATAGCAATCATCGTGCGCCGCCAGCGAAACCGGCGCACCGCCAGAAGAGCCGCCAAAGGAAAGGCAATCATGCAGGCCAAAGCCAGGGCGGAAAACGTGATCTTCAAAGAGCGCAGCGCGATTTCGGCCAGCTCGCGATCCGCTGTTGAAACCAGCCAAAATGCCTGAAGAAGCCCCTGCCACAGATCGACCACTGCCGATCCTCCTTGATTGATCCGCAGCCAGACTTTGCAGGATTTTGGATGTAGTTCCAGCGCAATCTCCCAAGCTTGTGCGAAATGCTCTGGCTCTGATCGCGGTGCCTGCCTCACGTATTCAGATTTTTCAAAAGTAATGGTTCATGGCATTACAAAAGCACGTTGGAACAACAGAACTCGCAAATTACTGGACAAGGGTCGCAAATCACGCCTGTCTCAACACCAGATGCCAGCGCTGAGTAGTCTTACAAAGAAGCCGGTCCTCTGAAGGCATGCACAGCAATCCCAGGCGGCGCTTTATCCGGGCATGGCCTGACGCTGGATGAAGCTTTTTGGCGTCGCAAAGACGACCTTTCGGACGACAACCCCAACACGTTTGATTTGGCCTTCAGCAGAGTGCTGATGCCCGATATCGCACGGCGCTTCTTGGGTTGGGGCTGCCGTTGATCGTTTGCTTGTTCATCGCACACGCGTTGTTCGGCCCCGAGTTTCCTGGGCTTTTGAAGCATTCCAGCAGGAAATTTAACGCCTTTTTGCCATCGATAAATTTCCCACAGATAGGCATTTTTGAAGTCACACTTTGGGTTACCTCGACAAGTGTGTTCCATTTTGTGTTGTCTGAAAAGATCGCACAGTGTTCCAGCTTGGGACAATTGTTTACCGAAAACGCCACCATTTTTAACGCACGATACACAGGCGGACCTGCGAAAGTATCCGTTATGTCTTCGGTCTTTGTTGACACAACTTCAAGCTTTTGTGTGGCTATTCAAGCTTTTGTGTGGCTATCGTCTGCACAGCTTTAAGTTGTTTCCTCATTAGAATGATCAAGTCTTTTTCACGCACACTAAGGCCGCTTCGCGCCTGCGCAGATATTATGACCTGATCTTCCAGACCAGGCAGACACTTTGTTTTATTTCAAATCAGATGGATAGGTGATTCCATGGTGCTTAGGTCGACCCCATGCGAAGCAAACTAAATGTGATAAAGTGCAGTTTGGCGCAGATTTTTGCACAATAGTTATAAAAATACGACTTGCCCGCGCGCGCATTTGACATATCCTTACGTTCGGACCGCATGAACGTTGTCGAATATTAGTCTGCGCCTGTATGGGCGTGAGCTGGCGCTGCGTAAATCGGACACCAAAAAGTTGTGTGCGGCCCTGTCAGTATGGCGGATCTGCACGACATTCCTTGGGAGGACCTATGAAAGATACTATCAACCGTAGAAAATTTCTACGTGGCTCGGCTGTTGCTGGCGCTGCGGCTTTGGCGACACCTGCAATTGCGGACGGCCACGGCACGACACTCAAAATGCAAGCGGCTTGGGGCGGCGG
Organism: Paracoccaceae bacterium; assembly: GCA_045106335.1. GTDB lineage: Bacteria > Pseudomonadota > Alphaproteobacteria > Rhodobacterales > Rhodobacteraceae > Aliishimia. Next base: position 6,873 of record JBGCEM010000030.1, on the reverse strand, counting down.
CATTTTCTTAGAAAACGCACAATCCTTTGCGGCGCGCGTCAACGAGATGTCCGGTGGGTCACTCACCATCGAAGTTTTGTCCGTCGACTCGGTTGTGAAAACAAGCCAGATGCAGGACGCGGTTCACCGCGGAGTTCTGGACGCCGCACATTATGTGCCCGCGTATTGGTACGGCAAATCCAAGGCCGCGTCGCTGTTCGGCACGGGCCCTTGCTTTGGCTGGTCCTCGCAAGAAGTTCTGGGCTGGGTGCATGCGGGCGGCGGTCAGGAATTGTTTGACGAGCTGATGGACAACCTGCGTCTGAACGTTGTGTCCTTCTTCAACTCGCCCATGCCTGCGCAGCCTTTGGGTTGGTTCCAAGAGCAGATCACGGACGCGTCGCAAATGGAAGGTCTGAAGTACCGGACTGTTGGTTTGGCGGCAGACGTTCTGCTCGAAATGGGTATGTCTGTTGTGCAGCTGCCCGGCGGTGAAATCCAGCCTGCAATGAAATCCGGTCTGATCGACGCGGCGGAATTCAACAACCCGACATCGGACCGTGACTTTGGTATGCAAGACGTGTCCAAGCATTACCACCTTGCGTCCTATCACCAGAGCCAAGAGTTCTTTGAAGTCACCTTCAACAAGGACAAGTTCAACGCGCTGTCCGCTGAACATCAGGCAATCATCAAGAACGCGTCCATGGCCGAAAACTCGGGCTTTTACTGGGGCAACACCAAGCGCTATTCCGATGACCTGCTGAAGCTGCAGGAATCCGATGGTGTGAATGTGTACCGGACGCCAGATTCGGTGATGGCAGCCCAGCTGAAAGCGTGGGACTCTGTTGCAGACCGCATTGCAGGCGATGATCCGTTCTTTGCCAAAGTGATGGAATCGCAAAAGGCCTATGCCAAGGATGTTATGAACTATCTGAATCTGAACCAGCCTGACTATAAGCTGGCTTATAACCACTATTTTGGTTGATCATTTAAAGCAAAAAAGACCAGTCCGGGCGTCCACGCGATGCCCGGATTTTTATGGCCGCAGTCGCGCATAAAGACGTTGCATCGGCGCATCACGGGAGCGTTCAAACATGAAATTCGTGCATACCATTGAAGGGCTTAGCCTTTGGGTGGGACGTGCCTTTGGCTGGTGCATCCTAATCCTGACGCTGTCCGTGTCCTATGAGGTGTTTGTGCGCTATGTGCTCAATGCGCCGACGGTCTGGGCGTTTGACATGATGATCCAGATGTATGGGGCATTGTTCCTCATGTGCGGCGCTTACGCCTTAGCACAGGACACGCATGTACGCGCGGATGTGGTGTATCGCCTGTTCCCTGTGCGCGTTCAGGCCAGTCTGGATTTCGTGCTGTATTTCCTGTTCTTCTTCCCCGGCATCCTTGCATTGGCATGGTATGGCTGGGAAATCGCATCTGACAGCTGGCGCTATAAGGAAGTCAGCTTCAACAGCCCCGCGAGTATTCAGATTTACTTCTTCAAGACGTTGATCCCGCTATCCGGGTGTCTGCTGGCCATTCAGGGCATCGCAGAGCTGGTGCGCTGTGTGATGGCATTCCGTACCGGAGTGTGGCCCGAGAGGCTTGCCGATGTGAAAGAGACCGAAGACATGTTGACCGAGGCCGATCTTGACGTGATCCGCGCCGCCAGCCCTAGCCAGAAATGAGCCACGCAGGCACTTCCAGAAAGAGTACACCATGACAAATCCCGAAGTCGCCCTGTTGATGCTTGGACTGTTCATTGTCCTTGTTCTGCTTGGTTTCCCGATTGCTTTCACTTTGCTCGCGATGGGCGTGGCCTTTGGCTATTACGCCTACCATCAAGGCGGCCCGATTGAGACATTCAGCGATATTTTCAACAACAATATCTTCTACCTGCTGAACCAGAACACCTATTCGGTGATGGAGAACCCGATCCTTGTCGCGATCCCGTTGTTCCTGTTCATGGGCTATGTGGTTGAACGTGCAAATATCGTCGATAAGTTGTTCTTTTCACTGTACATGGCGGCGCGTAATTTGCCCGGCAGCCTTGCGATTGCAGCACTTTTGACCTGCGCTGTCTTTTCGACGGCCTCGGGGATTGTGGGCGCTGTTGTGACGCTGATGGGCTTGCTGGCGTTCCCGGCGATGGCCAATGCCAATTACAATAAAAGCTTTGCCTCGGGCGTGATTTGCGCGGGCGGGACGCTGGGCATTTTGATCCCGCCGTCTATCATGCTGATCGTCTATGCGGCGATTGCGGATCTGTCGCCTTTGCGGCTATATGCGGCGGCTGTGTTCCCCGGTTTGCTGCTGGCAGGTCTGTATATCGTGTATGTGATGGCGCGGGTCTGGTTGAACCCGTCCCTTGCGCCCAAACCAACGATGGAGCATGTACCGCCGCCGCGCGAAATCTACCTGGACCTGCTGAAAAGCTTTGTTCCTTTGACGGTTCTGATTGCCTTGGTGCTGGGATCGATCCTTGGGGGTCTTGCCACACCAGCTGAGGCCGCTGCGATGGGCGCCTTGGGCGGCATGGTTCTGGCGGTGCTGTACCGGTCGATGACATGGACTAAGCTGAAGGAAAGCGTGTTCCTGACGGCCAAGGCCACGGCGATGGTGTGCTGGCTGTTTGTGGGTTCTTGGACCTTTGCGTCGGTGTTTTCCTATCTGGGCGGGCATGACATCATTGCCGATTGGGTCGGGGGCATGGACCTTGAGCCATGGGAGTTCCTTGTGCTTGCGCAAATCATTATCTTCTTGCTGGGCTGGCCGCTGGAATGGTCCGAGATCCTGATCATCTTTGTGCCAATTTTCCTGCCTTTGCTGGAAGTGTTCGGCGTAAACCCGTATTTCTTTGCTATGCTGATCGCGCTGAACCTACAGACGTCGTTCCTGACCCCGCCAATGGCCATGTCGGCCTATTATCTAAAGGGGGTTCTGAAAAGTCAGATCGAGCTGATGGAGATTTTCCGCGGCATCATCCCTTATCTGGGAATTGTCATCCTCACCATGTGCTTGATGTACGCCTTCCCGGGCATTGCCCTGTGGTTCCCTGAATATCTATTTGGGCCCTATATCCCGTGATCAAAGAAGCCTATTCCCTAAGCGCTTTGGATGCGCTGGCTTATATGGCAGCAGGGCGGCTGAGCTCGGTTCAGTTGGTACAGTCTTGTTTGGATCGCATTGCTGCGACGGATGACGCGATCAAGGCGTGGGCGTTTCTGGACGGGGATGCGGCGCTAGCACAGGCGGCGGAATGTGATCGTCTGCGCAAGGCGGGCCTGCCGCTGGGGTCTTTGCATGGGGTCCCGGTGGGCCTGAAGGACATTATCGACACGGCCAAGATGCCTACGCAGCGCGGCACGCCGATCTTTGCAGGGCGCACCACAGATCATGTGGCGCGTTTAGTTGAGCAGTTGCGCGAAGCGGGCGCCGTGATCATGGGCAAGACGGTCACGACCGAGCTGGCCTTTGTGCATGCCAATGACACGCGCAATCCGCACAATACCGATCACAGCCCCGGGGGGTCGTCCAGTGGCTCTGCGGCGGCGGTGGCGGCCTGTCATGTGCCGCTGGCGATTGGCACGCAGACCAACGGGTCGGTTATTCGCCCGGCGTCCTTTTGCGGGACATTTGGATTCAAGCCGACGCGCGGTGTGATTTCGCGCAGCGGCGTTTTGCAGACCTCGGTGTCGCTGGATCAGGTGGGTTGCTTTGGGCGCACGCTTCGCGATGTGGCGCTGTTGACCGACGCGATTAGCGGCTATGATCAGCATGATCCGGCCAGCTTTGCCCGTCCACGCCCCGATATGCTGGCAGGCGCCGGGGCCGATGTGCCGGTCACGCCCGATCTGGCGTGGTTCGATTTGCCCTTCAATGACCGTCTGTCTGAAGACGCCCGCACAGGGCTGGACGAAGTTCTGGACATTCTGGGCGATCAGGTCACGCGGATGGAGCCCGCCGACACCCTGTCCAATCTGGTCGCAGTGCAGCAGCGCATTCATGAATACGAGATCAACCAGCATCAAGGCACGGTCTTCGAAAATCATTGGGATCAGATCAGCGATACGCTGCAGCCCGTGATCACCCGCGCGCGCAGCATCTCAAAGGCGGAATATGACGATGCGCTGGCGGTCAAAGCCTCGGCCGAATCGTTCTTTGCCGACTTCTTTGTAGAATTCGACGCGATTCTGGCCCCGTCGGCCGCGGGCGAAGCGCCGGTATTTGGCAATGGCACAGGCGATCCGATTTTCTGCACCTTGTGGACCTTGGCAGGGTTGCCCTGTGTTAGCTTGCCGCTTTTGGTGGGCGATACTGGCCTGCCCATTGGTGTGCAACTGATTGGTCCTGCCGAAAAAGACGACCGGCTGTTGCGCACGGCGCGCTGGCTACAAACCCATCTTGCTGAAGCAGCAGAGTAACGAAAGGTTTCCTTATGTCCTATGGCGTTAAAATGGTGGTCGGCTTTATCGGCACCGCGATCCTGTGCATCTTTGTGGGCGGTTTGTCGCAAAGTATCTCAAGCGGATTTGCCGGGTTCACAGGGGGACTGCCGTTCATGATCATTGCCATTCTGGTCTGCGGCATGGCGGTTTATGACTTCTTTGACGAATGCATTCGCAAGAAATGAGCAAGCCGCGTCTTTGGATCACCCGCCGCCTGTCGGACGCAACGCTGGCGCGGGCCGCGCAGGATTATGACGCTGTCATCAACCACGCAGACAGCCCCGGCAGCGCATCCGAGCTGATCGCCGCAAGCGCTGATTTTGACGCCATTATCCCGTGTCATTCCGAGCATTTCAGCGCCGACGTGGTGGCGCAGTTTTCCGATCGTTTGAAGATCGTGGCAAATCATTCTGTCGGGGTGGATCACTGCGATTTGCCGGCGCTGAAGGGGCGGGGAATTGCAGTCACCAATACGCCAGATGTGCTGTCGGACGCCACGGCTGAGCTGGCAATGCTGCTAATGCTGGGCGCGGCGCGTCATGCGGTGGCCGGGGACAGGATTGTGCGCACCGGCGCGTGGGACAGCTGGTCCCCCGCCTTCATGGTTGGCAAACAGGTCACCGGCGCGCGCCTTGGCATTGTCGGCATGGGCCGAGTCGGGCGCGCGTTTGCGGCCAAAGCCCGTGGGTTCGACATGGAGATTCATTACTATAACCGCAGTGAATTGCCTGCCGATCAGGCACAGGGCGCGATATATCACGACAGCGTTGAAAGCCTGTTGGGCGTTGCTGATTTCCTATCGTTGCATTGCCCCGCCACGCCCGACACAACGGATCTGATGAACGCTACGCGTCTGGCGTTGCTGCCGCAAGGCGCTGTAATCGTGAATTCTGCGCGTGGCGCGCTGGTGGACGAGGACGCGTTGATCGCAGCACTTGGCTCAGGTCAGATTGCGGCTGCGGGGCTGGATTGCTTCAAGGTCGAGCCCGGCGGGAACCCGGCCTTTGCCGCGCATGACAACATTTTCATGCTGCCCCATATCGGCAGTGCCACGCGCCAAACCCGCGATGCGATGGGCTTTCGCGCCCTTGATAACCTTGATGCTTTCTTTGCGGGCAGGACTCCGCGTGACCTTCTTTAATCAGACTGGATGAGACGATGACAAAACTTGCTTTCCTTGGCCTTGGTGTAATGGGCTATCCTATGGCGGGCCATCTGGCGGCTGCGGGCCATGAGGTCGCAGTTTACAACCGCACTGGCACGAAGGCGGATGCATGGGTCAAACAGCATGGCGGCGCGTCCGGCGCGACCCCGGCTGAGGCGTCCAAAGGCGCTAAGATGGTCATGGCCTGCGTGGGCAATGACGATGATTTGCGCGCAGTCTGTCTTGGGGATGACGGGGCCTTTGCCACGATGGAAAAGGGCAGCACATTTGTCGATCACACGACCGTCTCGGCCGCCGTCACAGCCGAGCTTTTCGCCGCCGCCAAAGACCGCGGGATCGCTTTTGTGGATGCACCTGTGTCGGGCGGGCAAGCGGGTGCTGAAAACGGCCAGCTTTCAATCATGTGCGGCGGAGATCAAAGCGATTATGACCGGGCCGAGCCGATCATGAACATCTATGCCAAGCTATGCCGCCGCATTGGCGACAGCGGCGCGGGCCAAATGACCAAGATGTGCAATCAGATCGCCATTGCTGGGCTGGTGCAGGGTCTGTCCGAAGCGCTGCATTTTGCCGACAAGGCTGGTCTGGACGGCAACGCCGTGGTCGAGGTCATCAGCCAGGGCGCGGCAGGCAGTTGGCAGATGTCCAACCGCTATGAAACCATGCTGGCCGATCATTTCGATCATGGCTTTGCGGTGGACTGGATGCGCAAGGATCTGGGCATTTGCCTGAACACGGCCAATGACAATGGCGCAAGCCTGCCGGTCACAGCGCTAGTCGATCAGTTCTACAAGGACGTGCAAAAGATGGGTGGCGGACGTTGGGATACATCAGCTTTATTCAAAAGGTTGCAGCAAGGCTGATCTGCATATCACAACAGCGCCACTGGTTTTTTTATTGTTTGTGAAGCCCATGGAAACGACTTGCGCTTTTTATGACCGAACTCATCCGCCAGGGTCGTTGATGATCGCAGTGATCTGAGCGTCGCGATATCGTCCGTTCGCCATTCAAACTCTCTTCAGACGCATTAACGAGAAAATTCTACTTTTGAACACCACCAATTTTAGGGGGATTACCGTTCACCTTGGGAAAACGGATATTGCGAAAGCTTCAATGCTAGGTTCCGAGACGAGCTGCTCAATGGGTAATCATCCGCCGAGGGCCGTCTTTTTGATTGATTTGGAATTTTGTAGCCGTTGCAGTTATGAGCAACAGCAAATCCAAACCCCGTATGGAAGTTGTGTCGGACGCCAAAAAGCAGGCGCGTCGGCACTGGTCAGATGA
>JBGCEM010000029.1:0-3552 GCA_045106335.1 Paracoccaceae bacterium | reverse complement strand
GTTAAGAGGTCCAAATCGCGAATTCCTTATCAAACGATAATGCCAGCTTTGCTCGCGGTCAGTACGACGGTGCCAATGGTGAGGAGAACAACCAATGAATATGACGATACCAACTAAGCAGTACGGGCGGCAAGCGGCACTCCTTGGTTTCGCTGCCGCCGGATTCTATCTGCTGATGATCTTTGGCACTCTGGCGCACATCGAGACCTTATCCGGCCTTCGCCCTTTCGACATGCGCCCCGGCGGATATTCGGCTGAACTGGCAAATTCGCTGATCGATGCCTTGGGACCCAGTGGAAGGTGGTACTATCTCACGCGACAAATTCCACTTGATCTAGTTTATCCCTCTCTGATGGCGCTGACCTTAATATCATTGTTCAAATGGCTTGGTTCACGAGACGTAAGTCAAAGGCTTGTTCGAATTGGAACGTGGTTTTCTATTGCGGCAGCTATCGCTGACTATCTAGAAAACGTCGGCATCTGCCTAATGATCCTGAGTTGGCCAGAAATATCAGCCAACACTGTCTTGGCGGCAAGCGCCGCTTCCATTGTGAAATCGGGCCTAACGACGACGGCTGTCTTGATCGTCTTGTTTGGTGTCGGCTATTGGGCGTTAAAAAGGATACGTACCTACGCCTGATCGATGCCTGCTGATGGTCCCATTAGCTTTCTTAAACCTGGCTTTCGCTGCGGCACAAAAAACATGCAATTTGGGCTCAGAGCCGACATTCGAGTGAATCGTTCGGTAAGTGATCTTGGCAGTTCGTTACATGTCTTTGACAGGACCGTTAGACGGCACTTCGAACGAAAACGGTTTGCTGCAGCACTCGCCTAAAACTGCTTGCTGCAAATATCTCTGTCATTCACTGCAAATGTACTGTGACACCTATTATTGCAGTAACCGGAAGACCCGCGATGAAGCCGGAAGACCCCGGATGGAACCAATGAAATAAGGGGTTCTGCGGTAGGGCAGCCAAAATTGCGCGCAGAACAGGAAGTCCTGCAAATGCGGCTAAATGGGCCCTCACGGACAGACTTGTCATTTTGCGCCACCAAGTTCTGCAAAGCCCCTGCCCTGCCCTCAAACCCCATTAAAATAGGGCTTCAAGGCCATTTCGATCTGACCATAATGGCCCTTATGGGGGTGATTTAGCGATCCTGAACTGGGAAATGTCCTTCCAAGTTCGCTCTGCGCTTCTCAGAATGGGATTAGCGTAACGATTTCATACCCATAGCTATTTCAAACATCAAGATCAGGTGTTTTGAACTGGGAAGCGATTTTGTGGCTTCACAAACTTAGCTTCGAAGAGCCCAACGAGAACATGGCTGGCCGTACTTCCCCACTGAAAACGCGTATCGAGGACACCTATCCTCTGTCTCGGCCCCTAGTCTGGCGTCTTTTGCCTGTCGCACATGAGTTGAAGTCACCCTACCCGCCCGACGTCCTGACAACGCCGCGATAAGTCACCTTCGCGACATGAGCCCGCACAGACACCAAGAGCACGGCAAAGACGCGCTGGTTTTTCGGTCAGCGGGAACCAAGATCAAGAGCAAAGAACTTTATTGAGAGGCTGAGAGGTTTTCACGTGCCTGTTCAAGGAAGGGTTCATCCGAAACCAACAAGATTCCACGAGCCTGCATATCCTCCATTTGTAACACAACCTCTGCCCAATGCTGCGCCGCGTATTCCGTATCCGTCGTCGCAATCTTCCAAATACTCACCCAAACATCGCGCGACCAACCGGCATTGCCCGGATCCCGCGCGGAAAGATCACGGCGTATCTCTAGGCCTTTTTCATAAAAGGTCAGGGCGCCGGGCAGATCACCCTGCGCGCGGCGCACATCGCCAACTTTGTTAAGCGATACAGAAACATCGCGCGACCAACCGGCATTGCCCGGATCCCGCGCGGAAAGATCACGGGCAATCTCTAGGCCTTCTTCATAAAAGGTCAGGGCGCCAGGCAGATCACCCTGCGCGCGGCGCACATCGCCGATTTTGCTAAGCGATACAGAGACATCGCGCGACCAACCGGCATTGCCCGGATCCCGCGCGGAAAGATTACGGGCAATCTGAAGGCTCTCTTCATAGACGGTCAGTGCGCCGGGCAGATCACCTTGCGCGACGCGCACATCGCCGACCCTTTCAAGCGAGACAGAGACATCGCGCGACCAACCGGCATTGCCCGGATCCCGCGCGGAAAGATCACGGGCAACTCTCAATCCGTCCTCAAAAGCTTGTAAAGCAAGCCAGAGTTCGCCCCTGCGAACGTGAATATTCCCGATCCAGTTTTTGGCAACCATCGCATTGCGGCTTTTGGGTTCGTCAACCGTAAGCCCTGACGCTGTGTCAAATGCCGCTTGAGCCGCGTTCAGATCGCCAACGGCCAGACGTGCTTCACCGCAATCAATCCAATAGAAAAAGTCCTGATCGGCCAAATAAGCTGCGGCACAAAGCAGAGGTTCAGCCTTTGAAACTTCAAAAGTGTAAAGCAGTGTTGCCTCCGCGTGATTTAATCTGGCTTCTTCAACGCGTAATTCTGCCCGGCGCTCCGCGATCAGGTCACGTAGATTGGAGAACGCCTGTCGTGCTGCATCTGGTTCGGCGTTGTTAACCGCATCGATGACAGAATTCACTTCTTGCGCCCAATCGGGGTTCAGCGTGCGCAATTCGTCAAGATCGGCCTGTGTCCGAACCAATTGGTCTTGCAGCGCAGAAGCGTCATCGGGGGCCAAGAAGCCCTGCTCCACGAAGGTTTCCGTGATGCCGTCGATGTTGAGTTCGTAGGCGGGAACGGGCCGTAACATATTGTTCACCAGCAGAGCAACACCGACAATCAAAGCGATGCCAAGTGCTCCGACGCCAGTTCGGACGAAATTGATATCTCTCCCGGCGTTTGCCGTGCCAATCATCGACGCAGAAGTCTGGGCGGATGGTTCTCCTGCGCCTACCTTTTTCCCGGCAATTTGATCCCTTCGAACTTTTGATCGCCCCCTGCTTCGATCACATCGGCTTTGATCCCTTCGATGTCTTTGAAGCTTTGATTGCCCAAAGCCCGGATTGCGCCCACGTCGATTGCTGGCTGCGACGTAACTGGCAAAGCTGCGATCGCGTCCAGCACTTGATTGCCAAGAGCTTGTAGTTCCGGATCGTTTGCAAGGGCCGGTGCATCCAGATCAGCCCGGATCACAGCGGCATATTCAGGTTTGTCTTTCGCTTGCTCCAAGAGCGACACACTTTGTACGTTGTGTTTCTCGGTTAGCCTGGTCTTCAATGCTTCAAAAGCTGTTTTGCCTGCACCTTTGGCGAACTCACCCAATGCAGATTTTGCGACCAGCGCCGCCCCTTCAATTAAAATCGGATACAGAAATGCAGATAATGCCATCATACAACCTTTTGATAAATAGATACGGATTGGACCTGTCGCGGTTTGATGCCGCCCCTTTGATAGCATTTACTGCAACAAAGGAGATGAACTATGGGACTGAAACGGACGGATGAATTTCGCCAAGATGCGGTGCGGATCGCGCTGACCAGTGGGCTTACGCGCAAAC
>JBGCEM010000028.1:0-20780 GCA_045106335.1 Paracoccaceae bacterium | reverse complement strand
ATCCCAAATACAACCGCTTTGATGCCGGGCCAAGTGTTGGCGCGCGGTGTGGCGCGGCATTTGGTTAGTCATGGTTTTGTGTGCGTCGAAGAGCTTACCCCAACGCGGGGTCTGCGCGTGGATGTAATGGCGCTGGGACCTAAGGGTGAAATTTGGGTGGTTGAGTGCAAATCATCGCGTGCCGATTTCGCGTCTGATCACAAATGGCAGGGCTATCTGGACTGGTGTGATCGGTTTTTCTGGGCCGTGGATGAGACGTTTCCGACCGAGTTGCTGCCCGAAGACACAGGGCTAATCATCGCCGATGCCTATGATGGTGAAATCATCCGCATGGCGCCTGAAGACAAGTTGTCAGCCCCCCGGCGCAAAGCCGTGATCCAAAGTTTTGCGACACATGCCGCGCGGCGTTTGCACAGTTTGCGCGATCCGGGGTTGATGACTACTTACTAGCGCGCAGCGCGGCTGCTTTCGCGGCGGCGACAATTTCCTGGGCGATTTCTTCGGCTTCTTCTGGCTCAAAATCCATTGGGATTTCCACGCCTTTGGCTTCAATAAACAAACGTACCATGCCTTGATCTGTAGGGCCGATCTGCAAATTGGCTTCGACGTCGCGTTCTGTGTTAATGCCCATGGACAATGCTCCGGTGATTTGGGGCGTTTTGCCCGATTTTCGAATGCTGGTATTAGGCGAGGTCGGCGCGGGTTGGCGGCTGACAGCCTTGGCGCGAACAGTTGATTGCCGAAGCTCGCGCGGCCCCTGTCAACAAATCCACCAAACCTGCGCTGTCGATTTGCGCCACATGATCTGCGCTTAGACGGTTCGAATGAAACAACTGCGCCAGTAAGGTCCCTGCAAACGTGTCGCCCGCGCCAACAGTGTCGGTGAATGGATCGGCCTGCCCGGCGGCTACTTCGGCTGATCCTGTCTGGGACAAAGCCCGCGCGCCGTCGGCCCCTTTGGTCAAAACTGTCAAACCTGTTGGATTAAGCGCATGCACATGGGCTACCGCTGCGTCTTGACCCAAATGGGGATAGAGCCATTCTAGGTCTTCATCGCTGAGCTTTACCAAATCAGCTGCCGCGGCCATGCGTTCAATACGCGCCACATAACCTGTGCGATCATCGATAAAGGCTGCGCGCACATTCGGATCCAGCGATGTAAACCGACCCATGCCTTTTTGTGCGTGAAAGAAATCTTCCCACACGACCGCATCTGCCCCATTGGCCAGCGCAAGCGAGCCCAAATGCAGCCCTGTCGTCGCGGCCGGTGCGGTCACGGATCCCGCCGAGATCTGACGCTCGGCGGTATTTTCACGGTAAAAGCCGTAAGACGGTGTGCCATCTTGCAACGACACCACCGCAAGGGACGAAGGCTGCGATGCACGTGGGGCCAGCAATTCTACACCGTCCGCGATCAAGCGCGCGGCCAGCAAGTCGCCCAGACTGTCCGTTGAGATCGGCGTTAAATACCCCACCGGCACCTCTTGGCGCCCCAACGCCATCGCCACGTTATACGGCGAGCCCCCTGGATTTGCGACATATCGGGGCAGCCCATCACTGTTTGGGTCCTGGACAAAATCAATCAGGTTTTCGCCGCCAACAAGGATCATAAGGTCTCTCCGAAAATATAGCCGCTGAAATGCCCAGATTTCGGAACGGTTTGCAAGCGCACGATTGCGCTAAATTTTGGTTTGCATGTCGCTGCAAAAGGTTGATATAGCGCGCCAAGCTGATACGTTAGCGTTACGTGCCGCCATAGCTCAGTAGGTTAGAGCGCCTGATTGTGGATCAGGAGGTCCCCCGTTCGAGCCGGGGTGGTGGTACCATTCTTCCCTAGCATTTCGCTTTGCGCCATCTATTCCATATCTATATCAACGGTTTGGCGCAGCGCCCCAGTCACCCGGTCATAGATTAGGATTTGATCCTGCTGTGTCACAACGGCGTACCAACCGAATCCAACAGTGACCGCCTCAGCTTGGGCACCCTGAGGAAGGGTGATTTGTTCGGGTAAAAGAGGTGCAGTTTGCTCTGGGGTTTGTCCGTAGATGCGGATAAACATCAGCACCACAATGCAAACAATGCCAATAATCATCGTCGCGGTCAGCACCGTTACCAAACGACGCAAGAACCGCAGATTTTGCGGCTCGGGGAGGGGATCGTCCATTTGAGCACCTCAGTTACATTTCAGATCGGCCCAGAGCCGCCCTTGCGACTTGATAAGGCGCTGGCGCGAGATGTGCCAGTGGATGCGGCGTTGTCGCGCACGCGTTTGGCGCGGATGATCAGTGATGGGGCCGTGCGGGTCAATGGTGTGGTGATCCATGATGCAAAAGCCAAGGTGGCGCAGGATGACCACGTCGCGATTGCGCTGCCGGATGTAGTTGACAGCCACATCTTACCCGAAGCGATTGCGTTAAATATCGTTTATGAAGATGACGCGCTGATCGTGGTAAACAAGCCCGCGGGCATGGTGGTGCATCCCGCGCCAGGCAGCCCGTCTGGGACCTTGGTGAACGCCTTGATGGCCCATTGCCAGGACAATCTGTCCGGGGTGGGCGGTGTGGCGCGTCCTGGAATTGTTCATAGAATTGATAAGGATACGTCTGGTCTGTTGGTCGTGGCGAAGTCTGATGCGGCCCATCACGGGCTTGCTGCGCAATTCGCGGCCCACAGCGCTGAGCGCGTCTATCAGGCCTTGTGTTACGGTGTGCCAGAAACATCAGATCCGCGGGTGCGCGGCGTGAAAGGCGTTAACTTTGAGAGTGGGGGTGTCTTAAAAATTACCTCGGGGTTGGAACGCCATCGCCATGATCGCCAAAAGCAAGCGGTGGTTTTCGGCGGCGGGCGACACGCGGTGACACGTGCGAAATTGGTCGAACGGTTTGGAACGCCGCCTGTTTTGGCCATGCTAGAATGTCGACTTGAAACCGGGCGCACCCATCAAATTCGCGTGCATTTGGCGCATGTGGGCCATGGGCTTGTGGGCGATCCGGTCTATGGGGGGCGGCGCAAATTGGCCAAGACCAGCCTGAATGCTGAAGCGGCGCTTGCAGTGTCCCATTTTCCACGGCAGGCGCTGCACGCTGCGATTTTAGGGTTTGAGCATCCGATTTCAGGCGCAAAGCTGCGGTTTCAGGCCGAGCTTCCAGAGGATTTTTCTGCGGTCCTGCGCACGTTACGGGGTTGAAATGCACTGCACATCCGCGTGACCGCACTGTAATTGCGCTTATTTTTAACAAAATTCTGATCAATATAGGTGTTAACGCGGTCCAAAGCTTTGAATTTGAGAGATCGCCCTTGAACTTCGAACGCGGCCTCCCCAAATCTATGTTAACAGGGGTAACATCAACCCCGTGATACAGGGAAAGCAACAATGGCGAATTATGCAAACCTCCCCGCACCGACACCTGAAGGTGGCCTAAACCGGTATTTGCAGGAGATTAGGAAGTTCCCGCTACTGGAACCTGAGGAAGAATACATGCTGGCCAAGGCCTGGGTCGAAAAAGAGGACACAGGGGCTGCGCATAAAATGGTCACGTCGCATCTGCGTTTGGCGGCCAAGATTGCGATGGGCTATCGCGGTTATGGGTTGCCCCAAGCCGAAGTCGTGTCCGAAGCCAATGTGGGCCTGATGCAGGCAGTAAAGCGGTTTGATCCTGAAAAAGGCTTCCGGTTGGCCACATATGCGATGTGGTGGATCCGTGCCTCGATCCAAGAATATGTTTTACGTTCGTGGAGTATGGTAAAACTGGGAACAACGTCCGCGCAAAAGAAGCTGTTTTTCAATTTGCGCAAAGCCAAAGCAAAAATTGGCGCCTTGGAAGAAGGTGATCTGCGCCCCGAAAACGTCAAACGGATCGCGACAGATCTGGGCGTGACGGAGGCCGAAGTTGTGTCCATGAACCGACGGATGTCTGGGGGCGATGCGTCCTTGAATGCGACTGTTGGTTCTGAAGGCGAAGGCACCATGCAGTGGCAGGACTGGTTGGAAGACGAAGATGCCGATCAAGCGGCTGATTATGAAGCACGCGATGAATTGCAGACCCGTCGCGAATTGCTGGCCGAAGCTTTAAGCGTGCTGAATGACCGCGAAAAAGACATCCTGACGCAACGCCGCCTTGCGGAAAGCCCGGTCACACTGGAAGATTTGTCCGGTCAATATAGTGTTAGCCGCGAGCGGATTCGTCAGATTGAGGTGCGTGCATTCGAAAAGCTGCAAGAAAAGATGCGCGTCCTTGCGCAGGAAAAGGGTATGCTAACGTCAGAATCTGCCTAACGTACCTTGCCTGAAGCTTTGGCTCTTTCAAATGTCGCGAAAGCGCGAAGCGTCGTGTGGCATTCAAGCAGTAAGTTTCACGCACTTTTTTCTATTGCATAAAAGCTCCTAAACAGCGCCCGGTTTGAGCATTCAAATCGGGCTTTTTTACGCGCAGGTTTTGGCATCCTGCTTTGAACCTAGGTCATTATGTATCGCGAACGTCTCAAAGCTGCGCAGCCAGGTGGGGCACTCGGCAGGCAAGTTCCAGGCAGGGTGCTTTCGAGCAAATGCGAGAGACGTTGTATTTTGAATTCAATTTACCGCAACATGCTCTAAAGAAGGCCACGAAAGTGCAAAAAGGGAATGTGGCCATGGCAGAAATCGTGAATTGGGGAATCCTGGGCGCCGCGAAATTCGCACGCCAGCATATGGCTCCGGCGATCCATGCTGCTCGGGGTGCGCGCTTGGCGGGGCTTGCGACGTCTTCGCCCGAGAAATTTGCGGTATTTGCTGAATTTGCGCCAGATCTTAAGAATTACGATACGTATGACGCGCTTTTGGCGGACCCAATGATAGACGCTGTCTACATCCCGCTGCCCAATCACTTGCATGTCGAGTGGTCCAAACGTGCGCTGGCGGCGGGAAAACACGTTTTGTGTGAAAAACCAGTTGGTCTGACCGCCTCAGATGCTGCTGCGCTGATTGCTGCGCGCGATAAGTCCGGCTTGTTCGCAACCGAAGCTTATATGATTGTGCATCATCCGCAATGGCAGCGCGCAAAGGCGTTGTATGAGCAGGGCGCGATTGGGCACTTGCGTCACGTGGATGGGGTGTTCAGTTTCAACAACGCGCAAGACACTGATAATATTAGAAATAAATCGGTGACAGGGGGTGGTGCGATCTATGATATTGGGGTGTATACGTATGGCAGTACGCGCTGGCTGACGGGGCAAGATCCCGTTGCAATCACCCATGCGGATCTGGATTTTGAGAAGGGTGTGGACGTCACGGCGCGGGTGTCTGCCCGGTTTGACGGGTTTCGTGCGAGTTGGATGAACTCGATGCGGATGCACCCTTGTCAACAGATGCGCTTCGTCGGAGAGGACGGTGTATTGACGTTTCGAACGCCCTTTAATGCCAATGTGTTTGACCAGGCAGAGCTTGAACTGAGCACACAGACCACGCAAAACGTCGAACGTTTTACTGGTGTCAATCAATACGTGCTGCAGGTCGAAGCGTTTTGTGCGACAGTTAGATCAGACGCGGCCTATCCATGGCATTTGGAAGACGCAAAAGCGACATTGCAGATGATCCAAGACGTGTTTGCAAAAGCGCAGGACTGACTTTCTCGTTGTTAACGTGCGACCACGGGCCGCATCTTGTGAGCCGCTGAAAAGGACACAAGCCGACGAGACCCTGTGTCCCAAAGATCCAGCCCGATGCACCGGAAGCTTTGAACCAATGTCATGCGGTTACAATCAACCAATTCATCATGGTCGCGCAGAACTTGTGGCAGCCGATAAAACGGGATGCGTGAATACAAGTGGTGCACATGATGAATTCCGATGTTTGCCGAAAACCAGCGCAATATGGGCGGTAGATCATAGTGCGAAGAGCCGTGCAGGGCTGCATCATGCAATTGCCAATCTTCGGACTTGTCCCATTGGGTAGTTTCAAATTGGTGTTGGACGTAAAATAGCCAGACACCGATGGATGCAGCAATCAGGATTGTGGGCAGAAATACCAAGAAAAGAGCTGCCCATCCGCCAAAGTAAACAATTACGGATACAATCAACGCGGCACCGATATTTGTACCCATGGTTGACAGCCAATAGGCTTTGCCGTGTTCTTTCATGCCTTGAGGTAAGCGATTGTAGAGAATGAACAAATACGTCGGACCCAGGCCAAACATCACAATCGGGTGACGATAGGCGCGGTACAATAATCGCCCAAATGCGGTGCGCTGGTGGTATTCTTCGATAGTTAACGTCATCACATCCCCAATGCCGCGATGGTCAAGATCACCCGCATGGCTGTGATGGATCGCATGGGTGCGTCGCCAAATGTCGTAAGGGGTTAGGGTCAACACGCCAAGGCCACGTCCGACCCAGTCGCTGAGATTGCGATTTCCGAAGAAGGACCCGTGCCCGCAATCATGTTGAATACAGAAAAGACGCAACAAAAACAAACCGTTAACGGCTGATACGACAAAGGCGGCCAAATAGCTGTAGGACGCAAGCCAGCATGCCAAGACCCAAAGAGCAATGAAGGGAACCAAGCTGACGCCCAACTCAAAACTGCTACGCCAGTTGTTCGGGTCACGGTAGTTTGCCAAGACGCGAACCCAATCGCGCGGATCTGCCTCAAGCGGCACTTTAATATTCTGTGTCATAGCCTGTCGCTTTGCCTGCGTTACACCACCCGTCGCAGCTTTCTGACGTTAGGGCAACTGGGCATTTTGTAACGCTAACAAATGACCGGAGCTTTAACGGTCACAGAAAATCGCCCCGACCGACAAAGCGCGGATCGGGGCTGCCTGCTACAGCGTTGTCGCCTTAGCTTTCCATCGCTTCTAATTCGTCGATAAAGCCGGAAATCATCGACAGACCCTTGTCCCAAAAAGCCGGGTCCGAAGCGTCCAACCCGAAGGGCGCTAACAATTCTTTGTGATGTTTGGATCCACCGGCTTTGAGCATGTCGAAGTATTTTTCTTCAAAGCCTTCAGCACCTTCGGCATAGACCGAATAAAGCGCATTCACCAAACCATCGCCAAACGCATAGGCGTACACATAGAACGGTGAATGCACAAAATGCGGGATGTAGGCCCAGAATGTTTCGTACCCGTCCATGAAGTCAAAGGCGGGGCCCAGGCTTTCGCCCTGCACGGACATCCACAATTCACCAATATCTTCGGGGGTCAGTTCGCCGCCACGCCGAGCGTCATGCAACTTGCATTCAAAGTCGTAAAACGCGATCTGACGCACGACGGTGTTGATCATATCCTCGACTTTGCCTGCCAAGAGCACTTTGCGTTGCTCGGGCGTTTTTGCCCCATCCAGCATCTTGCGGAAGGTTAACATCTCGCCAAAGACTGAGGCTGTTTCCGCCAATGTCAGCGGTGTCGAGGACAGCATTTCGCCCTGATCTGCGGCCAGCACTTGGTGCACGCCATGGCCTAGCTCATGCGCCAGCGTCATAACGTCGCGCGGTTTGCCCAGGTAGTTCAGCATGACGTAAGGGTGCACATTGGTCACAGTCGGGTGCGCAAAGGCACCAGGCGCTTTGCCGGGCTTCACCGCGGCATCGATCCAGCCTTTGGAAAAGAAGGGCGCGGCCAAATCGCCCATGCGCGGATCAAAGGCAGAATAGGCGTCCATCACCATCTGTTCGGCCTGATCCCAGCCAACGATGTTGGTGTCTTCCATGGGCAAAGGCGCGTTGCGATCCCAGACTTGCATGCGATCCAGGCCCAGCCATTTGCGTTTTAGCTCATAATAGCGATGCGACAGCTTGGGGTAGGCGGCGACAACAGCGTTGCGCAGGGCCTCGACCACTTCAGGTTCCACGTGATTAGACAGGTGTCGCCCCATTTGCGGGCTAGGCATGCCGCGCCACCGATCCAGGATTTCCTTTTCCTTGGCTTGCGTATTGTGCACGCGGGCAAAGGTTTTGATATTGTCTTGAAACACTTCGGCCAGTTCGCGGCTGGCAGCTTCGCGCGTGGCACGGTCCTGTTCGGTTAACAGGTTCAGCGTGCCTTCGATGTTCAAATCCTGACCATCGACGTTGAAGGACAGCCCCGCTATTGTTTCGTCAAACAGACGTTCCCACGCATCCCCAACGACGCCAAGATCATGCAGAAATTTTTCAAGCTCATCACTGAGTTGAGAGGGGGTCATCGCGCGAATGCGGTCAAATACCGGTTTATAGCGCGCCAGGGCCGGATCTTTTGCCAGCAACCCGTCTAAGTGAGCATCATCCAACGTGTTAAGTTCCAGCGTAAAGAACACAAGCGGCGTGGTGAAATTAGTGATCTTTTCTTGGGCGTCGGACATGAATTTTGCCCGGCCCGCATCAGTGGTCAGTTGGTAATAGCGCAGGCCCGCATAGGACATGATGCGCCCAGCTATGTTGTTGATCTTCTCATTGCGTCCAATACAGCCCAGCAAGCCAGCCGCATCCAGATCGGCCAATTTGCCTTCGTAATCGGCGGCAAATGCAGCACATTCGCCCTCAAGCCATTCTAAATCGCGCTTTAGTTCCGGGGCATCCTCACCCGCGTAAAGATCATCCAAATTCCATTCCGGCAATTTGCCCAAATCGCCCCCCCCAGCAGCAGAGGGGTTGGCATCATGGACCGGAACGGGAAGGTGAAACATGGAAAAGCCTTTCAAGGATGTTTTGGCATAGCTAAGCGCTTGGGGGGCTTACGGCAACCTATGCGCGCGCTGAGTTGGGGTTAAAGTCGGAAAAGTTTGACTGGGTTGTCGACAAAAATCAGACGTCGCGTTTCGGGATCCGGGATCAGCGCGTCCACAGCGTTCAACAGATCAGATGCCAGTGGCATGACCGCCCCGTTCAGCATCAAATGCGGCCAATCACTGCCCCACAAACAGCGATGCGGATTGGCGTCGATCAACGCGCGGGTGCAAGCGGCGGCGGCATCGTAAGGTGGCGGGCTCATTCGGTAAGGTGCTGACAATTTCACATACGCCGCTCCGTCGCGCAGCAAATTGCACAGGGCTTGAAAACCGGGACTGTCGGGCGTCATTCCATCGGCAGGCCAGCCCAGATGATCGAATACCACCGGGCAGGGCAAGGCGCGCACATCCTCTGCGATCTGTTCCATGTGGCGATCCGCATGGACCAACATCTGAATATGCAATCCCCGCGCGGCCAAAGAAGGGGCCATCGCTTTGGCCCCGTCCCAGGTCAACACGCCGCCATGCACATAATTCAAGCGCACAGCCACCATGTTCCAGCTGACGAATTGATCCAGTTGCGCGTCCGTGGCGCCGTCTGGCAGCAAGCCCACGCCTTTGAAGCCAGGCCCCATATGACGCACCGCCTCGACCGTCACAGTGTTGTCAGTGCCATAGAGTATTGAGTGCACAATCAGCCCGCGCGTGCACCCTAAGGCGCTCAAATGCGCGCGGTATAAATCAAGCCAGCCCGCAAAATCAGGGCCCGGGGCAGGGTCCTCAACGCGCCCGTGCCATAGTGGGAACTCATTTGGTGCTGCCACAAGGTGGACATGCGCATCCACGGCACCGTTGGGCAAGGCCTGCAGCGGCGCGTTTGGGGGCGGAGGCAAGGTCGCGGTCGGTTTATCCATATGTGTCCAGCATGTCTTTTAAATCATCTAACGTATTGGCTTCATTCACAGGTTTGTCCTGGCGCCAACGTGACATGCGCGGGAAACGCAACGCAACACCGGATTTATGGCGGGTGCTGTGTTGAATACCTTCAAAGTGAATTTCAAACACATGGGCCGGGGTGACCTGACGCACAGGACCAAACCGTTGGAGCGTATTTTTCTTCACCCAAGCCGTAATTTTGCGAAACTCTGCGTCGGTTAGCCCGGAATAAGCCTTGGTAAATGGTACCAAATCAGGCCCGTTCCATACTGCAAACGTGAAATCTGTGAACAAGTTCGCGCGTCGCCCATGCCCGGCTTGCGCATAAATCATCACCGCATCAATGCTGAGCGGGTCGAGCTTCCATTTCCACCAATCCCCCTTCTTTCGCCCAGAAAGATAGGGCGCGGAACGCCGCTTGAGCATCAATCCTTCGGCATGTTGGTCGCGGGCGGTGGCGCGGATATCGGCAAGCGCATCCCACGTGGCAAACGGTATTTGCGGCGAGAGGCGCAAGGGGGCATCTTCGGGCAAATTGGAACAGATTTGGGCCAGTTGTGCGCGCCGGTCTTCGAAAGCCTGATTTCGCAAATCCTGCCCGCCCCATTCCAGCAGATCATAGGCATACAGAATCACAGGCGCGTCCTGCAGAAGCTTTTTCGGCACAGTCTTGCGACCAATACGCTTTTGCAGGGCGTTAAACGGCATCGGCTGGCCGTCCCAGGCTAAGATTTCGCCGTCAAGCACTGTGCCATCCGGCATAAAATCTACCGCGCGGGCCAGTTCAGGAAAACGATCGGTTATCAGCTCTTCGCCGCGGCTCCAGGTGAAATGCTGCCCGTCGCGCAGGATCAGTTGTCCGCGGATTCCGTCCCATTTCCACTCTGCCGACCACGCCGCCGGATCGCCCAAACTGTCGGGCGCATCTTCTAAACCATAGGCCAAATAGAACGGATAGGGGCGCGAGGCATCGGCGCTGGCATCTTCGGCCTCAATCAAATCCTGCCAGGTCGTCGTGTCCGGCGTCCAATTGCCCATCAAACGATGCGCCAATTCGGGTTCGGGCTTTCCAGTCGCTTTGGCCAGCGCGCGTGTCATCAGTTTTTGGCTGATCCCAACGCGAAAACCGCCGGTGAGCAGTTTGTTGAATAGAAAGCGCTGGGTGGTGTCCAATTCGGCCCAGGCTGAAAGAATTGTGACCTTGGGCAGGTCATCTTCTGCTTTAGTTATGCCTCGTAAGATATTGATCCAATGTGTTAAACCTTTGTCTGTGTTGCGTGGGGGTGGGGGCAACACAAGCGCGATGGTTTCGGCCAAATCGCCGACAATCGGATAGGCTTCTTCGAAAAGCCATAGCGGGATTTCCGCCTGCTCGGCGGCCCATTCACGTAGCTTGCCCGTCGTGATGGCCCGTTTGGGACGGCGCCCGGAAAACAGCGCAATCGTCCATAGCTTATCGCTGTCCGCTGCTTGTTCAAAAAACGCGGCTAAGGCGCTGACTTTAAGACTGGTTTTGGTGGTCTGATCGATCTGAGTGAAGAGTGTTGCGAAGTCCTTCATGCGGCATTTTCTTGGTCTGCTTCATCGGTATCATCGCCAAATTCCGTTTGCACGATCTGCGCGTTCCACCCAGCTTCAGTCAAATATCGGCTGAAAATATCTGTATATCCGTGGGTTACATAGATATTTTCCGCACCAGTGGCTGTGATCGCCTTCAAAAGTGCGGGCCAATCGGCGTGATCTGAAATCACAAATCCGCGGTCGCCGCTGCGTCGCCTGCGAATGCCGCGCACCGCCATCCAGCCCGAGGCAAATCCAGTCTCGGCAGATCCGAATTTTTTGGCCCAGCTCGACCCCAAAGCCGAAGGCGGCGCGATAACCAAAGCGCCCGGGTGGTCTTTGCCTTTGGTATCGGCCGTGACTTTGAAAGTATCGGGCAAGGCAATGCCTTGCGCACGTATGACGGCATTCGTGCCCTCAATTGCGGCGTGGGTTAAAATTGGGCCGCTGCCGTCTAGCATGCGCATCAAACGCTGCGCTTTGCCCAAAGAATACGCCCCCAGCATGGCGATTTTGCCGTTGGCAGCACATTGAGCCCACCATGCGTTGATGTCCTGCGCGATGTCTCTTTGCGGCGCCCAGCGAAAAACGGGCAGTCCAAATGTGCTTTCTGTAATGAAATGATGGCAAGCCACAGGTTCAAACGGGGTGCTGAGACCGTCATTTTCCAGTTTGTAATCCCCAGAGACCACCCAGACTTCGCCTTTATGCGCGACGCGAATTTGGGCCGAGCCCGGAACGTGTCCGGCTGGATGAAAGCTGACATCCACTCCGTTTAAGTTTAGGACTTTACCGTAGTGAGCTGTTTCTAAATCGATATCCCCAAGTCGGTGGCGCATGACCGGAGCTGCGATATCGGTGCATAGATACTTCCCCATGCCATAGCGCGCATGGTCTGCATGCCCGTGGGTGATCAAGGCCCGCGCAACAGGTCGCCATGGGTCGATATAGAAATCACCGACCGCACAATAGATGCCCTCGGGGCGAAAGGTTAAGAGTTTCTCTGCCATGGTCCAAAGCTAGGGCAAGTAGTACAGAGAGCCACTTTTAACGGTTTTTTTGCGCCTGGGTAAAGCCACAGAGATCTAAGCGGCGTTGCGAAATTGGGTGGCGATCTTGTCAAAAATGGGGTTGCGAATGTCAGGTGTTTCCATCAGCACTTCATGCTCGCCCCGTTCCACCATATGCAATTTACCGTTCGACCAATGTTCCATCCGCTCATGGATGCGCGGGACGTGCACAATCCTTTCGTTGGTTCCCAGATACGTGGCGCAATCCAGGTTGGGCGCGGGCATTGCGGCCAGATTTGCGCATTCTATCAACGCTTCACGCAACCAAACATAGCTGGGGCCCCCTAAGCTAAGATCCGTATGTGTCGTGATTTGGTTGAACATCATATCATGCATGGGGCGGTCGGTGGTCAGCTTGTTGTCATCGAATGGTGCTTTGATAACATAGGGTTCAGGCACAGTTGTTGGCGCCAATCTGCCGCCTTGTCCGATTTTCGGCATGGCCAACGCCAACGCCCAAGCCGCCGGTCTTAGGGCAGGGGCGATGCGAATTCCCCACATCGGTGCGCTGAACACAACGGATTGGACCGGAAGATCTTCATAAACGGAGCGCAGGCCAATACAGCCCCCCATCGAATGCGCGACAAGGTAGTAGGGCTTGGGCAAATCCAACGCCCGGGCCGCGCGCAGCATCATAGCAACGTCTTTTTGATAGTCTTGAAACAGATCCACATGCCCGATGCGGCGATCGTCCAACATGCGGTCCGCCAAACCCTGACCACGCCAATCGATACTGATGGTTGCAAAGCCTCGCGCTGCAAAATCCTGTGCCGCGGGGCCATATTTTTCGACATATTCCGTGCGCCCGGGAAATATCAGGACTGTACCGTGCGGCCGATCTCGTCCCCATGCCGCGATCCGTAGCCGCAAACCATCGCTGGCCGACACCCACCAAGCGGCCCCATCTTCTGGGCCGGGCGCAATATCTAAAAATAACGGGGCGTCCTGCAGCAACATCGACTGTCGGCCTATTTTGTGCAGTTAAGCCAGAACCGAGGCCAGCTTCATGGCCAATCCCATGTCGCCGTCAACTTTCAAGCTTCCGGACATGAACGCGGATGTCGGGTTGGTGTCGCCAGTCATCATGCCCTCGAATGTGTCGCGGTCGGCAGACAATGTCACGTCCGTGGGATCGTCAGAGATCCGTGCACCATTGCTATCAATCACCACAGCGCCTTCACCGTCGATTTCAAACTTTGCGGCGCCGTCAAAATCAGAGCCCGCCAGTTTTGCGTTCAATGCTTCTACCGCTGCGTTTAGTACGTCACTCATAGTTGATGCCTCTCAAGTTGTCGAAATGCCCGAACTGCTCTGGAAGTGTCGGGCAAGCGTGTTACTATTTCCTTATGAGCAAATTTCGCAGCATGATCTACACTACCGTCACGGCAATTTGCGTTGTGGCGTGGACTCCTATCTCAGTCCAGGCGGAAACTGACTTGCCTCAGTTGTTGGACAAGCTGGCGCAAGCCAATGAAATAGATGCCAAACGCCTGGATCGTCAAATTAAAAGCACTTGGTCGAAATCCGGATCGGCCAGTATGGATTTGCTGTTGCGCCGGGGTCGCGAAGCACTTGAGGCAAAGCAGACCCAAGCGGCGATCGAACACTTTACCGCACTGACAGATCACGCGCCGCAATTTGCAGAAGGCTGGCACGCTTTAGCGCGCGCGTATTTTGCCGCCGAGCTTTACGGGCCGACGCTTCATGCATTAGGCGAAGCGCTGGAACGCAATCCAGATCAATATGATGCGTTGTTTGGTTTGGGTGTGTTGTTTCGCAATTTTGGCGATCTACGGCGCGCCGAACAGGCATTCTTGCAGACTCTGGACTTGCATCCCCATCACGAAAACGCCAAGCAAGCCCTGGAAGCGCTACAACGTGAGGGTGTAGGGCGCAGGTTGTAAGGCAAAGGGCGTTCCCGTGAGCCAATCTGGGCGTATTGTGGCGGTGTTGGGGCCTACGAATACCGGCAAAACCACCTATGCGATTGATCGCATGCTGGGGCATCGCACGGGCGTAATTGGCCTGCCGTTGCGGCTTTTGGCGCGCGAAGTCTATGATCGCATTGTAGAAATTCGTGGACCCTCGGTTGTGGCTTTGGTCACTGGCGAAGAACGCATTGTTCCGCCGCGCACGCAATATTGGGTCTGTACGGTCGAGGCGATGCCCGAAGGGATGGGCTGCGATTTTCTGGCAGTGGACGAGATCCAGCTTTGCGCCGATCCCGAACGGGGGCATGTGTTTACCGACCGGCTGCTGCGCGCGCGCGGCCTGCACGAGACCTTGTTTTTGGGCGCGGATACCATGCGCGGGCCGATCCGGGATCTGATCCCCGAGGCGCAGTTTATCCAACGCGAACGCATGTCGACATTGCTGTATACCGGTTCCAAAAAGACGGGCCGCATGCCCGCGCGCAGTGCCATTGTCGGGTTTTCGGTGGATTCGGTTTATGCCATGGCCGAGCTGTTGCGCCGTCAAAAGGGTGGGGCGGCTGTGGTGATGGGCGCACTAAGCCCGCGCACGCGCAATGCGCAGGTCGATATGTATCAAGCGGGTGAGGTCGACTATTTGGTCGCCACAGATGCGATTGGTATGGGGCTGAACTTGGATGTGCATCATGTGGCATTCTCTAGCCTGACCAAATTTGATGGCCGTCGCATGCGCCCGCTGCAACCCAATGAGCTGGCGCAAATCGCGGGACGGGCAGGGCGGGGGATGCGCAATGGCACCTTCGGTGTCACCGGCGATGCGCCCCCCTTGGACGATGGGGTGGCTGGCGCGATCATGGATCACCGCTTTACGCCGCTCAAAAAGCTGATCTGGCGCAACTCTGATCTGCAATTCGGATCAATTGATCGTCTTATCAGTACCTTAGAGATGTCTCCTGATGATGATATCCTGGTCAAAGCGCGCGATGCGGATGATCTGATCGCACTGAAAACGCTGGCTGGATCTGGCGAAGTTGCCGCACGCGCCACGTCCGGCCCGGCCGTGCGTCTGCTCTGGGATGTGTGCCGAATCCCTGACTTTCGCGGGATTTCAAACGCCGAACATGCGGCGCTTTTGGAAGTCATCTTTGGCCACCTGCATGAGCGCGGCCAAATCCCCGATGATTGGATTGCGCGGCAAGTGAAACGGATTGATAACCCAAACGGGGGTATTGATGCCATCGGCAAACGGCTGGCGTTTATCCGCACTTGGACCTATGTGGCTCAACGAAGTGGGTGGACGTCTGACGATTCCCATTGGCGTGACGCGACGCGCGCTGTAGAAGATCGCCTGTCGGATGCGTTGCATACGGCGTTGATGCAAAGATTTGTGGACCGGCGGACATCAGTTTTGCTTCGCCGGCTCGGCCAAAAGGAGGCCATGGTGGCTGACGTAAGTGACACAGGCGAAGTAACTGTTGAAGGCGAATTTGTGGGCAAACTGGACGGGTTCCGGTTTACACAAGACAAAGGCGCGGGCAGTGCCGAAGCCAAGACCATCAAAACGGCAGCGCTTCAAGCCTTGGCGCCGCATTTCCATTTGCGTGCAGACCGCTTTTATAACGCACCTGATACCGACATTGATTTCACAGAACAGGGTGGTTTGCTCTGGGGCACATCCGCTGTTGGCAAGTTGATGCCAGGGCAAGAGGCGCTGAAACCGCGGATTGAGGTCTTTGTGGACGATGTTGCGGGTCCTGAAGTCGCCGAAAAAGTACAGCGTCGGTTGCAGCACTTTATTGACCGCAAGATCGCAGCTTTGTTCGAACCGATGCTGTCCATGTCCAAAGATGAAACGTTGACGGGCCTTGCACGGGGGTTTGCTTTCCAGCTAGTCGAAGCTTTTGGAATTTTGCCACGGGCTCAAGTCGCCAATGATGTCAAAGCCCTTGATCAAGACGCGCGCGGCCTGTTGCGCAAGCATGGTGTGCGTTTTGGCCAGTTCACCGTCTTTATGCCGCTGTTGCTGAAGCCCGCACCAACGCGGTTGCGTTTGGTTTTGTGGAGCCTGACCAAAGGGCTCGACACATTCCCCGAAGCACCGCCCCCAGGATTGGTCACGATCCCGTCGGATAAAGGCGCGCCCGAGGGTGCGGATATCATGTCCGGTTATCGGATTTCAGGCGAGCGTGCGATTCGTGTCGATATGGCCGAACGACTGGCCGATATGTTGCGCAGCGAAGACAGCCGGGGCGGGTTTGAAGCCAAACCAGATATGCTGTCGATCACAGGGATGACGCTGGAGCAATTCGCGGATTTGATGCAAGGTCTTGGGTATAAGGCCGAAAAAGGCGAGCGAGAAAAGGCCAAACCGCAAACCGACGCAAAGCCTGAAACCAAAACGGCGCCAGATGTCGCAAAAGCTGACGCGCCTTCGGAAAGCGCCGATGAAAGCGCGCCGGGTGCGGCCCCTGCAGCTGCCGATGCGTCTGATCAAGAATCGCCAGAACCCGTCGAAAGCGCAAGCGAACAAGCTGCAACACCAGCGGTGTCTGACGTTGCTGCGTCAGAGCTTGAGGTTTTTTACACCTTCACATGGGGCGGCAATCGCGGCGGGCAAAACCGTGCGCGTTCTGGACAAAACCAACGCCCGCAAGGACAACGCACAAAAGACCAAGGTGCCCAAGGACAGGGCAAACCTAAAGGCAAGCGGCCACCACAAAAAGGCGGTAAATCGCCAGGGGCACGTAAGTTCGAAGCCCGCCCGCCCAAACGCGAAAAACCAATCGACCCGGACAATCCATTCGCTGCCGCTTTGGCATCGCTGAAGGACAAAACATGAGCCGCAATGACTGAAAAGCTGCGCGTTGACAAATGGTTGTGGTACGCGCGGTTTTTCAAAACCCGCACTTTGGCAGCGTCGCAAGTCACGGGCGGCCATGTGCGGATCAACAGTGTCAAAGTGTCTAAAGCCGCGACCGGCATAGGCCCGGGTGACGTGCTGACCTTCCCAATTGGCGAACACATTCGTGTGATTAGAGTCGAGGCGATTGGGACACGACGCGGCCCGGCCCCTGAGGCGCAAACGCTGTATACCGACTTGGACCCACCAAAACCGCGCGCACCCTCAGATATCCCAGCTACGCCTAAATTTGAGGGCAAAGGGCGCCCCACGGGGCGAGATCGCCGCCGCATGGATTTAGAGCGCAAGGCGCATCTTGAATGATCCGCTTGGCTGGTCTAACTCGGTCTTAGTTAACTTATCCGGAATAGCGCATGACCTATATTGTCAACGACTCTTGTATCGCCTGCAAATACACGGACTGCGTCGAAGTCTGTCCTGTGGATTGCTTCTATGAAGGCGAAAATATGTTGGTGATTCATCCCGATGAGTGCATCGATTGCGGTGTGTGCGAGCCTGAATGCCCCGCCGACGCTATTCGCCCAGATACAGAGCCAGAGGCGGAAAAATGGGTCGAATTTAACAGAAAATACTCAGAACTGTGGCCCGTGATCATCACCAAGAAAGATCCCCTGCCAGAGGCGGATGAACGCGACGGTGAAGCGGGGAAATTGGAAAAATACTTCTCGGAAACGCCAGGCGAGGGCGGATAGCCGCCAAATCTTCGGTATTTCAGGACATTACCGGACGGGCGGCTTTAAGAATCATCGTATTTATGGTATCGCCGCCCCACAAAGTGAGACGGAGCTTCCTAAAACCTGCCGTGCCCCGTGGCGACGAAGGCGGACAATTCGCACCGCGCCAGATCTGAACAGGTGTGCAGATGCGTTCGTTTTCTGGGACTTGCCCCGTACTCAGTGACCAAAAAGAAAGAGATCCATATGCCAAAGTCGAAAAAGCTCGACTTCCGTCCAAATGAATTTGTTGTCTACCCGGCCCATGGTGTGGGCCAGATTGTGTCCGTCGAGGAACAAGAAGTTGCAGGCTTTACGCTTGAAGTTTTCGTTGTGTCTTTCGAAAAAGATAAAATGAAACTGTCTGTGCCCACGCACAAAGCCATTGATGTTGGGATGCGGGCCCTGTCGAGCCCAGATGTTATTGCGCATGCGATGAAGACGCTGAAGGGCAAAGCCAAAGTCAAGCGGGCCATGTGGTCGCGGCGCGCGCAAGAATATGAGCAAAAGATCAACTCGGGCGATTTGATTGCGATTGCCGAAGTTGTCCGCGACTTGCACCGCAATGATGATCAACGTGAGCAAAGCTATTCTGAACGTCAGCTGTATGAAGCGGCGCTTGAACGTTTGACCCGCGAAGTCGCGGCGGTCGAAAGCGGTGACGAATCCGAAGCTGCTCGCCAAATCGGTGATGTCCTGACCAGCCGGATTGCTGCCTAAACCCAAGTTCAAAAGGCCAGCGCTGCAGATCGCGCGCTGGCTTTTATGTGCGCGTGGCTAAGATAAGTTTGCAGCGACGACGATCAAAACGGCAATTTCGCTTAGGTTTTGCGTTGCGCCCAGAATATCACCCGTGACACCGTCTAACTTTCGCCTGGCCAGCTTGCGCAGACAGACGCAACACAGCGCGGCTGCACCAGTTGCAGCAAAACCGATCAACGGGCCAAGGCATAAGATCGCAGTCCCAGCACCAAGTCCAAACGCCAGCCAAGCCATAGCACTGCTGGGCACCCCGACAGATTTGGCCAGCCCATTGGGGCGCGCATACGGACCTTTGGCCATCATCCATGGCAACACAGCGCGCGACAAAGTGGCTGCTGCCACGAAGCCCCAAGGCCCGGCGGCAATTAGTGTGCTCCACCGCAGGCCGATGCCAAAGATCAACGCTATCACCCCGTAGCTGCCGATGCGGCTGTCTTTCATGATCTCAAGACGCCGTTCTGGGTCGTTGCCACCCCAAAGACCATCAGCGCTGTCGGCCAACCCGTCTTCGTGCAAGGCCCCGGTGAATAGGATCATCAGTCCCAAGACCAACCCCGCCTGAACTGTTTCTGGCAGTCCGCCCATCTCAGCCAAGGTCCAGGCTGCGCAAGCCGCCAAGGCCAAGACCAATCCAACAATTGGATAGGCCCAAACCGCGACCGCCGAGCGATGAAACGCCGCTGTGGACAGATGCGGGACTGGCAGCCGTGTCAGCAAAATCACGGCCAAATGCACATCTACAAGGCGCAAGGGAAACATGTCGGATTTAGAAGGCATGGCGACGTCAATGTTGGGTTGTGAAGGATGAGCCAACCGCTAAACAGGGCGCATCGTTTATGCAATAGGTGGCGGACATGTCGCAATTTTCCTCGATTGATGAAATTCGAACAGCTTTGGAAGCGGCGCCCGGGCCAGATTTTCAAGCATTGGCAGGGGCAGGCGCCCGCAATGCACAGTTGACGAAACCGCCGGGGGCCTTGGGCCGTCTGGAGGATTTGGCGCAATGGTATGCGTCTTGGCGTGGCACCGACCGTCCTGTTCTTAAGGCACCGCACGTGTTGGTTTTCGCAGGAAATCACGGTGTTGCATCACTTGGTGTGTCGGCTTTTCCGGCAGCAGTGACCGGGCAAATGGTGTTGAATTTCGAGGCAGGCGGCGCGGCGATTAACCAGCTGTGCACGGCATTTGGGGCCAGCCTGTCTGTTCATGCGCTGGACTTGGATCGACCGACCCAGGATTTCACCAAAGGTCCTGCGTTGTCCGAGGCAGAGTTCTTGGACGCCTTCAATCTAGGTTGGCAAAGTGTTGATCCAAAAGCAGATTTGATCGTTACGGGCGAGATGGGGATTGCAAATACGACGTCTGCGGCTGCAATTTGCACAGCTTTGTTTGGCGGACAGGCGCAAGACTGGACCGGCGCAGGCACAGGGGTTTCGGGTGAGGCGTTGGATCTAAAGACGCGTGTGGTTGCGGATGGCGCTGCGCTGCATGCGGGGCAGGGCGATGGGCTGGAAATGTTGCGCCGTCTTGGCGGACGTGAGCTGGTCGCCATGGCCGGTGCGATTTGCGGCGCGCGCGCGCAGCGGATCCCAGTGCTGCTGGATGGTTTCATCTGCTCGGCGGCGGCAGCGTGTTTGGCGCAAACGTACAGCGGTGCATTGGATCATGTGGTCGCGGGCCATGTGTCTGCGGAAGGTGCGCATGCCATGCTGCTGGAAAAATTGGGCAAATCGCCCTTGCTGTCCTTGGGGCTGCGCTTGGGCGAGGGCTCGGGCGGGGCGCTGGCGATTGGGATTTTGAAGGGCGCGATCGCATGTCATTCGGGGATGGCGACGTTTGCAGAGGCCGGCGTGAGCGATGGTTAATCAAACGCAGACGAAGGCATCTTCAAAGCGCACATTTTTAAGCTAAATGGTCGAGATTTGTGCGCATTTATTTGCGACCGACAGAAAGTTCTGCGTGCAACGACGTCAAATATGATCAGCGCCCAAGCCTTGAGACTTAGTCAATGCGCCGGTGGCCGAGTGAGCCTCCCCCTTTGAAGTGGTCCGCTCCTATAGTTAGGAAATCGGAGGACCAGAGATGGCGATTAGGAAACCCAAGCCCGAAGAGATTGTCGTGAAGTTACGGCAGGTTGAAGTTCTGATAGGGCAAGGCATGCCCCGGATTGATGCAATCAGACAGATCAGTGTGACTGAGCAAAGCTATT